>NZ_JBNNVP010000020.1:0-110327 GCF_050280605.1 Pseudomonas sp. NPDC089918 | reverse complement strand
ACACCTTCGTCATGAGCAGTGCCGATGGCACCGTCACTTCGGTCACCGTCAATATCCTCGGGACCAACGACGCCGCGGTGTTGTCCGCCGACATCGTCAACCTGACCGAAACCAATGCCCCGCTGACCACCAACGGCACCCTGACTATCAGCGACGTCGACAGCCCGGAAACCTTCCAGGCCCAGTCCGGTACCGCCGGTGCCAACGGAACCTTCACCATCGATGCCGCGGGTAACTGGAGCTATACCGCCAACTCGGCCTTCGACGCACTCAATGTCGGCGACAACCTGACCGACACCTTCACGGTACTCAGTGCCGACGGCACGGCGACCTCGGTGGCCGTCACCATCAAAGGCAGTAACGACACCGCCGTGCTGTCCTCGGCCAGCGTCACGCTGACCGAAACCAATGCCCCGCTGACCACAGCTGGCACCCTCACCATCAGCGACATCGACAGCCCGGAAACCTTCCAGGCCCAATCCGCTACCGCCGGCGCCAACGGAACCTTCGCCATCGATGCCGCGGGCAACTGGAGCTATACCGCCAACTCGGCCTTCGACGCACTCAATGTCGGCGACAGCCTGACCGACACCTTCACGGTACTCAGTGCCGACGGCACCGCGACTGCGGTGACGGTGACCATCAACGGCAGCAACGACTCGCCAACAATCACCTCCAACGGCGGTGGTACGACGGCTTCGGTCAGCGTGGCGGAGAACACCACGGCAGTTACAACGGTGGTAGCAACCGACGTTGATCTTCCGGCACAAACACTGAGCTACAGCATCGTCGGCGGAGCGGATGCCGCGAAGTTCTCGATCGTTTCAGGCACGGGTGCGCTGAGCTTTGTCTCTGCGCCCAACTTTGAAGCGCCGACTGATTCGGGAACCAACAACGTCTATGACGTGATTGTGCGGGCGTCGGACGGCACGTTGTTTGACGACCAGGCGATCGCGGTGACCGTGACGGGGGTCAACGACAACAGCCCGGTGATCACCTCCAACGGTGGTGGTGCAACGGCTTCGGTCAATGTGGCGGAGAACAGCACGGTGGTCACGACGGTGGCAGCGATCGACGCCGATCTGCCGGCGCAAACCCTGAGCTACAGCATCGTCGGCGGAGCGGATGCCGCGAAGTTCTCGATCGTTTCAGGCACGGGCGCGCTGAGCTTTATCTCTGCACCCAACTTTGAAGCGCCGACTGACTCGGGAATCAACAACGTCTATGACGTGATTGTGCGGGCGTCGGACGGCACGCTGTTTGACGACCAGGCGATCGCGGTGACCGTGACGGGGGTCAACGATAACTCCCCGGTGATCACCTCCAACGGTGGTGGTGCGACGGCTTCGGTCAATGTGGCGGAGAACACCACGGCGGTCACGACAGTAACGGCGACCGATGCTGATCTTCCGGCGCAAACCCTGAGCTACTCGATCCTGAATACGGCCGGGACGGACTTCAGCAAGTTCTCGATCAGTTCAAGCGGGGTGCTGACGTTCAATTCGGCGCCGGATTACGAGAATGCCCAGGATGTCGGTGATGCTGACGGTGACAATGCCTATGTTGTGGACGTTCTGGTGGCCGACGGCAATGGCGGAACCGACACGCAGACAATTACGGTAAACGTGCAGAACGTAGTTGAGACTCCGGTTGATATGACACCGCCAGAATCACCGACTGGGCTGACTTACAACAAGAGCGGTGGCCCAAACCATAAGCTTTCAGGGAACGCCGAGGCAAATTCATCCATTAAGGTTTACCTGGACAATGGCAACGGTGTATTTGGCGCCGGCGACACAGAAATTGGGACCGGTACGACCAATACCGGCGGTCAATTCGCCAATATTGATCTGGATGGCAAGTTTACGGGTACCAAGACGCTATTTGTCACGGCTACGGACGCGGCGGGCAACGTTAGTGCTGCAACAAGCATTAGCCTGACTTACCCTGCGGGAGTGTCCGGAGAAGCGATAAACCTTGCGATTGCAGATCCATCAGCAGGCCTGATTGACAGCTTTGTTGTCACAGTTACCGACGTTCCGTCGAATTGGACTCTAAACACCGGAACCAACAACGGCGACGGCAGCTGGACCGTGCAGACCAGTGATCCCGGCGCATTGACCGTGACAACACCAGAAGGCTTCGCGGGCGCCGCGGTGCTCCATATCAACATGACCTGGACTAACGCCGACGGCAGTGTGGGCAGTTCCTATGTGTTCAATAACGTCGAGGCCTTTGCCCCCGACGCACCAATCTTCGCCTTGTCCGCTGACGACAACCTGACTGGCTCGTCCGGTGCCGACACTTTCGTCTTCGCTCAGCCGATCGGCAACAACCAGATCTACAGTTTCGATGTCACGGTAGACAAGATCGACCTGATCGGCTTCGCGGGTGTCACCGGTTTTGCTGACTTGAGTATCGCTAACGACGCCAATGGCAATGCGCTGGTCAGCATCAGCTCCGGCCAGTCGGTCACCCTTAAAGGTGTCGATGCGGCGGACTTGAGCGAAGCGAACTTCCAGTTCGATGTGGACCCGGTCATGACCAATACCGGTACCCTCACCATTGCCGACGGCGCGATCATGCCGTTCGGTGGCAGCATTCATAACAGCGGCACCATCGAACTCGGCTCCACCGGCAGCGAGACCAATCTTGAGATTCTGTTCCGCGGTGCAACCTTGACCGGTGGCGGCCAGGTACTGCTATCCGACAGCGCGCAGAACGTGATTTTCGGTGGCAGCGCCGACACCGTGCTGACCAACGTCGACAACCGCATTTCCGGCGCCGGCCAGTTGGGCGCCGGGCAGTTGGTATTGGTCAATGCAGGCCTGATCCTGGCCAGTGGGCTGAACAGCCTGGTGCTCGACACCGGCACCCACACCATCACCAACAGCGGCGTGCTGGAATCCACGGGTGAAGGCGGCATGACGGTGGCCAGTGCGGTCGAAAACTCCGGTCACTTATGGGCCAACGGTGGCGACATGCGCCTGCTGGCCGACGTGATGGGCAACGGCAGCGCCACCATCGACGGCGACGCGACCCTGACCTTTTCCGGCGCAGCACACGGGTCCGTCGCCTTCCACGGCGACGGTGCGGGCACGCTGGTAATCGCACAGGCCGAAGCGGCGGGTTCCTTGGTCGGCATCCTCGGTCTGGAAAGCGATGACATGCTGACCTTCGGCGATCTCGCCTTCGGCGCCAACACCCAGCTCAGCTACAGCGCCAACGCCTCTGGCAGCGGCGGCCTGCTGACGGTGGACGACGGCATGCACCGGGCCGAGGTGAACCTGCTAGGGCACTACACAGTGGAGGACTTCCAGGTCTCCGACGGCGAGGCCGGTACCCAGGTCAGTTACAACGGAGCATCCAGTGGCACACTCGTAGGCAGCATGGCGGCAGACGTACTCAGTGGCGGCGACGGCAACGACATCCTGGCGGGTCGTGGTGGGGAGGACACGCTCAGCGGTGGCGCGGGAGCCGATATGTTCGCCTATCTCAACGCGGCGGAAGGCGGGGACACCATCCTCGACTACAACTTCGCCGAAGGCGACGCACTCGACCTCTCTGCCCTGCTCAGCGCCAACTTCGTTAGCGGTATCAGCCAGGCGTCCGACTTCGTCCAACTGGCGCAATCAGGCAGCGACATCACCGTGAAGGTGGATGCCGATGGTGCAGCCAATGGTACGAACTTCGCCGATGTGGCGGTCCTTGCCAACACGGGCACAAGCGGTACCGATCTGGTGCGCACCTGGTTTGGGGAGGCTGACCATACGCTGACGGCTTGATGTTGGGCTGGAGACGAATCCACCGCTGCAGACAACCACAAAAAAGCCCCACCAGATCACTCTGCGTGGGGCTTTCAAATAGGTGGTGTCCCAGGGCAGGTTCGAACTGCCAACCTTCCCCTTAGGAGGGGGATGCTCTATCCAATTGAGCTACTGAGACACAAGTCGCCCGCAAAGAAATGCGCAGCGATGGACGGCGTGCATGTTAACGGGCAGGCCCGCTTTTGTCATGTCGTCCGTAGGGCTTTTTAAGTGTAGGCAGACGCCTCACGAGAGCGTGGCTTTGTTTACCGTGCAAATTGCATAACCGCAAAATGCCATCATTGCAAAATGCAATGCGGGGATTTTGCAAAAATATCTTAATTCATTGTTTTTAAAGGATTTAATAGCCGTTAAACTTTTGGCATGCAGGCTGCTTCGGCTGTTCTCACAGAACACAGGAGGTCAGCCCCATGAACAGCGCTCTGTTAGTCGCAAACGCGGTCGCTTTGGCGGTTCTGGTGGGTTTTCATTTCTTCCCCGAAAACGATGTTGCGACGATTGCTCAACGCATCCCCCATTACCTGCAACTGCAAAAAACACCGCAGTTGGCAGTCCTGAGCGATCAACGCGGTTTTGTCAGCCAAGAGGTGAGCCAAGAGACTATTCAGTTGCGCACACAGTCTTTCGAACGCTTGGTATTTTGAAATCACCCCATCAGGAGCACAGCATGTCTAAATCAGCCGCAGGATTTTTCGTCCTCGCCTTACTGAGTGGCATCCTTCATTTGTCATTGGTCGGGGACACGGTCGTCACCCTGCCCCTGATTGCTTGCGCCGTGTTCGGTACGCTGTTCGTGCTGGCGCTGATCGCCGGGCGCAAGATCAAGTTCGATCCGGTTTTGCGCTGAGGTTCAGCAGCTCCAGAAGATTGGCGACAGTTACAGTAAGGTCGCCGGAGTTATCGAGTTGACAGATCTGCATACCATCGATTGGCTCATCAGCCGTAAACAGCGCATTACGGCGCAGTCTTGCTTCAATTTCTGCCGGGCTCTCACGCCCCCGCCGTAAAAGGCGCTCGCGCAGGGCTTCATCCTTGACCGTCAATAGCACCGGCAATAGCGTGGGATAGCGCTGTTGCGCTTCTGCCAGGTGCCCGCGCGAACCGTTGATCAACACATCGCGACCATCCGCGAGCCATTGGTCTACGCGCACAGGAATACCGTAATTGAGCCCATTGGCCTGCCACGACAGCGCAAAATCTCCTTCGGCCCTGCGTTGTTCGAACTCTTCGCGGGACACCTCGATGGCGTCTTCACCCACCGATTCCGCCGAGCGTGTGATAACGCGACGCACGACTTCACAATTGCGTGCGCGCAGCGGCTCGCGAGCGGTTTCGATAAGGCTGTCCTTGCCGGATCCCGAAGGCCCTATTAAATAAATTAGCCTGCCACCCATCCTGAAATCATCCCGCGCCATACGCCCAGACTAGTAAATCGGCCATTTGCCACTATCCTGTATAAGGTAAGGAACAAGGATCGAATCCGCATAGCATGCACCTTCAGGCGTCTTCGGGCATCACCTGTCGGGCAAGAGGACGCGGTCAGTCATTCGGACTCATGGATTATTTTCAAACCAGTCCGCATTTCTGGTAATAGGTGCTGGCATTAAGCCTTTACCCAGATCAATATTTGTCACAGAATTGACGCCAATGATCTGGCTAATTTGAGGCATGATACGCGCCTCTATCAATTCAGGTTGAACATTTGGCCGGAGTGCTTGTCCTATCTGACATCCTGCGGCCTATCCCGAGAACCGCTCCCCTGAACTAACCGGTTAAATATATGCGCCCATTGAAACAGGCAATTTATTCCAGCCGTACGGCTGACAAGTTCGTCGTACGTCTGCCAGACGGAATGCGTGAACGCATTGCCGAGGTGGCTCGCAATCATCATCGCAGCATGAACTCCGAAATCATCGCGCGCCTTGAGCAAAGCCTTATTCAGGAAGGCGCGTTGGGTGAAGAGTTGAGCATGCGCCTGGACAGCCCCGAACTGTCTTTGCATGAACGCGAACTGCTGCAGCGCTTCCGCCAGCTCTCCCACCGCCAGCAAAACGCTCTGGTTTCGCTGATCGCCCATGACGCCGAAATGGCCGCAGACGCTTCCTGATTCATCCCGAAAGCTCAAGCCAGCGTAATTGCTGGCTTTTTTTTTGCCTGAAATTTGGCTAAAAAAAACCCGCCGATTGGCGGGCTCTTTTAAAACAGGACATCAAAGCAGGAAAATCGTCGCCAGCCCGAGGAAGATGAAAAAGCCGCCACTGTCAGTCATGGCCGTGATCATCACACTGGCACCCATTGCCGGGTCGCGCCCAAGCCGCGCCAGGGTCATCGGAATCAAAACCCCCATCAACGCCGCAAGCAACAGGTTAAGCGTCATGGCGGCGGTCATCACCACGCCCAGGGACCAACTGCCATAAAGCAAATAGGCCACCACACCAATCACGCCGCCCCAGACCAGACCATTGATCAAGCCGACCGCCAACTCCTTGCGCATCAGCCGCGACGTATTGCCGGTACTGACCTGGTCCAGCGCCATGGCCCGAACGATCATGGTGATTGTCTGGTTACCCGAGTTGCCACCGATACCGGCAACGATCGGCATCAATGCCGCGAGTGCTACCAGTTTCTCGATGGATCCTTCGAACAGGCCGATCACCCGGGATGCAATGAACGCGGTGATCAGGTTTATCGCCAGCCAGGCCCAACGGTTGCGCAGGGACTTCCAGACTGATGCGAAAATATCTTCTTCTTCACGCAGACCCGCCATGTTGAGAACTTCGTTTTCGCTCTCTTCACGGATCAGGTCGACCATTTCATCGATGGTCAGACGACCGATCAGCTTGCCGTTCTTGTCGACTACCGGCGCCGAGATCAAGTCATAACGTTCGAATGCTTGCGCTGCCTCGTAAGCATCTTCATCCGGATGAAAACTCACCGGGTCGCTGGCCATGACTTCCGACACCTGCTTTTCCGGGTCGTTGACCAGCAGACGCTTGATCGGTAACACACCCTTGAGCACGCCGTCGTAATCGACCACGAACAGTTTGTCGGTGTGGCTTGGCAGTTCTTTGAGACGACGCAGGTAACGCAAAACCACTTCGAGACTGACATCCTCACGGATAGTCACCATCTCGAAGTCCATCAGCGCACCGACCTGCTCCTCGTCATAGGACAACGCGGAGCGGACGCGCTCACGCTGTTGATTATCGAGGGTTTCCATCAGCTCGTGGACGACGTCTCGCGGCAGCTCGGAGGCCAGGTCAGCGAGTTCGTCGGCATCCATGTCCTTGGCCGCCGCCAAGAGCTCGTGATCGTCCATGTCGGCGATCAGGGTTTCACGAACCGAATCGGATACTTCGAGCAGAATGTCGCCGTCGCGATCAGCCTTGACCAATTGCCAGACTGTCAGGCGATCGTCCAGCGGCAAGGCTTCAAGGATGTAGGCAACGTCGGCGGAATGCAGATCATCGAGCTTGCGTTGCAACTCGACAAGGTTTTGCCGGTGAACCAGGTTCTCGACCCGGTCGTGATGCGGACCTTCCTGGCGATGAGTCAGGTCTTCGACCACTCGCTGGCGCTGCAGCAGCTCAACGACTTGAGCGAGGCGGTCCTGCAAGCTTTCCTGCGTTTTCTTTACTTCAGCTTCAGACATAGGCGAACTCCACTCCCAGCAGCGGGGCACGCCGGAAGGATCAATCAGTCAATTCATGATTGTAAAAACGGGGTAACGAGTAACTACTGGGTAAGTCCATGGAGGTATTCCACAAGCCCCGGCGGGGCTGACGGGCGCAATGATAACACCGCCTGACGGTTTTAAACGTTAAAAAATCGCGGCTGAAACAAGTGCTTGCGAGATAAACCTGAGCGCCATCCTGATCCATGAAACTGCGACGACTCATCCTGAAAAGAAAACACACCGCCGCCTGAAAATGTAATGACTACCCTTGATGAAGACCGTCATGGAGGACGTCGAATGCCATCGATTGCTCATTATTTGCTTGCCACCCTGCTCTGCCTGCCGCCCCAAGTGCTCGCCACGACCGTTCACCGGTGCGAAGCGGCCAATGGGCACATCACCTTCACAACCTTGAGCTGTACGACAGGAGAAAGCCTCTCAGCACACGACGTACGCACGTTCCTGCCAGGCAGCGTGACGCCCCTGATGCCTGAGGCCGAGTCTCGCGAAACATCAGGTACGAAATTGCAAAGGAGAGAGCCGACGGTGGTTGGTCAATCCGAAGGCATATGTGGAGATCTGCTCAGCGCGAAGGAACGCCGCATAGCGATCATCAATCAGCGGGTCGTTGCCGGCATGAGCCAGCAGGACGTCGAAAGTGCGCTCGGCAAACCCGACAAAATCACCACCCGCAATTCAGCCACAAGCTATCGCTACGACAACAAGCGAGGGCGCAGTGCTCATATCGAGTTTGACGAGAAAGGTTGTACCAAAGGAAAAGCCAAATCGCAGACGGCAAAAAGCCCGCGTTAAACGCGGGCTTTTTGTTGTTTGGTGCACTCGACAGGATTCGAACCTGTGACCGCTCGGTTCGTAGCCGAGTACTCTATCCAGCTGAGCTACGAGTGCATTTGTGTTTTTATACCAGATCACAACTGGTTGAAGCCAAGTTATTCACATTACTGCAAACAACTCTTAAATGGTGCACTCGACAGGATTCGAACCTGTGACCGCTCGGTTCGTAGCCGAGTACTCTATCCAGCTGAGCTACGAGTGCATTTGTTGCCGCGCATTATAGGCCGTTGAATCTTTTTGTAAAGCACTTTTTCTAGTAATTTCAACAACTTACCGAAGAAGCCAGATTACAACGTACTACGCAAATAATGGCGGAGAACGGGGGATTCGAACCCCCGACACCCTTTTGAGGTGTACTCCCTTAGCAGGGGAGCGCCTTCGGCCACTCGGCCAGCTCTCCGCAACACGGGGCGTATCTTAACCAACCTTTTCCCCGTTTGCAAACATAAAAAACGATAAAAATTAATGGCTTGGTTCTTCGTCCTTCTCTTTCTTTATACGCAGGTAAATTTCTTCACGATGCACAGCAACCTCTTTCGGGGCGTTGACACCGATACGCACTTGATTTCCTTTTACGCCGAGCACGGTCACAGTGATTTCGCCATCACCAATAATCAGGCTTTCTGCGCACCGACGAGTCAGAATCAGCATACCTTTCTCCTCACGCATTTCATTTCAGGGACAACAGTCTGCAAAAAAAAGGCATTCGACCTACAACCGGAACGATCGCAGCCCTACATGCCTGAGTATTGACTAGCGCGAGCAAAAGAACAGTTTTGGTACGCGCCATTCAAAAAAACGAAGGGCGCGGTCAGACCGCGCCCTTGGGGGAACGTATTACTCGCCCTGTCGGGCCGGCGCATCCAGTTCGAAAGCCGTGTGCAGAGCGCGCACAGCCAGCTCCAGGTACTTCTCTTCGATCACCACGGACACCTTGATTTCCGAGGTCGAGATCATCTGGATGTTGATGCTCTCTTTCGCCAGGGATTCGAACATACGGCTGGCCACACCTGCGTGGGAGCGCATGCCGACGCCGACGATCGAGACCTTGGCGATCTTGGTGTCGCCAATGACTTCACGGGCACCGATCTCGCGAGCAGTGTTTTCCAGAACGGTTTGCGCCGCCTGGAAGTCATTGCGGTGCACGGTGAAGGTGAAGTCGGTGGTGTTATCGTGCGCAACGTTCTGCACGATCATGTCGACTTCGATGTTCGCGGCACTGATCGGGCCGAGAATCTTGAACGCCACGCCCGGGGTGTCTGGCACGCCACGGATGGTCAGCTTGGCTTCATCGCGGTTGAAAGCGATGCCGGAAATGATCGGCTGTTCCATGGTTTCCTCTTCATCAATAGTAATGAGGGTGCCCGGACCCTCCTTGAAGCTGTGCAGTACGCGCAGCGGAACGTTGTACTTACCGGCGAATTCCACCGCACGGATCTGCAATACCTTGGAACCGAGGCTGGCCATTTCCAGCATCTCTTCGAAGGTGATCTTGTCCAGGCGCTGAGCCACGGACACCACACGCGGATCGGTGGTGTAGACACCGTCGACGTCGGTGTAGATCTGGCATTCGTCAGCCTTCAGGGCTGCCGCCAGCGCCACGCCGGTGGTATCGGAACCGCCACGACCGAGGGTGGTGATATTGCCGTGCTCGTCGACGCCCTGGAAACCGGCGACAACCACCACACGACCAGCCTTCAGGTCACCGCGAATCTTCTGGTCATCAATCTGCAAGATACGCGCTTTATTGTGCGCGCTATCCGTCAGAATCCGTACCTGATTGCCGGTGTACGACACCGCTGGCACGCCACGCTTGATCAGCGCCATGGCCAACAGTGCAATCGTCACCTGCTCACCGGTGGATACGATCACATCCAGCTCACGAGGAACCGGCTGACCGTCGCCACTGATTTGCTTGGCCAGATCGATCAGACGGTTGGTTTCGCCGCTCATTGCAGACAGCACAACCACCAGGTCATCGCCCGCCTCGCGGAATTTCTTAACCTTGTCGGCGACCTGCTCGATTCTCTCGACAGTGCCGACTGAGGTGCCTCCAAATTTCTGTACGATCAAAGCCATTTCAAAGCCGCCTCTGCCCATGAAGGGCGCCCAATAATCACTCAAACAGCGTTCTGGCCCGCCACTAGACCGCGGGCCAGACACACTGCCTTATAAACCCTGCTCTACAAATGGAACAGTCAGGGCCAATGCGGCATCCAGTGCGCCAGCGTCAATACCACCGCCCTGCGCCATGTCTGGACGACCACCGCCCTTCCCGCCCACTGCCGCAGCAGCCTGTTTCATCAAATCACCGGCTTTGAGTTGGCCAGTCAGGTCTTTGGTCACGCCTGCAACCAGAACGACCTTTTCCTCATGGACACTGCCGAGCAGGATCACTGCGCGGCCGAGTTTGTTTTTCAGTTGATCGACCAGCGCCAACAGCGCCTTGCCGTCCTGACCGTCCAGACGCACGGCCAGCACTTTCACGCCTTTGACGTCCAGGGCAGAAGCCGACAGATCGTCGCCCGCCGCGCTAGCCGCCTTGGCCTGCAACTGCTCGAGTTGCTTCTCCAGCAGACGGTTGCGCTCCAGCACAGCCGACAGCTTGTCGATCAGGTTATCGCGGCTGCCCTTGACCAGGTTGGCCGCTTCCTTGAGTTGTTCTTCTGCCGCGTTCAAGTAGGCCAGAGCAGCTGCACCGGTCACTGCCTCGATACGACGCACACCGGAGGCCACACCGCCTTCGCTGATGATTTTCAGCAGGCCGATGTCGCCGGTACGGGTGGCGTGAATACCGCCGCACAACTCGACAGAGAAATCACCCATGCTCAGCACGCGCACGCTGTCGCCGTACTTCTCGCCGAACAACGCCATGGCGCCTTTTTGCTTGGCGGTTTCGATGTCGGTTTCTTCGGTTTCAACTTCGGAATTCTTGCGAATCTCGGCGTTGACGATGTCTTCCAGCGCCTTCAACTGTTCAGGCTTGATCGCCTCGAAGTGGCTGAAGTCAAAGCGTAGACGCTGACTGTCGACCAACGAGCCTTTCTGCTGAACGTGCTCGCCCAGTACCTGGCGCAATGCGGCGTGCAGCAAGTGAGTGGCGGAGTGGTTCAGCGAAGTCGCGTGACGCACGTCGGCATCGACATGAGTCTCGACCGGAGCCCCCACGATCAGGCTGCCCGAATCCAGCACACCGTGGTGCAGGAACGCGCCGCCGGTCTTGGTGGTGTCGCGCACGTCGAAACGCGCAGCGCCAGCCTGGAGGAAGCCGCAATCACCAATCTGACCACCGGATTCGGCATAGAACGGGGTCTGATTGAGAACGACCACGCCCTCTTCGCCTTCGCTCAGCACGTCAACCGATTGCCCGTCTTTATAGAGAGCTACGATTTTGGCGGAACCGCTGTGAGCGGTGTAACCGGTGAACTCGGTGGCCACATCAACCTTGACCAGGCTGTTGTAGTCCATGCCAAAGGAGCTGGCGGAGCGGGCACGGACGCGTTGGGCTTCCATTTCGCGCTCGAAGCCTTCTTCGTCGATGGTCAGGCTGCGTTCGCGAGCGATGTCGCCGGTCAGGTCCATCGGGAAGCCGTAAGTGTCGTAAAGTTTGAACACTACATCGCCCGGCACCACGTCGCCTTTGAGTTCGGCCAGATCCTGCTCGAGGATCTTCAGGCCCTGTTCCAGGGTCTTGGCGAATTGCTCTTCTTCGGCTTTCAGGACGCGCTCGATGTGCGCCTGTTGGGATTTCAGCTCAGGGAACGCTTCGCCCATCTCGGCGACCAGGGCCGCAACGATCTGATAGAAGAAGCTGCCCTTGGCGCCCAGTTTGTTGCCGTGACGGCAAGCGCGACGAATGATCCGGCGCAGCACATAGCCGCGACCTTCGTTGGACGGCAGCACGCCGTCGGCAATCAGGAAGCCGCAGGAACGGATGTGGTCAGCCACGACTTTCAGCGACGCCTGAGCATCGTTGGTGCAACCGATCGCCTTGGCCGATGCAATCAGCAGGCTCTGGAACAGGTCGATTTCATAGTTCGAGTGAACGTGCTGCAGCACGGCACTGATCCGCTCCAGGCCCATGCCGGTGTCCACCGACGGCGCTGGCAACGGGTGCAACACGCCATCGGCGGTGCGGTTGAACTGCATGAACACGTTGTTCCAGATTTCGATGTAACGGTCGCCGTCTTCTTCCGGCGAACCCGGTGGGCCACCCCAGATGTCGGCGCCGTGATCGTAGAAAATCTCGGTGCAAGGACCGCATGGGCCGGTATCGCCCATGGTCCAGAAGTTGTCGGACGCGTACGGCGCGCCCTTGTTGTCGCCGATGCGAACCATGCGCTCGGCCGGCACGCCGATGTCCTTGGTCCAGATGTCGTACGCCTCGTCATCGCTGGCGTAGACGGTGACCCAGAGCTTTTCTTTGGGCAGGTTCAGCCACTTTTCGGAGGTCAGGAAGTTCCAGGCGTAGGTGATGGCGTCACGCTTGAAATAATCACCGAAGCTGAAGTTACCCAGCATTTCGAAGAAGGTGTGGTGACGGGCGGTGTAACCGACGTTTTCCAGATCGTTGTGCTTGCCGCCGGCGCGCACGCATTTCTGGCTGCTTACAGCGCGGGTGTACGCGCGCTTTTCCTGGCCCAGAAAGCAGTCCTTGAACTGGTTCATCCCCGCGTTAGTGAACAGCAGGGTTGGGTCGTTGCCCGGAATCAAAGAGCTGGAGGCTACACGGGTGTGGCCTTGCTCTTCGAAGAAGCGAAGGAAGGCTTCACGGATTTCTGCGCTTTTCATTAGGTTCTTCCACGGAGGCTGCGGCCAAAGGCCTGTGCGAAACGTCAACAGACGAAGCGACGGCAAAGGGCCGCATTATATCGGCGTTAGTGACTAGGTACAGTGTGTTTGTACGATACAAACAGTCAATTGGACGGCTAACACGGTCAGTTGTGAGAAAAGTCGGCAAATGTGGCGACGACTTGCTCGATTTGCGCACGACTGACGTCCATGTGCGTGACCATTCGCAGACGACCGGCAGCGCTGAGCTTGATCCCGCGTGTCGCGGCAAAAGCCTTGATCGCTTCGGCCTTGTCGCCCACTTGCACGTAAACCATGTTGGTCTGCACCGGCTCGACCTCATAGCCCGCTGCTCGCAGGCCGTCGGCCAAATAGTGCGCATTGGTATGGTCATCTGCCAGGCGCTGAACGTTGTTGTCCAGCGCATAAAGCCCCGCTGCGGCGAGAATCCCGGCCTGGCGCATGCCGCCGCCGACCATTTTGCGCAGACGTCGCGCCTTGGCGATCAACTCGACCGAGCCGCACAGCACCGAACCGATCGGCGCCCCCAGACCTTTGGACAGGCAAACCGAAACCGAATCGAAATACTGAGTGATCTCCCGCGCATCGACCCCAAGCTTGACTGCCGCGTTGTAAAGTCGTGCGCCATCCAGATGCAGCGCCAAGCCGTTTTCACCAGTGAAACGGCGTGCCCGGACCAGATATTCCAGCGGCAAAACCTTGCCCTGCATGGTGTTTTCCAGCGCCAGCAAACGAGTGCGGGCGAAGTGGAAGTCATCCGGTTTAATCGCGGCGGCGACCTGCGCCAGGTCCAGCGAACCATCGGCCTGCACTTCCAGCGGCTGCGGCTGGATCGAACCAAGCACTGCCGCGCCACCACCTTCGTACTTATAGGTGTGAGCCTGTTGTCCGACAATGTATTCGTCACCGCGATCGCAGTGGGCCATCAGACCGAGCAAGTTGCTCATGGTGCCCGTCGGGACAAACAGTGCCTGGGCAAAACCCAATCGTTTTGCCAGTTCGGCCTCCAGACGGTTGACCGTCGGATCTTCGCCATAAACGTCGTCACCGGTGGCTGCATTGGCCATCGCGTCGAGCATTCCTTCGGTCGGTTGGGTGACGGTGTCGCTGCGAAGATCGATAACGCTCATGAATCTGGCCTCGGTAAGCAGGGGAAAATCCCTTTTGGATTGGAATTACTGCGGTCAAGTCGCCGAATAATCAAGCCTTGAACAAGGAAAAGGCACGTTACTCCTCGAGAAAGCACATCCCTGTGGGAGCGGGCTTGCCCGCGATAGCGAACTGTCAGTCGATAACTAAGGTGACTGACACAACGCTATCGCGGGCAAGCCCGCTCCCACAGGTTCTGCATTTTGATTGACCGGTATTGGCCATGCACGTCCCGGAAATATGTGTTAAAAACGCTCGCCGCCAAACAATCTGGCGGCAAAACGTTCTCAGGGCGGGGTGTAACTCCCCACCGGCGGTAATTGCGCGCAATGCGCATAGCCCGCGAGCGCTTGGCGGCAGCACGGCAATGGCTGTGATGGCGGCAAGGTCAGCAGACCCGGTGTGATCCCGGGGCCGACGGTCATAGTCCGGATGAAGAGAGAGCGGGATTGGCGCCAAAGGGCTGTCCGCAGGCACTCGTGCGAGCGTGCATACCCTTAAATCCCATTCGATTCATAACGCCCTGTTTTTCACACAAACAGGAGTCAGAACATGCAACCCACCGCAATCGATAGCAAAAGCAAAAACCATCAGGGCGAGCGCGTCGCGTTCATTCAGGCCTGCTGGCACAAGGAAATCGTCGATCAGAGCCGTAAAGGCTTCGTCGCCGAAATGATTGCTCAGGGTTATCAGGAGTCGGACATCGATTTCTTCGAGGTCGGCGGCGCCTTTGAAATTCCGCTGCACGCCAAACTGCTGGCCAAGTCGGGTCGTTATGCTGGCATCGTCGCGGCGGGCCTGGTGGTCGACGGCGGCATCTATCGCCACGAATTCGTCGCCCAGTCAGTGATCAGCGGCCTGATGCAGGTGCAGCTGGAAACCGAAGTGCCGGTGTTCTCGGTGGTTTTGACCCCGCATCACTTCCATGCCGGCGAAGAACATCAGAAGTTCTTCTTCGAGCATTTCGTGCATAAAGGTCAGGAAGCGGCAAAGACTTGTGCGGATACGCTACACAAGATGCGTGCGTTGCGTCGCAGCGAGCCCCGCGCAGTAGCCGTCTAGTCGAATGATCGTTCCCACGCTCTGCGTGGGAATGCCTCAATGGACGCTCTGCGTCCGCTATTGGGACGCGGAGCGTCCCGGGCTGCATTCCCACGCGGAGCGTGGGAACGATCATGTGTTGTGCCTACGCGAGGTTTTCGTCGGTGGTCGGCACGATCAGGATGCCGGCGCGCAGGCCGTTCTTGACCTTGGGGTTCGGGAAGATGATCCGGGCGCCCTGCTCTTCGATGACCCAGCGGGTATTGGCGATATCCTCGGCCAGTACATACCCCACCTTCAACTCTGAAAAGTTCTCGATATCCGTCGGCAGGTTCAGGCGGAAGCTATCGCTGTGCTTGATGACTTCCCGCGCGACGCTGAACAATTGCAAGCCATCCAGTCCGTCGTCGGTCATTGGCGGCTCGGTGCCTTCGATGATCTGCTTCAGGCGGGTTTCAAGAAGGCTGACGTTGACCCCATCGTTCTGCCCGAACGGCCGGGCCTTGCCCAACTCCAGGGTGAAGGACTCGGCATCGAGCTTGTCGTAGGTATAGGAGCTGAAGACGATGGAGGGTTTGTTCTGCAACAGCACCGCTTCCATGCCGGCGGCGCGCAGGCGAGCCAGTTCCAGGCGTGAATGCTGACGACCTTCTTTCCAGGGGTACAGGGCGAACTGCTCGATTTTCGAGCCACGGATCGCCGTGTGCAGGTCGTAGTGCAGGCGATTGCGGTCCGGCAGGCTGAAGAAAGTCGCCGCCAGCCGCTCCAGCTCACAAGCGCGCAACGCCTCGGAACCACTGGTTTGTTCGTGCCGGCCGTTGAACAGCCGATTGACATCCTGCTCGATGAAACGCTCGCCTTTGCGAATTGCTTCCGGGTTCCCGAACAGGAACAGAATACGTGCGCACGGCTTCAAGTCACCGCGGGCGATGTCATGCAACAGGCGATCGAGCAGCTCGATCGGCGCTGTTTCGTTGCCATGGATGCCGGCCGAAAGCAGCAGGTCCAGGCCATTGTCGCGGGCTTCAGGTGGCCGGACTTCCAGCGCACCTTCGCTCAACCAGCGCATCCGCACGCCTTCGACAGTCAGTTGAGTCTTCTCCGCCGGTTCGCGGCCGGCGAGGGTCAGTTCAAGCAGTTTGCCGAGGGCGAGCATAGAGCGGTTTCCTTAGTGGTCGTGATTGCAATCCGGGCCGTGTACGTGGTCCTCATCATCACCGACGTCCGCCGGTTCCATCTCCAGTTGCAAACTTACCAGATTAGTCGCCAATGGGCGCAGCAGCAGGTTGGCGTATTCAGCGTCACCTTCTTCAACGTCCACGCCGATCAGCAACTGGCCGCGGCCGTCCTGCTGGATCCACAGCTCTTTGCCTTGCCACATGACCGCGACGCGGGTGCAGGAAGTTTCCAGTTGCGTGCCGTCGGTGTCTTCAAGGATCAGCTGCAGGGTATCGCTCATGTGTTTTACGCTCTCGACGTTCAATTGATCTGGAATGGATAAACCGCGCCCAGTTTAAGGATTTGCGTCAGTTCATCCAGTGCCGTCCGGCACTCAAGCAGCAATTGCGGGTCCGCCAGATCGTTTTCGGTCATGCGGTCGCGGTAGTGCTTGTCGACCCATTCGGTCAATGTGCCGTACAACGGTGCCGTCATGATAACCCCTTGGTTGACGGCCGCCAGTTCGGTTTCGTTAAGTGCGACGCGCAACCGCAGGCAAGCCGGGCCACCGCCGTTCTGCATGCTCTGCTTGAGATCGAAAACTTTCACCTCGCGGATCAGGCCGCCAGAGCTGGTCAGGCCTTGCAGGTACTGCCAGACACGCTCGTTGCCACGGCATTCTTCCGGCACGATCAATAGCATGGTGCCGTCAGGACGCGACAGCAGCTGGCTATTGAACAGGTAGGAACGTACCGCGTCTTCCACGGTGACCGCGGAACGCGGTACGCAGATCGACTGAAATTTGCCACCGGCTTTTGCGAGTTTGCCTTGCAGTTCAGCCAGCATCTGCTCGGTGTCGAGGAAGGCGTCCTCGTGATAGAACAGCACCTCGCCGTTACCCACCGCGATCACGTCGTTGTGGAACACGCCCTGATCGATCACCGAAGGGTTCTGCTGGGCATAGACCACGCCGTCATCACTCAGGCCGTGCAGACGCGCGACGGCCTGGGACGCTTCGAGCGTCTGGCGTGCCGGGTACTTCTGCGGATTCGGGTAACGGGTGTCGAACGCGCTGCGACCGAACACGAAAAACTCGACGCCAGCTTCACCATAGTCACGGCAGAAACGGGTGTGGTTGGCCGCGCCTTCGTCACCGAACTGCGCCACGGCTGGCAAAGCGGCGTGGTGAGCAAAGTGCTTCTGATCGGCGAACATCGCCCCCAGTACGCGGCTGGTGGTTGGGTGTTCGATGCTGCGGTGGTATTTGCAGTTCAGGTTGGCGGCGGTGAAATGCACGCGGCCATCCGCGGTGTCGGCGCTCGGGCTGACCGTGGCGGCATTCGCCACCCACATGCTCGACGCCGAGCAACTGGCAACCAGCAGCGGCATGGCTTCTTTGGCGGCGCGCTCGATCACCTGAGCATCGGTACCGCTGAAACCCAGTCGGCGCAATGCGGCTACGTCCGGACGTTCTTGTGGCGCCAAAACGCCTTGCTGAAAGCCCATTTCCATCAGCGCTTTCATCTTCGCCAGGCCTTGCAGCGCGGCTTCCTTCGGGTTCGAAGACTGCTGGCTGTTGCTCTGGGACGCGACGTTGCCGTAGGACAGGCCGCCGTAGTTATGGGTCGGCCCCACTAGACCGTCAAAATTGACTTCATAGGATTTCATCAGCGAGGCTCCACGAGAATCTGTTGTTATGGCTTCAGTAACTATTCAGTAAGACCGCGGCGCGGCCATCGCCAGCAGGCTGGCTCCCACAGTGATTGGGTCGCACACAAAATTTGTGTACACCACCGAACCTGTGGGAGCCAGCCTGCTGGCGATGGGCATCACGCCATTTTCACGCCAGGCGTGAGAGCCGCTGGCATGGTCAGGCTCGGGGTTTCCAGCGAGGCCACCGGGTACGCGCAGTAATCTGCGGCGTAGTAGGCACTGGCGCGATGGTTGCCCGATGCGCCGACACCGCCGAATGGCGCACTGCTCGCCGCACCGGTCAGCTGCTTGTTCCAGTTGACGATACCGGCCCGGCTTTCCAGCCAGAACTGCTGATAACGCGCTTCGGAATCCGACAGCAAACCAGCCGCCAGGCCATAGTCGGTGTCGTTGGCTTCAGCGATCGCCGCTTCAAAATCAGCGTAGCGGATCACTTGCAGCAGCGGACCGAACAGCTCTTCGTCCGGGCGATCGGCAACCGCCGTTACGTCCAGAATGCCCGGGGTCAGCAAGGCTGCCTGAGCCTGGGGCTGAGTCATTTCCAACAGCGCCACGGCGCCGTTGGCCAGCAGATGTTCTTGCGCATCCATCAGCGCTTTTGCAGCGCCGAGGGAAATCACCGAGCCCATGAACGGCGCCGGTTGCTGATCGAACGCACCGACTTCAATCGTCGAGCTGACCGCCACCAGACGCGCCAGCAGCGTATCGCCCCAGGCGCCTTGCGGCACCAGCAAGCGACGGGCACAGGTGCAACGCTGACCGGCAGAAATGAAGGCCGACTGAATGATGGTGTAAACGGCGGCATCGAGGTCCGCGACCTGATCCACCACCAGCGGGTTGTTACCGCCCATTTCCAGTGCAAGGATCTTGTCTGGACGACCGGAAAACTGCTTATGCAGGTGATTGCCGGTACGGCTGGAACCGGTGAAGAACAGACCGTCGATGCCCGGGTTCGCCGCCAGGGCAATACCGGTTTCGCGAGCGCCTTGCAGCAGGTTCAGCACACCAGCCGGCAGACCGGCTTCGATCCAGCACTTGACCGTCAGCTCGGCCACTTTCGGGGTCAGCTCACTCGGCTTGAACAGCACGCTGTTCCCGGCCAGCAGCGCCGGCACGATGTGACCGTTCGGCAAGTGACCGGGGAAGTTGTAAGGGCCAAACACCGCCACCACACCGTGCGGTTTGTGGCGCAATACCGCAGTGGCGTCGCCCAGCGGGCCGCTCTTCTCGCCGGTACGTTCGCGATAGCTCTGCACCGAGATGGCAATCTTGTTGACCATGCTGGTGACTTCAGTCGCCGCTTCCCACAGGGGTTTACCGGTTTCTTCACCGATGGTGCGAGCCAGCTCGTCAGCGTGATTCTTCAACGCAGCGGCAAAGGCTTCCAACACGCTGATGCGCTCTTCCAGGGTACGGCGAGCCCAACCCGGGAACGCCTGACGCGCGGCTTGCACAGCCGACTCGACCTGACCGGTCGTGGCGCCTTCGCCGGCCCACAGCACTTGCTGGGTCACCGGGTTTACCGATTGAAAGCTTTCACCCTGACCAGCCAGCCATTCACCGGCGATGTATAGCGAATTCATTATTTCGACTCCCGAGCAGCGGACAACGGAACGGCGCGCACTTGATCGCCGGCGTTGAGTTGAAGACGTTTGGCGGTCAGCGGATCGACCACCAAAGTGCCGGCGGCGAAGCGTGCTGGCGCGGCAGTGATCCGGCAGTCTTCGCGCTTGCGGTTATGAATCAGGAACGGCGTGGCGTCGTCACCCGGGGTGCCGATGGCCAGCACCAGCGCCTGGCTGTCGCGCACCGCACGGATCTTGGTGGTTTCGCATTCCACCGCAGGGCCGGCATCAAAGATGTCGACGTAGCCTTGATAGCTGAAACCTTCACTCTTGAGCATCGACAGCGCCGGCTCGGTGTCTGGATGAACCTGGCCAATCACGTTGCGCGCATCTTCGGACAGGAAGCAGGTGTACAGCGGGAATTTCGGCATCAGTTCGGCGATGAATGCCTTGTTGCCCACACCCGTCAGGTAATCGGCCTGGCTGAATTCCATCTTGAAGAAGTGACGGCCCAGGCTTTCCCAGAACGGCGATCGGCCCGCCGCGTCGGACATGCCGCGCATCTCGGCAATGATCTTGTTGCCGAACAGTTGAGGGAACTCGGCGATGAACAGCAGACGCGCCTTGGCCAGCATGCGGCCATTGAGGCCACTGCGATAATCGGCATGCAGGAACAGCGAGCACAGTTCAGAGTTGCCGGTCAGGTCGTTGGCCAGGAACAGCGTCGGAATTTCGCGATAGATGTTCAGCTCTTGGGAGGCGCTGACCGTCAGGCCGACCCGGAAGTTGTACCAGGGCTCGCGCAGGCCGACGGCGCCGGCAATGGCGGAAATACCCACCACACGGCCATTGTCGTCTTCGAGTACGAACAGGTAGTCCGCATCACCGCGCCCGGCTTCGCCGCGGAAGGTCTTCTCGGCCCAGCCGACCCGATGAGCCAGACGTTCTTCGTTGGCCGGCAAGGTGGTCAGGCCAGTACCGGTGCTGCGGGCCAAGTCGATCAGAGCGGGTAAATCGCTGCTGCGTACGGGACGAACAATCATGCTATCTCCTCAAACGGGCCGCTTGAGCCACCCGTGAAACTCGCTGCTTTACTAAGCATTCACTCTTTTAGGCATAGCAGCAGGCGTTAAACCGCCACCAGGCGCACGCTGGCACCTTCACCGACGCCCAAGGCTTCGGCCGCTTCAAGATCCAGGGTTACGGGTTTGCCCGGCGCGTAATCGAGCTCAAGCAAAACGGCGCGGTAATCCTGCAACTGGGCATTGGCCACCAGATACTGACGACCAACGCCTTTGACCGGCTCGCCGATTTTCACCGGCACTACACGGCTCTGGGCGATCGAACGGATCCCCGAGACGCGGGCATGCAGCGTCGGGCCACCGTCGAAAATGTCGATGTAGTGATCGGTCTCGAAGCCTTCGCGCATCAGAATGTCGAAAGTGATCTGCGCCCGCGGGTGCACCTGGCCCATCGCCTCTTGAGCGGAATCCGGCAGCAACGGCACGTAGATCGGGTAATGCGGCATCAGCTCGGCCAGGAACGTGCGGCTTTTCAGGCCACACAGACGCTCGGCTTCGGCGTAGTTGAGGTCGAAGAAGTTGCGACCGATGGCATCCCAGAACGGCGAGTCGCCATTTTCATCGCTGTAACCGACGATCTCGGTCACCACCGAATCGGCAAAGCGCTCCGGATGGCTGGCCACGAACAACAGGCGACCACGGGAATTGAGCTCAGCCCAAGGCGAACCCACCAGTTCCGGCTTCACGTAGAAACTGGTCAGCAAGCTGTTGCCAGTCAGGTCGTGGCACTGGGAGAGCACGTGGATCTTGTTGTGAATCTTCAGCTCGCGGGAGGCGTGCACAAACGTTTCGTTACGAAAGCTGTAGAACGGCTCGGAATAACCGGCCGAGGCAACGATGGCCGAACAGCCGACCAGCTTGCCGGTGGCCGTGTCTTCGAGGACGAAGAAATAGCTCTCTTCGCCGTTGAAGCTGACTTCAGCGGCGAACGAGGCTTCGCTTGCGGCGATCTTGTCGCTCAGGCGTTCAACGTCATCCGGCAAGGAAGTGACACCAATCGGGCTGTCCGCAGCCAGACGCTGTACCTCGCCCAGATCAGCCATTTGCGCGGGGCGCATCACCAGCATGGTGTCACTCCTTAATCTCAGAACTTACAGAAGAAAAAAACCCGGGCCATCCCTGAAACAACTCAGAGTCAACTGTGGGAGCTAGCCTGCTAGCGATATCGTCCTGTCAGGCAACAATGATGTTGGCTATCAGGCCCTCATCGCTAGCAGGCTAGCTCCCACACTTTTGATCCAGCCCGAAACAAATATTTGGATCGACGCCTGAACAGTCAGGCGTCGAAAGGTCTATCAGGCTTGCGTCAGCTTCGCCGCGGCGCGCTCGAAACGGTCCAGACCGGCATCGATATCGGCGTCTTCAACCACCAGGCTTGGGGCGAAACGAATCACGTCCGGGCCGGCTTGCAGAATCATCAGGCCTTCACGCTCGGCGGCGTTGAAGATGTCTTTGGCCTTGCCTTTCCAGGCATCGCTCAGCACGCAACCGAGCAGCAGGCCCAGACCGCGGACTTCAGTGAACAGGCCATACTTCTCGCCGATCTGCTCAAGACGGGTCTTGAACTTGTCGTGCTTGGCATTGACGCCATTCAGCACTTCGGGCGTGTTGATCACATCGATCACCGCTTCAGCGACAGCGCACGCCAGCGGGTTGCCGCCATACGTGGTGCCGTGGGTGCCGACGACCAGGTGTTTGGCCAGGTCTTCGGTGGTCAGCATCGCTGCGATCGGGAAACCGCCGCCCAGGCTCTTGGCGCTGGTCAGGATGTCCGGGGTCACGCCGTAATGCTGGTAGGCGAACAGCTTGCCGCTGCGGCCCATGCCGGTCTGAACTTCGTCGAACACCAGCAGTGCGTTGTGCGCATCACACAGCTCACGGGCGCCTTGCAGGTAAGACAGCTCGGCCGGCAGTACGCCGCCTTCACCCTGGATCGGCTCCAGAACCACCGCGCAGGTCTTGTCGGAAACAGCGGCTTTGAGCGCGGCCAGGTCGTTGTAAGGCACGTGGGTGATGCCGGTGATCTTCGGACCGAAGCCGTCGGAGTACTTCGACTGGCCACCGACGTTCACAGTGAACAGGGTACGGCCGTGGAAGCTGTTGAGCGCGGCAACGATTTCGTACTTCTCGGTACCGAAACGGTCATGGGCCACGCGACGGGCCAGCTTGAAGGCGGCCTCGTTGGCTTCAGCGCCAGAGTTGCAGAAGAACACGCGCTCGGCAAAAGTGGCGTCGACCAGCTTATGGGCCAGGCGCAAGGCCGGCTCATTGGTGAACACGTTGGACACGTGCCACAGCTTGTTCGCTTGCTCGGTCAATGCAGCGACCAGCGCCGGGTGCGCATGGCCCAATACGTTAACGGCAATCCCGCCGGCGAAGTCGATCAGCTCGCGGCCAGACTGGTCCCAAACACGGGAACCGGCACCACGCACAGGAATGAAAGCGGCTGGCGCGTAGTTGGGAACCATTACCTGGTCGAAATCGGCGCGTTCTACCGCAGCGTGCTCAACGGACATCGGAGTCTCCTGAAAAGGAACACTCGCCTGAAACTGGCGAGCGATGAGGGGATTGTAAGGACAGTTTTCAGCCCGGCCTTGCCGCCAAGCGACAACTTCTTATAGCGCAAACACAGGTTTTGCCCGGGTTTACGGCAATGCGACAAATAGCGTCGCAAAGGCGCAGTTTAAACTGCTGGCGGGGTTTGCGGCAGGCGTGCTCAGTTCTATCTGATGCGGTGTTGCCGATGGCGGTAAATATGTACCGCACGTCGTTCAGGCTGATGGGTTTTGCTAGGGGTCTTTCGAACCCAGACGACCTCTTCCATGAACATGAACACCGAACACCCAGAAGCTTCGATGCTACCTTTCAGGCCGGATGCGCACTATCAGCACCTGATGAGCGTCATTCCTTCCTGGTTGATGCAGGCGAACGCACAAAAGCGCGAAGCCTTGCTGAAGATCAAACCGCAGCTACCCGCTGAACTCAAGGCAGCCTCCAGGGCACAGCACGTCGAACTGGGCAAACTCAATGCACGGCATTGGGAGGCGCAAAACCGTGTCGATCGGGCCTTGGCGCGCCTACAAAACGCCAGCACCTTTGCCGAGCCAATACTTGCAGCCGAGATCAAGAAACGCTTTGGGCTGGAACTGGATGTCAGCCATACCTTTTTGCGTCTTTATATTCCTGCCCGCATTCCCTGGCTGCGATTGAAATCCGGGGCAGCACGCATCTGGACCGTGTCGCTGCTGGATGCCGCCCTGCACAATTTTGAAAGCAGCGAGACGACAGACCAGGCCTTTGAGTCCGCTTCCACCTATATCACCCCGCCTTCTTCCACCGGGCAATTCAAACAACTGCCGCATATCCTGCAAAAAATGCCCATCGCTGCATTTACCCGATTGTGCCGGGAACTGGACATTGGCGAGCGCTACAAAGAGCACCTTGAAGAAAACCTGGGCCTGCGCAATCCGGTGGCGACAGCGGTCATGCAATCCAAAGTTCGCAACAGCCAGAAAGCGGCACTCACCGCCGCCCTGCAAATGGCGTACATGCAAAACAAGCTTGGCGGTGCTGTTCATCAACTGATCCTTGGCTTATTGGATGGCCTGCAACACTTGCGCCTGCGCGGCCAGGAATGGGGCTGCCATGAACTGACAATCATGAACGCCAACCTGACCGGTATCGTGCTGTTTGCCCCGGATCTGGAGCGTTCGCACGAAACGGTTCGGGTAGTGGCCTATATTCCCGACGACCCCGAACACCCGATCAAGGAGTATTCCTCCACCGGCGCATTCGCCCAGGAACTGATCCAGCGCTTGCGCAATCATGACTATCAACAATTCTTCAGTCGCTTTATCGACCATGAGGATCGCGGGCACTTTTTCGCTCAGTTGAACAACCGCCTCACCCCCATCATCTGGCAACCGCTTCAACCTGGCGATTCGCGCCCCACGTGGAGAGAAAATCCAGACCAGCGCGTCAACCTGCAAATGGCGGCAGTGCCAATCCAGGGCGATCTGTGGACTCATCTCTACCAGCGCAAACTGGACAAGATCCTCAACGATGCACGGGTCATCGCAGTATCCACTGCCCTGGTCGACCAAAAAGCCCGATGGGTGTTATGGGACTCCTTCACAGAAATTGCCTCGGCGCTGTTGAACATCGCAGCCTTTGTCGCCCTGCCGTTCGTGCCGTTCCTTGGCGAACTGATGCTGGCCTACGTGGCGTACCAATTGCTCGACGAGACCTTCGAAGGCATCGTCGACTGGGCAGAAAGCCTGACAGATGAAGCGCTCGAACATTTCATGGAGACGGTTCAGTCCGCGGTACAGCTGGGCACCTTTGCGGTAGGAGGCACCCTCGTCGTGGGGGAGTTTCGTTCAGTCCTGCCTCGAGAAGTCGTTGAGTTCATTGACCGTTTCAAACCGGTCAAGACACCGAATGGCGAAACCCGCTACTGGAAGCCCGATCTGGCGCCGTTCGAACAACGCGCAGAACTGCCCAAGGGTTCGCCAACCGACGAACGCGGGCTGCACAACCATCAGGGCAAAACCCTGTTGAGGCTGGAAGACAAACTCTATGCCGTGATCGAGGACCCGCAAACCGGCCAGCACCGCATCGACCACCCGACACGCCCCGACGCCTATAAACCAGTGCTTAAACACAATGGCGAGGGCGCCTGGCAGACTGAGCTGGAGCAACCGCTGGAATGGGATCAGGCCAAGTTGTTGCGCCGTATCGGTCCCGACATGGAACGTTTTTCCGCCATCGAGCGTGAGCGCATGCTCAAGATCAGCGGCGACGATGAAAACACGCTGTGCAAGATGCACACGGATGTCGAACGGCTGCCACCGATGCTGGCCGACACCCTCAAACGGTTCAGGATCGAACAGGACATTCAAACCTTTATCGAACAGATGAACAGCGACCGGCCTGAAGACTTCCTCAAGGCCGATCCCGTGACACAGCTGGAATTACTCCACGAAAACGGCTACTGGCCCGAGCGAAAAGGCCTGCGCCTGATTGATGAAAAGGCTCAAACCCTTTGGCAAAGCCCCGGCTCCGCGGTGCCGGACCTGCAAATCGATGTCACTCAAATGAACGACGACGACTTGCTCAAAACGTTTCTTCTGACACTGGATGAAGCCGAAATAAAAACGCTGATGGGCGAAGAATTCGGAGCCTCCGTCGCCCGTCTCGACACCCGCACTCGCACACTGCGTCGCACGCTGGCTGAGATTGTCGAACGCAAAAGAGCCATCTTGTTCGACTATCGCTATCGCAAACTCGAACGCGGCGCTCGCGCCCTGGCACACACCATCATCAACGCCGAACCCGGCCTGCCGACGAGCCTCGCAGAAGCGGTGCTCGACACGGCGAGCGATCAGGAACTGCAACAGCTCAAACAGGGAACATTGCCCGGACGACTGGTGGAACTGAGCCGTGAGGCCGCTTTGCAAACACGGGTGACACGCGCCTACGAAGGCCTTGAGCTTAAGTCGACCGCCGATAACCTCGACACACAGCGACTGGCCCTGCACTCGCTAGAACGTTTACCGGGCTGGTCGGGGCAACTGCGCATCGAACTGCGGCAGTACAGCTATGAGGGACAACTGATCGATAGCGTCGGCAAAACGGATGCGCCGCTGCACAAGGTCCTGGTCATGACTGAAGAGGGCCCGTTTCAGGCTTATGACGAGACAGGCCAGGCACTCAACTCCGTCAGCGACTTGTATACCAGCCTGCTGCAGGCATTCCCCGACATCGAGCGTAGCGCGCTGAAGATCCATATCGGCGAAGGTGAAAAACTCAAACAATCGATCCGCGAACATGCCTTGAGTCGCGACGAGTTGCGCGCACTGCTATCGCATCACCCCATCTTCAAACCCACTTACGACCCATCAGTGATGCGTCTGCTGGGTGGCTCCGAAGGCTATCGGCGTATGCCGAGCCAGCCACCGACGTTACAAGCCAGAGCCCATAATCTGTTCCCCCATCTTTCGGCCGAGGAACTGCAGGCGTACGTCGAACGGCTACAGCTGCATCCGAGCGGGCCGCGAGCAGAATTGACGCGACTGATCGGCGAACACGAAAGGCTCGTCGATGAACTGCAACTCTGGACCGGCGATATCCCGCTATATATCCCGGATACCGATGTCAGAATCGTCGCCAACCAGTTCTCCACACAACAACGCAATCGCAGGCAGTTCATGAACCAGCTGCTCGACTGCTGGCGTCGGCAGGCTTCCCACCCCCTGACCGACACCTGGCAGGTCGATTTTATTTTTTCCCGGCCGATTTTGGGCGAGCTCCCGGTGCTGAGCGCCGATTTCACTCACGTGAGCAACCTCTCATTGACCGGCCATCGAGCCACTCGGGGCGTGAATGGATTCTTGAAGCGCTTCTCCGGGCTGCATCGTTTGGCCCTGCGCAATTTCAACCTTGGCAATATCCCGGACGCCATCACCCAATGGCCGCACCTCAACGAACTGATTATCAGCGACTGTGCGCTCACCCTCACCCCGCAGAGCCAGGCGACACTCGCGGCACTGAGCGAGCTGACAACACTGGAGCTGTATCACAATCCGCTGGGGTTACTCCCCAACGTCGAAAACATGCCCGATCTGGATTACATCGATGTGGCAGGGACCGGCATCTCCAGCATCCCCACCGGTTTGCTGACGCGTCCCCATCTTCGAACCGCCCTGCTCAATGACAATCGAATCCCGGAACTGCCTGCCGCCCTCTTCGAATTGCCACCGGACATACAGAATGGCTTTGACCTGGGCGGCAACCCGATTTGCGCAGCAGACCGCGAACGCATCAAGCGCTACTTCGTCAAGACCGGCCTTGACTTCGGTGTCTTTGCTGAACAGGAGGATATCCAACGATTACAACGACTCTATCCGCGACTGGATCAAGAGCGAGCCAGCGATTTCATCTATCGCCTGCCTGGCACACTGCAAGAGGGCCAAACAGAGCTGACACGCCTGGAAGGCGAGTTCGAAACGCTGAGGACCACCCTGGAAATCTGGACCCAGGACATTCCCACCCACCACCCGGTTTCTGGCCAAGCCCTGACGGACGCGGAGCGGGTACTCGAAGAGTTGAACCGTATTGAAACCAAACGGATTCTAGAGCGTTGCTGGCGCCATGAAACCAATGTGGATGGGTTCAACGCGACACTGACACCCACCTATGATTTAACGCTGACCATCAACATCACTGGCAACCTGCCGGTGCTGAGTGCCGACTTCAGCCACGTCACACTGCTCTATTTGCACAGTAGCGCCGGCATGACCTCAGGGGCCGGGCGTTTTCTGGAATGCTTCCCCCGCCTCAAAAGCCTGACCATCCGCGAATACACACTGAACGAAATCCCCGACGCCGTTTTCAGAATGGGCGATCTGACAGCATTGGCCCTGACCCGGTGTCAACTCACCCTGACCGCGCAAACCGTACTCGAACTGGCACAAATGGAACGCCTGGATTATCTGGAGCTGAGCAACAACCCATTGGGGCTGACACCCGACGTCAGTCAGATGCCCGAGCTTGCCGTACTGCTGTTAAACAGCACCGGCATCACCGAGTTTCCCCCTGGGCTGCTGCAACTCGAGTTTCTGGACGTGGTTGATCTGAGCGCAAACGCGATCATTGAGATACCCAGCGACATTCTGGAGCTGCCGATGGAAATTGGCGAAAGCCTCAACCTGAGAGGGAATCCGTTGTCCGAAGACAGCCTTCGACGACTCTTTGATTATTTCAGGTTGAACAACGTTGACTTCGGGCTTGATGAAATCATCGATAACGCGCAACTGGAGGTGTCGTCCTCTGGAAACTCAGAGGTTGACGAATAATCAACGCCTGGTTCGAGTTAGCCTTGCGCAGATTCAACCGCGCTCGGACGGCACCGATGACAACTCGAACGGGCTGCTGCTGCGCCGCTGGTTGCGATCTTCCCGCGGCGTGGCACCGAAGAAGTTGCGGTAGGCGCTGGAGAAATGCGGCCCCGAAGAAAAGCCACACGACAGGCCGATCTGGATGATCGACTTGCTGGTTTGCATCAACATTTGCCGGGCCTTGTTCAGGCGCAATTCCAGGTAATACTGGCTCGGCACACGGTTGAGGTATTGCTTGAAGATCCGCTCCAGCTGCCGACGCGATACGCACACGTGCTGGGCAATTTCGTCGGTGGTCAGCGGCTCTTCGATATTGGCTTCCATCAGCAACACCGCCTGGGTGAGCTTCGGATGACTGGAACCGAGGCGGTTCTGCAGCGGAATGCGTTGGCGTTCGCCGCCCTCGCGGATGCGCTCGACCACCAGCTCTTCCGACACCGCACCGGCCAGTTCGGCGCCGTGATCGCGGGCCAGCACCGCCAACAACAGGTCGAGTACCGACATGCCGCCGCACGCGGTCAAGCGATCGCGATCCCAGTCGAACAGGTGACTGGTGGCAATCACCTTCGGGAAACGCTCGGCGAAATCGTCCTGCCAGCGCCAGTGCACGGCAGCGCGATAACCGTCGAGCAAACCCAATTGCGCCAACGGGTAAACACCGGCCGACAACCCGCCGATGACACACCCGGCGCGCACCAGTTGTTTCAACCCACTGCTGAGCGCTGGCGCGAGCGAGGTCGGCGGCTCGTCGGCGAGCAGGAACAGTTTCTGGAAGTTTTCGAGCTTGCCGGCCCAGGGCTCACCCGGCAATTGCCAGGCGCCTTCGGTCGGTGGTTCGGCCTGCAAAAACGACAGTTCGTAAACAACGTCCGGATGCACACGCTGGGCAACACGCAAGGCCTCCTCAGCCAGCGCAAGCGTCAGAGCTTTAGTGCTGGGCCAAATCAGGAAACCAATTCGATGGGCAGTCATGGCGGGCAATCCGAAGCAAAGAACAGAATGAAGGCATGGGCCAAGGCTAGCCCGTAAATGAACACAAATCTTGAAACCGGCAAAGATCAAATATGGGAGCTGGCTTGTAGCCCCCCCTAATGTAGGAGCTGTCGAGTGAAACGAGGCTGCGATCTTTTGATCCTGGCTTTTTAAAAGATCAAAAGATCGCAGCCTCGTTTCACTCGACAGCTCCTACAGGGGTTGGCAAACCAGCTCCTACAGGAGATCCGGGCCAGCCTTTAGGCTGCGAAGCATGCACTATCGCGGTGCACAACGGCAGTCCTGATTATTTCAAGCTGCCGGACAAAAATTGTTGCAAACGCTCGGACTGCGGATTGACCAGCACTTCGCGCGGGTTGCCGCTTTCTTCGACGACGCCTTTGTGCAGGAACACCAACTGGTTGGACACTTCACGGGCAAAGCCCATTTCGTGCGTCACCACCACCATGGTCCGGCCTTCCTGCGCCAGGGCCTGCATGACTTTCAGCACGTCACCAACCAACTCAGGGTCGAGGGCCGAGGTCGGTTCGTCGAACAGCATCACCTCAGGCTCCATCGCCAGCGCGCGGGCAATCGCTACACGCTGCTGCTCGCCGCCGGACATGTGCCCAGGGTAAGCATCTTTGCGATGAGCAACACCGACCTTGTTCAGGTAATGCTCGGCCTTCTCGCGAGCTTCTGTCTTGGACATGCCGAGCACGTGGACCGGCGCTTCCATGATGTTTTCCATCGCGGTCATGTGCGACCACAGATTGAAATGCTGGAACACCATCGACAGGCGCGAACGCATGCGTTGCAGCTGTTTCGGGTCGGCGGCTTTCAGCGCGCCGTCCTTGTTGGCAACCAGTTTCAGCTCTTCGTTGTTGAGCAGAATCTTGCCCGCGTGCGGCTGCTCGAGCAGGTTGATGCAGCGCAGGAAAGTACTTTTGCCGGAGCCACTGGAGCCGATGATGCTGATCACATCGCCAGCCGCCGCTTTCAGGGACACGCCCTTGAGCACTTCGTGACTGCCATAGCGTTTATGCAGGTCTTGGACTTCAAGTTTGTACATGCGGTCGGTTCTCACAAAAACAGTCAGTCAGTCGTTGAGCAAGCGCCCGTGACGCAGCGCTTCGCGCCCCGCCACCTTGGCCAGCCAGAAACCGGGTTGGGCATAACGCAGCCGTTCAATGGCAAACAGCACCCCGGACGTACCAGCACACACCGTGCTGACCCGATCCGATAACGGATCGATCACTTCAAAAATCTCGTCACCCGCCTCAACCCACTCACCGGGTTTACGCAGAAAACTCACCACGCCCGGATGCGGCGCGAACAGCAATTCGGTGCCTTCGAACGGCAGGCCTTCGCAAGCGTCTTGCGCAGGTTTTGGCCACTCACCGCTGATCAAGCCTTGTTCGGCGAGGAACGCCAGAATGCCTTCGGCGTAAGCCTCCGCCTCTGGGCGACCGGTATCGGATTGGCCGCCCAACTCGATGGTCGTCGCCAGGCAGGCCAGTGGAATCTGGGCATCCGGAAACAGACGCGACAGACGCAGCCATGGCAGCGAACACGCTTCATCAAAGGAGCTGCCGCCGGAATCTTCCGCCAACAGCCCGACCTTGACGTTCAAGTGTGCGGCCAGCGAACGCCAATGCGGCCAGTGTTGCGGCAAGGCGTACATGTGCAGCGCCGCTTCGCAATCGCAGTGCAAATCCAGCACCACGTCGGCATTGCAGGCATGGCTGAGCAGGATGCGCTGCATGCCTTGCAACTGACTCGCGGCAGGCGGCAAGGCAGCCAGCACATCGCTCATGGTTTCTCGGATCAAACGGACATTGGCGTGAGGATCGTCACCCAGATGCCCTTGCAGCTCAGCGGCCACAGGCTCGCTCAGCTCGACGAAATCGCGGTTGAAATTCTTGCCGCTACCCGCCTCGAATCGCCCCTGATGATTACCCTGAAGCAGTTGACCCAGGCCCAGTGGATTGGCCACCGGCACCAGTTCGATCACACCGTTGAGCAAGCCTTGGGCTTCGAGTTCGGTCAGGCGCTTTTTCAGCTCCCAGGCCGTGCGCATCCCCGGCAGTTCATCGGCGTGCAGGCTGGCCTGGATGTAAGCCTTGCGCTCGCCAGCACCGAAGCGGAACACCGAAATCCGGCGTTCGCTGCCCAGGTGGCTCCACGGCAATGCATGATCGATGCGTTCCATATCAGTGCTTCCGCGGGGCCAGATAGCCCAGCCAACGCAGCTCGGCCATTTTGAACAGGCGCACCAGAATAAAGGTCAGGCACAGGTAGAACACGCCGGCGGTGATGTAGGCTTCGAACGGCAAGTAGAACTGAGCGTTGACCGTACGCGCGGCACCGGTGATGTCGATCAGGGTCACGATGGACGCCAGACTGGTGGTCTGCAGCATCATGATCACTTCGTTGCTGTACTGCGGCAGTGCCCGGCGCAGGGCCGATGGCAGCAGAATCCGCTTATACATTTTGACCCGTGACATGCCCATGGCCTTGGCCGCTTCGATCTCGCCATTGGGCGTGGCACGCAGGCTACCGGCGATGATTTCAGCGGTGTAGGCGCTGGTGTTGATGGCGAAGGCCAGGCACGCACAGAACGTGGCGCTCGACAGCCATGGCCAGAGGAAGCTTTCACGCACCGCTTCGAACTGCGCCAGACCGTAGTAGATCAAAAACAGCTGCACCAGCATCGGCGTGCCGCGAATCACGTAGGTGAACAGCCAGGCACTCATGTTGACGACCGGCTGCTTGGAGACGCGCATCAGCCCCAGCGGCAGTGCCGCCAGCAAACCGAAGAACAGCGACAGCGCGAGCAGTTTGAGGGTGGTCACCAGGCCGCCGAGGTACAGCGGCAAGGCCTCCCAAATGACGTTGTAGTCGAAGATCATAGATCAGCCGCCCTTACGCCTACCGAGTAGCGCTTCTCAAGGTGACGCAATGCCAGCAACGAGACGCTGGTGATCACCAGGTACATCGCCGCCACTGCGAGGAAGAAGGTGAAAGGCTCGCGGGTAGCATCTGCCGCCTGCTTGGCCTTGAACATCATGTCTTGCAGACCGACCACCGAAATCAGCGCGGTCGCCTTGGTCAGTACCAGCCAGTTATTGGTGAAACCCGGAATTGCCAGACGAATCATCTGCGGCACCAACACCCGGAAGAACACCTGAAAACTGCTCATGCCGTACGCCATGCCGGCTTCTGCCTGCCCCTTCGGGATTGCCATGAAGGCACCACGGAAGGTTTCCGACAGGTACGCACCGAAGATGAAGCCCAGGGTGCCGATGCCGGCGGCCAGCGGGTTCAGGTCGATGTAGTCGTCATAGCCGAGCATCGGCGCGACACGGTTGAGCAGGTCCTGGCCGCCGTAGAAAATCAGCAGGATCAGCACCAGATCGGGAATACCGCGGATCACCGTGGAATACAGATCGCCCAGCCAGGCCAGCCAGCGTATTGGGGACAGACGCAGCGCAACGCCGATCAGACCCAGAACAATGGCCAAGACCATGGACGACAAGGCGAGCTGAAGCGTCAGCCATGCGCCATCGAGGATGACAGCCCCGTAGCCTTTCAACATGATTCAGGTCCTCGAAAGTTGGGATGAAAAAATGGCGCAAACCTCAGAGATCCTGTTGCTTGCGCCATTTCGGACTTGTTGCGGGGACGATTACTTGCCGTAGATATCGAAGGCGAAGTACTTGTCCTGGATTTGCTTGTACTTGCCGTTCTCGCGAATGGCCGCGATCGCGGTGTTGATCTTGTCTTTCAGCGCGTCGCCCTTGCGAACTGCGATACCCACGCCGTCGCCGAAGTATTTGACGTCGGTGAAGGCCGGGCCAACGAAGGCGAAACCTTTGCCGGCGTCGGTTTTCAGGAAACCGTCATCCAGCAGGGTAGCGTCTGCCACGGTGCCGTCGAGGCGACCGGCGGCCACGTCGAGGTAGATTTCGTTCTGCGAACCGTAAGGCTTGATCTCGGCACCCAGCGGGGCCAGGACTTCGCGGGCGAAACGCTCGTGGATCGAACCACGTTGCACGCCGATGTTCTTGCCCTTCAACTCAGCCAGGCTTTCGCTGACTGCAGTGCCGGCCTTCATGACCAGGCGAGCCGGGGTGTTGTAGTACTTGTTGGTGAAGTCCACGGACTTCTTGCGGTCTTCGGTGATCGACATGGACGACAGGATTGCGTCGATCTTGCGCACCTTGAGTGCCGGGATCAGGCCGTCGAACTCTTGCTCGACCCACACGCACTTGACCTTCATCTCTTCGCACAGGGCGTTGCCGATGTCGTAGTCAAAACCCACGATGCTGCCGTCCGGCGCTTTGGAGGCGAACGGAGGGTAAGCTGCTTCGATACCGATTTTTACGGGCTTGTCATCGGCGAAGGTCGGCAGGGACAGCACGGACAGCGCCAGGGCGCCAAGCAGCACAAGTTTCTTCATCTTGGGACTCCATCGGTAAAGGGCAAAAACGGCAGAGTGAGCAACAGCCCAATATGCGAATGGGTTAAACCGCAAAGCGGTGCTGCGTCCTAGGAACCGTGCGCTGATTTCAACACAGGCAACGACGAGCGAGTGATCGGCATTCTAACGACAGGCCCGAAGCCGATATTTCTTCAATGCGACAACAAATTACAGATGCACCGAGAAAGCCGCCTGAGCGCGTTGACAGCCTTGCAATTTCATGCAAGAGCAAAAGACAGTGAACCGATCTATATTGCAAATTGCGGGCCTATTATTGGCAAACCCTTCTAATCCGGCAAGCGCAGCGTGGTGTCTTATTTTTCATGGCGGGTTTAGAGGCCCTGTGACGGGGCTTTGCGTTTCCCATCGCCCCGTAGCGGAGCGCGCGGTTACACATTCAGTTACTTGAAGGGTGATGGGTAACAGTGGGAATGGGCCTACGGCGGACATCGATAATTATTGGCACTCCCGCTGATCGTTCCCACGCTCCGCGTGGGAATGCATCCCGTGACGCTCTGCGTCACAGCGTCAACGGCGGACGCGGAGCGTCCATTGCGGCATTCCCACGCAGAGCATGGGAACGATCAATACGAAAAAACCCCACCAGGCTCAACACCTGGTGGGGTTTCGATGACTCAAAAATCAGCGCTTACGCGACGTTCATGGTCTTGTGCGTATCAATCAAGTGCTGCACCACACCCGGATCAGCCAAGGTCGAAATATCCCCCAACCCATCGTATTCGGCCGTCGCAATCTTGCGCAGAATCCGGCGCATGATCTTGCCAGAACGGGTTTTCGGCAGCCCCGGCGCCCACTGAATCACATCCGGCGAAGCAATCGGACCGATTTCCTTACGCACCCAGTTTTTCAGTTCCAGGCGCAGTTGTTCGCTCGGCTCTTCGCCAGCATTCAACGTGACATAGACATAAATGCCCTGCCCCTTGATGTCGTGTGGCACACCGACCACCGCCGCTTCGGCGACTTTCGGGTGTGCAACCATCGCGCTTTCGATTTCGGCGGTGCCCATGCGGTGCCCGGAAACGTTAAGCACGTCATCCACGCGACCGGTGATCCAGTAGTAACCGTCCGCATCACGACGTGCACCGTCACCGGTGAAATACATGCCACGGAACGTCTTGAAGTAGGTATCGACGAAGCGGTCATGGTCGCCAAACAGCGTGCGCGCCTGGCCTGGCCACGAGTCGAGAATCACCAGGTTACCCTCGGCAACGCCTTCGATGATGTTGCCCAGGTTGTCCACCAGCGCCGGCACCACGCCGAAGAACGGCCGTGCCGCAGAGCCAGGTTTCAGAGCATGAGCGCCCGGCAGCGGGCTCATCATGTTGCCGCCGGTTTCGGTCTGCCACCAGGTATCGACGATCGGGCAACGGGATTGGCCGACGTTCTTGTAGTACCAATCCCACGCTTCCGGGTTAATCGGCTCACCGACCGAACCCAACAGACGCAGGCTGCTGCCATCGGCACCTTCAACAGCTGCAGTGCCCGACGCCATCATCGCGCGGATCGCAGTGGGCGCGGTGTAGAGGATGTTGACCTTGTGCTTGTCGACAATCTTCGCCACCCGGGTGATGTCCGGATAGTTCGGCACGCCTTCGAACAGCAGCGTGGTCGCGCCATTGGCCAGCGGGCCGTAGACGATATAAGAGTGGCCAGTGACCCAGCCGACGTCGGCGGTGCACCAGTAGATTTCCCCCGGACGGTAATCGAACACGCGCTCGTGGGTCATCGCCGCATACAGCAGGTAACCGCCAGTGGTGTGCTGCACGCCCTTTGGCTTACCGGTGGAGCCGGAGGTATAAAGGATGAACAGCGCTTCTTCGGCGCCCATCTCTTTCGGCGCGCACACACTGCCCGCCACTTTCATCAGGTCTTCGTACCAGATGTCGCGATGCTGGTTCCACTTGATGTTGCCACCGGTGCGCTTGCACACGATGACTTTCTGAATGCTGCTGGTTTCCGGGTTGGTCAGTGCGTCGTCGACGTTGGACTTGAGCGAAATCTTCTTGCCGGCACGAATGCCTTCGTCGGCGGTAATCACCACTTTCGAACGGCAGTCGATGATGCGACCGGCCAGGGCTTCCGGCGAGAAACCACCAAACACCACCGAGTGAATCGCGCCGATCCGGGTGCAGGCCAGCATGGCGACCACGGCTTCGGGGATCATCGGCATATAGATCGTCACCACGTCGCCGCGATGCACATCCTGGCCGCGCAAGGCGTTGGCGAACTTGCAGACTTGTTCGTGCAGCTCGCGGTAAGTGATGTTGCGGCTTTCGGCAGGGTCATCCCCTTCCCAAATAATCGCGATTTGATCGCCGCGCTCGGCCAGATGACGGTCGAGGCAGTTGTAGGAAACGTTCAGCGTGCCGTCGGCGAACCATTTGATGTCGACATGGTGATCGTCGAAGGACGTCTGCTTCACCGTGGTGAAAGGCTTGATCCAGTCGAGGCGCTTGGCTTGTTCACGCCAGAAGCCGTCCGGGTTGACGACCGACTGCTGGTACATGGCCTTATAGGTGGCCTCGTCAGTCAGCGTGTTGGCTAGAACCTCGGGACGAACGGGATACAAAGAAGCCGCACTCATCTTTCTTACCTCGGTGGAATAGTTGTTTTTGTATGGCTCCAGTTGTAGCCGGGCCGGGCCTATAGAACCATTCGACGATGGTAGTAACAAGCCCCTACAAAATGTGGCTATACCGCGACAAGGCGCTCAAACCCGGCTATTAGGGCCTGCGTAGAAGCAGGCGAAGCCTGTGATCTTTTGATCTTCGGCTTTTTAAGTCGAAAGATCGCAATCTTCGGCAGATTCTGCGCAGTGGATTCGGGCGGGCTCTCGGGGATTGTTACCAAATCTGCCAAAAGTGTTTATCAAAAGCACGGCTATATGCACGCCACCGCCAGGCCTAAAATCAGCCTCGCCAACAAGGCAGCGTGATTAACCCAGTTGCAGCCCCCACGAAGGCAGTTAATCCAAGACTCTTTATTAAAGCTCCACACGCAATCCAAAAAACGATTGCGCGACCCCATTCGACCTCAGAAAGGTAAATTTGAAATGAAAGCTTTATGGGTTCTGGTCCTCAGCAGTCTGTGCGTAACCGCCATGGCGGATGAGGTCCCGACTGATGTCGCACAGCAACAACCCGCTATTGAGGAATACACCTACTCCACCCACCTGGACATCGCCAAAGTCATATCGATGAGCGAAATCCCGAATGTCTGCGAAGTGGTTCCAGCCAAAATGGAATACGACGACTCCAAAGGTCAGCGGCACATTCTGCGCTACAGCGTCATGGGCAACGGCTGCTCTAACGGCTGATCCGCCCCCCCTCTTATTTATCAAGGCTCGACCCATCCGCCCGCTTTAAAGGCAGATGAAGCGCCGAGCACTACATCGATAAATACGATTGTTTTCAGCGTTTATTTGCGCTTTTTAATCAAAATAGTTGGCGTAGGATGAATTCCACACCCAAGGCACACAACGCCAACGAACCTGGAGATACCACCATGAAAACCAAACTGATCCTCGCCCTGACCCTTTCCGTCCTGGCCGCCAATACCTTCGCCGCCGATGGTTACGACCACACTGGTTCGGCTGCTTTCACTGAAGCGGCTGTCGCTTCTGACGGTTACGACCACACTGGTTCGGCCTCTTTCGCTTCCGATGGTTTTGATCACACCGGCGCTGCCAAAGTCGCTGCTGACGGCTTTGATCACACCGGCGCTGCCAAGGTCGCTGCCGATGGTTCTGATCACGTAGGTGCTGGTCGCCTCAGCTGAAAACCGAAAGCGACATTAAAGCCCGACTTCGGTCGGGCTTAGTTGTGTCTGGAGTGGTCAAAAATCGACCAAAACCACTACATGTAGTAAAAAATGCTGTTTTTGGTTGTTTTTTGAGCAATCCATTTCAAGAACATTTTCAGCCAAAAACTACCCCCACAAAAACGGCTCCCCTCCCCCGAAAGCCCCGCCCCACCGGGCTTGCAACACAACAACAGACCATAACCACGCGAACACCCAGCCCTCACCGTCAAAAACAAGCCAAAACAGACGAAAAAAAAACTTCCTCCGCCAAAGCCCTGTAAACCCTCGCTCCAACCTGAAAACGCCCCTCGCCGACCGCTGCGAGTGCCATTTCGCCGCACCACGGGGCCGAAAATTTCCTTATAATGCGGACTTAAACGGGCCTGCAATATTCCCTTACAGGGGTGAAAAGCCAGTCTGAAGCCCACGCAGAGCGGTTCACGTTTTCTGCGCCCATCGGCGGCTTCGGAACACCCGTACAAAATTCTGTTTATTGCCTGCGTTGTACTGCTGCAAAAAACGATTTCCTTTAGATCCAACGCGGCCAGAAACGGCTGTGTGAAAAACCAACCTATCAGTTTTCACACGGGCAATCTGGCCCTCACGCAGGAGACGACACGTCATGCTGAGCTGGGACGAATTCGACAAAGAAGACAGCGGCGAGACCGTGGTAAAAGGCGCCAACGCCGGCCACGCGACTGAAGCCAACATGGACCGACTCGACACCGCTGGTGGTGTCGCCGCTCAAGAAGCTCGCGCTGTTACCGCGACCGACTCTGCCGCAATCGCCCGTGCCAAAGCTGCCCTGGACACCCTCGACGTCGCCGAAGGCCTCGCCGAACTCGAAGGCGCCTCCGCCCGCGTTGCTGTCGACGAAAAGCGCATGATCAACTGCCGTGCCGACCTCAACCAACTCGTACCGTTCAAGTACGACTGGGCCTGGCAGAAGTATCTGGACGGTTGCGCAAACCACTGGATGCCGCAAGAAGTCAACATGACCGCCGACATCGCCCTCTGGAAAGACCCGGAAGGCCTGACCGACGACGAGCGCCGCATCGTGATGCGCAACCTCGGCTTCTTCTCCACCGCCGACTCCCTGGTTGCCAACAACCTGGTCCTGGCTGTGTACCGCCTGATCACCAACCCGGAATGCCGCCAGTACATCCTGCGCCAGGCCTTCGAAGAGGCGATCCACACCCACGCCTACCAGTACTGCATCGAATCGTTGGCCATGGATGAAGGCGAAATCTTCAACATGTACCACGAGATCCCATCGGTCGCGAAAAAAGCCACCTGGGGCCTGAAATACACCCGTTCGATCTCAGATCCGAAGTTCGAAACCGGCACCGTCGAAACCGACAAAGAACTGCTGCGCAACCTGATCGCCTACTACTGCGTTCTGGAAGGCATCTTCTTCTACTGCGGCTTCACCCAAATCCTCTCCATGGGCCGCCGCAACAAAATGACCGGCGTCGCCGAGCAGTTCCAGTACATCCTGCGCGACGAATCCATGCACCTGAACTTCGGCATCGACGTGATCAACCAGATCAAAATCGAAAACCCGCATTTGTGGGATGCTGAAATGAAGGAAGAAGCGAGCCAGATGATTCTGCAAGGGACTCAGCTGGAGATCGAATACGCACGGGATACCATGCCTCGTGGGGTGTTGGGCATGAATGCGGCGATGATGGAGGATTACCTGAAGTTTATTGCTAACCGTCGTTTGTCGCAGATTGGGTTGAAGGAAGAGTATCCAGGGACGACTAACCCGTTCCCTTGGATGAGCGAGATTATGGACTTGAAGAAAGAGAAGAATTTCTTTGAGACTCGGGTTATTGAATACCAAACCGGTGGTGCGCTTAGCTGGGATTGATTCCTGAGCTAGCCGTGATTTGACGATGTAAATCGGAAAATCGAATTGCAAGAGGCCCCGATCTGATCGGGGCCTTTTATTGGGTAAGAAAATTCCCACTAATTTCGGCCTTCGCTACTAAAACTCCTACAACAATTCCAGCACCGTCCGCGTTGATGTCGTTTCAGAGCATCTCTAAGCTCTATAGCAGGTGCCTAAGAAACGCCCAACGTAGAAGCTAACTTCCTTTCCACAGTACGCGCGCTGATATCAGTGATATACGCGCAATCCTGTGAGTGGGAGAAACAGCCTGTTGGGATTTCTTAGATCCTCTACGTCGGGTTCTGGCCCTCTTCCACTCATACGTAGAGGTAATGGATATGCCTGCAGAAACTCCCCACCGATCGGTCATGCGTGATCCCTTTAGGCCGACGATCTTCACCCGCCACAACCTCCACCTCCACGCCCTTCTTCTTGAAAATCAACCATGGTTCTGCGCCCGCGATATTGGCCGTTTAATGGGTGTCCATCTGAGTAATCGTATGGTCAGCAAACTGGATAAAGATCAGCGTCGCGTTTTGTGGATTGAGTATTTCCGGCAACCAGAAAAACAGCTGATGCTCAGCGAGTCCGGCGTGTATGCGCTTTTGGTGTATCACTATGTTCCAGGGAATCGGTTGCTGCGAGAGTGGTTGACCCATCAGGTGGTGCCAGCCTTACGCGATGCAAAACCCTCGAAAAATTCGGATCGTCCGATGTTGAGTGTGTTGGATTGGCCGGAGATGTCGTTGAGTTTGCTTCATTGGCAGGATGAAAGTTGGATTCGGCTTCGGGACATGCCGTACCTGTTGAGCGATCAATCGCAGCGGCACGTGACGGTGGTTAGGCCTTGGTGGCGGAAGGTTGCGCAGGTATTTCAGTCGTCGAAGCATTCGATGGGTTAGAAGACGTGTTTGTAGGATCTCTTGCGAGATCCATCGCTATTTTTTGTAGGAATTTTCGTAGACAGCTGTAATGGCCACTCAGTATCGTCCGAGGGTTTTCAACCCTCGGCGATTGTATGGACACTGGAAAGAGCAACAGCGATTGGAGTGACGCGGAGATTCAGGCTGCGGTCGATGCCTATCTCAGCATGTTGTCACGCGAGCAAAGCGGTCAGAAGGTCAATAAGGCTCACGAGAATCGCGTCCTGCGCGAAGGTGCCTTAGCGGACCGCACCAAAGGTTCGGTTGAGTTTCGGATGCAGAACATCTCTACCGTGCTGGTCGAACTCGGACGAGATCGCATTGAGGGATACAAACCCGCCAAGAATGTCGGTGCGAATGTTGCGCGTAGCATTCGTGAAGCGCTGAGCGCGCCGAATACTGTAACGCCAGAAGACTTTGCCCCGACCGCCGATGAAGCAACGCTAGAACAACGTGCTGCCAAACTTGAGAAACGACCGTTCAAAGGCGAGCCGAAAGGGATTTTGAAACCACAACAAGTGCCGAGCTCGAGCAACTCTTTTGTACGCGATCCTGAGGTTAGGGCCTGGGTGCGGAAAGAGGCCAAGGGTATCTGCGAGGGTTGCGGAAAACCGGCTCCGTTTGAAAAGGACGGCAGGCCGTTTCTTGAGGTTCATCACGTTAAGCATTTGGCCCAGTTTGGATCGGATCGTCCTAGCAATGCTGTGGCTCTGTGCCCGAACTGTCATCGACGTTGTCACCATTCGAGCGACCGGGATGAGTTCACAGCTTCACTATTCCAGAAGGTGGAGCGGTTGAAGTTTGAGTGATTGGGCCTGGAAAACTTCATCGGCGCATGTACACGAAGGCGGCGAGTCGTAAGGATTGCGCTGCCGTCCTGAAAAAAAGAAAACACCTAGAGTCATTCAGGACTCGTCCTACAGCCACGATTAGCCACGTTCGTTAACGTCGCGCAGCCCCTTTTCCGGGGCTGCCGATGGATGAACGAAAGGATGATCAGTGGCTGGCAACAAGGACATTCCGCGGATTAAGAATCCACCCTCCGGTGATGGGCATCACGTCACCTACCGCTACATGACTGCCACCGAAGTGGCCGAACGGGACGCCAGACAAAAAGCCTACGAGGCCATGCTCGCCAGGCAAGACGCCTTCGAACGCAGCCGTCAGGTCATAGCGGAAAAGCAAAGGTCCACTCAAGCCGGATGTGTCTTCGCCAAGTCCTGCAAGCTGCCTGACGCAATCATCGATTACTCGAATCCCTCAGGGATGGTGCCGACCGATAGCCTGAAAGACTACGGCGACCTGATTCTGCTGGGTGCTCGCGAAGCGGATGTATCGGGCGCAGTGCCACTGAAGAAGATCAGTGGCACTGCGATTCCCGGCGGTCTGGGCTCCCTCGCCCTGGCCGGCTCGGCATTCACCGCTGCTCCCGTGGCCGCGGCGAGCGCCGTAACAGCAACGCTGATTGGCCTTGTTGCGCTGGTCACACCATCGAGTCTGGGCGACAGCTCGCTTTACACCGAAGACCAACTCCGTTCGCTGAAACAGGCCCGTACCCGCGTTCGCCTGCGGGTCGAGCAACAGACTGATGGCAGCCTCAAGGGATACGGTTTCTACACCGGCAAAAATCGCGATTGGGAAATGGTTGATGTCGTGCAGTTCACATTGCGTGGCAGCCAGCAGGTGGCTGACCTCGGTGACGGCGTTGAACTGATCTGGACGCCGGCCGTGGATGGTTCCGACATCCTAGGCATTCCGACGCTGGAGGCTGCCCCGCAAGCGCCGCATATCTGGGTTTACCCGCCGACGAAAGCGGCTGACAGCATCATCGTGAACCCGGTACATCCGCCGGAGTACAAGGACTTCATTCTGGTGTTTCCCGTGGAGTCGGGGGTAAGGCCGGTCTATGTCGTTGTCAGTATTTCTCATCATTACTACCCGAAGCCACATACCTTGCCGGCCTTCCCGGATGCAAAATGGGCCCCAGGCAAAACCCGCATGAAGGGCGGGGGCCTACGTCCTCGTTGGAAGGATAAAAAAGGCACGATTTACGAATGGGACTTCCAGCACGGCGCAGTGGAGAAATACAACAAACGCGGAAAACACTTGGGCGAGTTTGATCACGCATCAGGCAATCAGACAAAACCTGCAGACCCAACGAGGACGGTAGAGCCATGAAGCACACGGTGATGGGTATCTATGAGGGAGACGACTTTGCTTCTTATGAGAACGTGCTTCCGATCAAAAGCGAGGAGCTCGCGGTATTGATGGGCTGGAAGGATCAAGAGGACTATGTGTATGACTACCAATTGACGAAGGATCAAATTACAGCCATTGAACAGGCCTGCTCGGTTTCGTTTCCATCCGATCTCATTCTTTTTTTAACCACCAGTCAAAATTGACGTGTGATGGGTTTACGGTGTTTTGAAAGTCACACAATCGAGTCTGGGCGACAGCTCGCTTAGAAGTCCAACTCCGTGCGCTCAAACAAGCCCGTACCCGCGTTCGCCTGCGAGTCGAGCAACAAACTGACGGCAGCCTCAAGGGATACGGTTTCTACACCGGCAAAAACCGCGATTGGGAAATGGATGATGTCGTGCAGTTCACATTGCGTGACAGCCAGCAGGTGGCTGACCTGGCTGACGGCATTGAACTGATCTGGACCCCGGCCGTAGATGGTTCCGACATCTTGGGCATTCCTGCGCTGGAGGCTGCCCCGCAAGCGCCGCATATCTGGGTTTACCCGCCGACGAAAGCGGCTGACAGCATCATCGTGAACCCGGTATATCCGCCGGAGTACAAGGACTTCATTCTGGTGTTTCCGGCTGATTCAGGGATTTTGACATAAACGGCGCTATTCGGGAGACTCACGCCTTTGACACCTATACCACTGAGTGGTAGGTTTATGCATCAAAGGGAAAAGCTTATGCCAATGAGGGTATTCAAAACAAAGACCTTTGCTGTTGCAGCAAAGAAAGCAGCGATCACAGATGCTGATCTCTGTGAAGCGGTGCAGGAAGTCGTGAACGGACAAGCCGATGATTTGGGCGGAGGAGTTTGGAAAAAACGCCTCAATGAAAACCGTCATCGCTCGATCATTCTTGCCAAAGGCCGTGGCTATTGGGTGTATCAGTTCCTGTTTGCCAAGAAAGATCAGGACAACATCACTAAAAAGGAATTGGCCGCGTTTAAGAAGCTTGCTGATGCCTATAAAGGTTTGAGCAAGGAGCAAGTCCAGCTTCTATTGGACGGAAAAGAATTTGTGGAGATATGCAATGGCGAAAAAATTCAAAAGTGAGGCTTTCGAGTCGATTCACAGCTCGGCTGAAGCACTGCTGAAAATCGGCGCTATCGACAAGGCCACTATGCGGGAATTCGACGAGACCTGCATTGCTGATGTGCCCGCTGAAATCCCGCCAGCTCAGATCAAGAAGATTCGTCTGCGTAGTCACGTCAGTCAGCCGGTTTTTGCCCGCTACCTGAACACAAGCGCATCGACAGTTAAGCAGTGGGAAGCCGGCGACAAGCGCCCTGGAGGGATGGCCCTTAAACTGCTCAGCATCGTGGAAAAACACGGCATCGAAATACTGGCTTAACTGTTGGCTAAAGGCGTCTGCGAAGATTGCGGTCAGAACGCATCGTTGGAGGTGGACGGGTTGCCGTTTCTTGAAGTCCATCATGTGAAACATTTGGCTCAGAAAGGGTCGGATAGTGTTGGAAACATCAATACCTCCAGCATTCCCTTAGCCTGCTTGATCGATATTTCCCAAATCGACGCGGCGCTTACCAAGACCTGATTACGCGGCTCCCCTATCACTTGTCGAGCATCCGCGCCCAGGGCAGGATCATCGGACAGCCACCAAAGAAACGCATAGGCTCCAACAACAAGCGTCTCATCGGCAGCCCTCAAATCCATCAATGATGTCGTCAGGGGTTTTGTCAAAATCCGCAGACATCCGAATCTTCCCCTTCAATCGTCCAGGTTTACGCGCCGAGATGTCTCGACATGAGGCAGCAGATCCAGATAAGGCTTGCCCGTTCAGTCATATGGCACCTCCACAGAGTTAGCCAAGCTAGCTGAAGCCTGAGATTTCCGACAGGCAAGGTATCGAGCTGACCGTCTGTCAAAAATGGCGTTTCAAGCCCTGTCCAACGATCAACGTGGCCCACCGCTTGAATCAACAGGTGCGCCATCTCATGCTACCCGCTATTAATACCCTTCCCCACTCAAGGACCCGAGCCCACCATGAAATTCGACCTCGCCTACTGCCTCAGCCTCGACGACAAGCTGTCGATTTATGACGTGCGCGATTTGAATTTCGACGAGACGATGGATTTCGATTCCGCCAAGGAGCATTTCCAGTGCCCCAATGATGCCTGCCGTTTGGCGTTCGATGCGGCCAACGTGTTGGGGACGTTCAACGCCAAGAATGTGAATTACGAGCGCACGCCGCATTTCAAAAACATCCCCAGCACGCGGCATGTCGAGGGTTGTCCTTATGTCAGCCTGAAGACGCCGGCGTCGGGCCTGGAGGCGGATGGTGCGGAATCGGATGACAGTCGCGAGGAGCATTTTCCGTCGGAGTTGTTGCTGACTCGGCGTGAGTATGTGCGCAAGCCTGCGAGCCCGGCGGTGGCGGCGGATGTCATGCGGGATGACCCAAAACCAGCTTCAACGGCCAGTAACGTCGAGCACCCGAGCCGGGAGTCGGCGCCGGACAAGACCAGTGTCTTCGCCCATCCGGTGGAGTGTTTTGTGTCGAACTTCGAGGACAAGGAGCTGCTCAAGCGCATGCCGCTGAAGATTGGCGAGCACTCGACGCCTTATGGGTCTTTCTTCAAGAAGATCGAATACCTGCAGGACAACAAGGGGCTGATTTACTGGGGCAAGATCAAGGAGATCAAGGATTACACCCAGAGCTTTCGCATCGATTTCGAGCAGAAGGTCTGGTTCAAGCAACCGGACGAGGCGAAGAAGAAGCCTTACTCGGTGAATGTTTATTTGAGCAAGAAGCTGATCGACAACTACCGCAAGCGCAAGGCGTTTCTGGAAGAGATCAAGCACGCGGTCGACAGTGACGCCGAGTTGTATTGCTTCTTCTATGGCGTGACGCCGGAGTTGAAGCAGGTGCCGAGCAAGAAAAACCCCGAACAGACGTTCGGGGTGTTCAGTGCCAATATTGAGAACCTGGATCACTTCATTATTCGTGAAGCGCCGGGGTTGGCGTCGGGGTAAGGCTTAGTTCTGGGGCAGCTCAAGTTTGACCGCTCCAGGATGTTGTTTGACCACGGCGTACGGCAGCACTGACCAGCCCGGGTCATCGCAACTGCGTTGCACGCGGGCGAAGTACGGTCCCAGGTACAGGCCTTTTGCAGTGAAGTACCAGTTGGAATAACCCCAAACGCTTTCGTCGGTGTAGTCGCAGCTGTCCTCGTCCACCGGCTTCTGCATGTCGTTGGGGTACAGCGCGGTGAATTGCTTGATCACCCACGGTATGAATACTTCGCGCTGATAGGTGGATCGCGCGTTGTCCTCTTCCTCGGTCAAGGCTGTGTCGCCCATGCCGTCGCGATCGGCGTGCAGCAGCGGCTTGCCTTTGCCAACCCACAATACGTCCTCCAGCGACAGGTTATGACCGGTGTGAACGTCGAGGTTGATCGGCGAATTGCCAAAATCCGGGTGAGCGCCGCCGCAGTAATAGCTGGTGGAGATGTTCAGGCTGACCACATCGGGCGACAGGAATTGGGGACTGACACCTTGATCGAACTCGGCATTATCTGACCCCTGCAGCACACAACCGTGGTAGCTGATAACTTCGCTCCAGAGCCGCCCCAACAATTGCTGATTGATTCGCTGCTGATCGGCTTTCGGATAGCCGGACTCGACGCTGAACATGGAGAGACTGGACTCGGGCTGCGTCCACCATTGCAGGTCATAGCCCATGAAGGACTCTTTCTTGCCCGGCTTGAGCTTCAAGCCTTGCAGGCGGAGATATTCGTAGGGGTCGCTTTTCGGCAGCGCGGCGATGAAGGGCAATGTGTCTGCCGTCGGTGCCGGGAGCTTGGCCTCGGTCAACTGCATTTGAAGGACTTTGCCCTTGGGGCTTTTCCATTCGCCTTGCCAGCCGTTGGCCGTTTCTTGCAGCTTCAGGGTTGGCAGGGGTTTGTCGTCGCCGTAACGGTTGTTGCCTTCGGTTAGCGTCAGGGTCTCTTCTTGCAGCGAGCCGCTCAGCTCGAGGTCGCGATGGTACTTTTCATAGAAGTAGCGGCCGGTGACTTCGTCCGGCTGGTTGGTGTTGAGTTCCAGCACGATCGGCATTTTGCCCAGCGTGCCGGTGAAGACGCGATTGTTGCCTTCGGCATCGGCTGTCGAACAGAACGCGAGTAATAACGTGGCGCAGGGTGCGAAGCGCAATCCTTTGAACATCAAATCATCCTTGAAAGAAGTGAGCGTCTGCTCACGAAATATTGCCGCGAATTATGGTGAATCAACGTCCGAGAATCCGCGGCTTAAGAAGGTGCTGGCAGCTTGCAGTTGAAGATCAGTCCTGTCTCACGATCTCGTCAACCCATTCAAGCTCATAGGGTTGGCGAACAACGCCGGCAATATAATTCAACGCATCTTCACTAAGAATTGATAACTCTGCTTCGGTCAGCAAGTCATGCATGACCATCAAGCTCAAACCTGTAAGCGCGCTGGAGCGAGATTGACTGTTGTAGTCAAAGGCTCGGGCCATGTCCTTGTTCCGATCCTGGATCAATCCATAGAGCATTCCGTATCGAGCGTGAGCTGACAGCGCCCCGTGTTGGGCGATCGTCTTGGCATCGGCAAGAACACCTTGGCAAAATCTATCGAGCGCAATCTTGCGCAGTTCCTTGAACTTCTTCCAGTCACTTTCGAGGATCGGCATGACATTCTCCTGCGTGAAATCTTGAACAGTGCGAAGGCCTATTCTTGCGAATAAGCCGACTGATTCCAACCTCACTTGGCGCACATACTGAGCATCACCAAAACCAGCAAACCAATATAAACCAGCGCATGCACCCGATCCGGTATCCGCCCGATCCACGGCGTGGCCAGCCGAATGCCTAGCACCGAACCGGCAGTCAACACCGCAAACGCCAGCACATCCACATAACCGACAAACCACCGCCCCAAATCAAACTCGGTAAACCCCGCCATCACCATGTAAGTCAGCGTCCCGGCCAGCGCAACCGGCAGACTCAACGGATTGGCCATCGACGTCGCCTTAGACATGCTCAGCCCACAACGCCGCAACAACGGCACGGTCATGACGCTGCCGCCCACGCCGAGAAACGTGGCGATGGTGCCGATGCCTACACCGCCGCCCGACACTTCTGCCCTGCCCAATCGCCGTGGGATTATGGCGTCGGACTGTGTGAGAAAACCGCGTCGGAACAGGCAGTCCAGCATCGTCACGCCGAGGTAGGCGATGAAGGCAAAACGAATCAACTCGCCACTCGCCCACATCGCTGCAACGGCGCCGATGATCGCGCCCAAACCGATGAACCCGCCCAACGGCCACAGGTAATGGCGAATGAGATTACCGGCGCGGTGATGTTTTCCGGTAGCGATCAGGGCGTTGACGATCATCACGCAGGTCGAGGTGGCTACGGCGATGTGCATCGCAGATTGGCTGATGGGGTCGTCGGCGCCGTGGCTGGCCGTGAGCATGCGGTACAGCAGGGGCACGACGACGAAGCCGCCGCCGAAGCCGAACAGCACGGCGGTGACGCCGGTCATGCAGCCGAAGAGTGCCAGCAAGAGGTAGAAGAACATCGCGCATCGTCCGTTGGTTGAGAGTGATCGACGATAGAGCGATGGGGTTTGGCCTATCGCCGGTAAGTTAAGTAAGAGCACTCCATTGTGGGAGCGGGCTTGCTCGCGAAAGCGGTGTGTCAGGCGACATTAATGTTGGCTGTGCCGCCATCTTCGCGAGCAAGCCCGCTCCCACATGGAGTGCTCTTAACTTACTGGTATTGGGGCTTGGCCTGCTTCAGCAAGTCAGCCAATAATGTTTGCGTTTACGCCAACCGCTGGGTACCGCTCGATGCGCAATGTTTCGATTGATCTGCTGGACCATACGCCACGGCCGGTGGTGGCCCTCGGCACGGATTACCCCGACGGTCATCGGTTGCCGCGCCATACCCATCGGCGGGCGCAGTTGTTGTACGGCGCCACCGGGGTGATGCAGGTGAGTACGCACGACGGCAATTGGGTGGTGCCGCCGCAGCGGGCGGTGTGGATTCCGCCGGGGGTGGCGCATGAGGTGTTGATGCTGGGGGTGAGCACTCGCAGCTTGTACATCGAACCGGGGGCGGTTGATTTGGGCAATCGCTGTCAGGTGATCAGTGTTTCGCCGTTGATGCGGCATTTGCTGATGGAGGCGGTGGAGGTTGCGCTGGAGTACGACGAGGCCGGGCGCGACGGTGCGCTGATCGACTTGCTGCTGCACGAGTTGGCCCGTAGTGCTCACTTGCCGTTGCACATTCCGCTGCCCGTGGATGCGCGGCTGCTTGGGTTGTGTCAGATGTTTCTCCAGCAACCGAACGCTCACCAATCGCCGCAACACTGGGCTGATCAGTTGCATATCAGTTTGCGTACTTTTAATCGGTTGTTCCGCCAACAGACCGGGCTGAGTTTCAGCCAATGGCGGCAGCGGGCCTGCGTAGTGCTGGCTTTGGCGCGGCTGGCGGTGGGCACGCCGGTGACGCGGATTGCCCTGGATTTTGGCTATGACAGCCCGGCGGCGTTCTCGACGATGTTTCGTCGCGTGCTGGGGCAAGCACCGTCCGTTTGGTTGGAGGGGGCGAAATAGCGAGGCCAAAAAAAGCACCTGCCAAGTGCAGAACCTGTGGCGAGAGGGCTTGCCCACGTTGGGCTGCGAAGCAGACCTGAAACCTGCAACCCCGTTCTGTCAGGCACACACCGCATGCACCGGGCTTGCGACTGCTGCGCAGCCGAACGGGGGCAAGCCCCTCGCCACGGGTGTGGTGTTGGTCTTTAAAAATTCCTGGCCTTAGCCACTGCCTTGTTCTGACAGCAACTCAAAGCTCTGCTCCTTCACATCCTGGGAATCCAGACCGATTTGCACCCGGAACTCACCCGGCTCGGCGGCGTATTCCAATTGGGAGTTGAAGAACTTCAAGTCGTTCTCATTAATGCTGAAGTGGACCGCTTTCTCTTCTCCGGCCTTGAGCATGATTTTTTGAAAGTTCTTCAGTTCTTTGACCGGACGGCTGACAGAGCCAACGACATCGCGAATGTACAACTGAACCACCGTTTCACCATCGCGCTGGCCGGTGTTCTTCACCATGACACTGGCGACGAGGTTGTCGGTCTTGCTCAGGGTGGTCGACGACAGGGCCATGTCGGTCAGGCTGAAGTCGGTATAGCTCAGCCCAAAGCCGAAGGGGTAAAGCGGACCGTGGGATTGATCGAAATATTGAGACGTGTAGTTGCGAAGCGCACCCGCTATGTAGGGGCGACCGGTGTTCAAGTGGCTGTAGTAATTGGGGATCTGCCCCACGGAGCGTGGAAAGGTGATGGGTAATTTGCCAGACGGGTTGTAGTCGCCGAACAACACATCGGCAACGGCGTTGCCTCCCTCGGAGCCGCTGTACCAGGTTTCCAGAATTGCATCAGCCTGTTTCTGCTCCTTGCCGATGGACAGTGGCCGGCCGTTCATCAACACCAGTACCAACGGCTTGCCGGTGGCTTTCAGGGCGGTGATCAATTCACTCTGGCGCCCAGGCAGGTCGAGGCTGGTTCGACTGGCCGCTTCGTGAGACATGCTGCGGGGCTCGCCTACCACTGCGATCACGACATCGGCTTGCTGTGCAGCCTTGACCGCTTCATCAATCATTTCTGCTGCCGGACGCGTGTCATTCTCGATTTTGGACACGCCCTGGTATTCCAGGTATTTAACGACTTCCTGATCCTCCTCGAGATTGGCGCCTCGGGCATAGATCAGCGAACCCTGGGTCATTGCGTTTTTCAGGCCTTCGTAGATCGTCACCGATTGCGCGGGCACGCCGCTTGCGGACCAACTGCCCATGATATCGACGGTACTTTTTGCCAATGGGCCTATGAGCGCGATCACGCCCTCTTTTTTCAGCGGCAAGAGGCCGTTTTCATTCTTCAGCAGCACCAATGTCTTGCGTGCCACCTCACGGGCCTGGGCTCTGTGCAGACGGTATTCGGCATTGTTGTCAGCGGGGTCTTCACTGGCAATGCCGATGCGCCGGTAAGGGTCTTCGAACAGCCCCATGTCGTACTTGGCCCCCAGCACTTCCCGCACCGCGTTATCAATATTGCTCTGGGAAATAGCGCCCGACTCAAGCAGCCCCGATAGCTCTGGACCATAGGAGAAGTCGTTCATGCTCATATCAACGCCGGCCTTGATCGCGAGCCTGGCCGCTTCTCGGTGATTCTTCGCCACGCCATGCTGAACCAGATCGTTTATCCCGTTATGGTCGCTGATGACCAGACCCTTGAAGCCCCATGCCTTGCGCAGCAGGTCTTGCATCAACCAGGCGTTGGAAGCGGCTGGCACGCCATTTATCGAGTTAAGCGCCACCATCATCGCCCCCGCACCACCTTCAATCGCCGAACGATAAGGTGGCAGGTAATCCTGGTACATCCTGGCCAGGCCCATGTCGACGCTGTTGTAGTCGCGCCCACCCTCGACAGCCCCATACAACGCAAAATGTTTGGCGCTGGCCATGATGCTGTCGGGTGCATTCGGGCTTGCGCCCTGGTAGGCCTGAACCATCGCTTTGGCAATGCGCGAAACCAGATAGGTGTCTTCGCCAAAGCCTTCGGAGGTGCGTCCCCAGCGAGGATCCCGGGCGATATCTATCATCGGGGCGAAGGTCATGTCGATACCGTCCGCGCTGGCTTCTTTTGCCGCTATCCGACCACTTAGCTCAATAGCGCCAATGTCCCAGCTGGAGGCTAACGCCAGGCCAATGGGAAAAATGGTTCGATGGCCGTGTATCACGTCCCAGCCGAAAAACATCGGGATTTTCAGGCGGCTTTGTTGAGACGCGTCCTGCATGGGTCGGTTTACGTAACGGCTCACAGAGTTATACGTACCCCCGATTCGCCCGGCGACGATCTCTTCGCGTATTTTTTCGGGCGTCATCTTTTCATCAATAGCGATCAGCCGCAGTTGGCCGATTTTTTCCTCCAGGGTCATTTGATTTATCAGGTTGCCGACAAAGGCCTCTTTGCTCAACGATGCCATATCAGCCGCGACGGGCAAGCTTGTAAAACCGATCAGGGCACATAACAGACGTAGTCTTTTCATGATTCCCTTCCCTGCATAACGCTGTGGCGCACTGCGTCATAAACGCCACCTTCCCTGTATTGAAGATCAGAAAGCTGACGTTCAATCATTGCTGCTCACGGGAGTTGAAAGCCTTGAGCTTTCAGGTTCCCGCATAGAAACAGCGTAGTCGCTCCCCAGCGCCTGCCGGAGCAAAAAATAGAATCGATCAAAAAAATGAGTTTGATCCGGGATCAAAACAACTGTACAAAAACACAGTACATTTTGAATCAGCACTCTCGAGCCCGGAGAACACCATGGCCACTCTTGCGATGAAAATCACCCTGGAACGTATCGCCCTCTTCCAGTTCACCCCCGCCCACTGTGCCCAGGCCCGAGCGATGCTGGGCTGGAGTGTTGAAGAGTTGTCCGAGGAATCCGGGGTTTCCATTGACGCCATTCAGCGCTTCGAGGCAGAACGCGATGTGCTCGATGTCACCCGGCTGGCGTTGGCGTATCGGTTTGAGTCGCAAGGCCTGGTGTTCTTCCCGGGATTTGCACCGGGCAGAGGGATGAATGTGAGAGGGTCGACACCGGATCCGGTGGGGCGGGCGGATTATGCAATGGTTGAGTGAGGTGTCAGCAAATGAATGAAATCGATGGAAACAACCGCTGCGTTCATGAGGCGCCGGGCTATCCCGAGGCGGGTGAGATGCGAGCCAAAGCCGGACACGTTATGAAGATTGGCCTGCTCCTCCAAAACGGTCGGCTGAGCAAGACTGAGGCCGCGCAAAGGCTCGGACTGTCTCAGGAAGAACTGGACGAATTACTGAGCGGAAAATTTCGCGATTTGACCGTGGCAAAAATCTCGGAATATCCAAACCTGGGCGAACGCAGATAGATGGGGCCGCACACATCCTCTTTGTAGATTGCATTCGGCATAACTTACCGGAATTGGGGCCGCTCCCACGGCAAGCGGCCCGGCAGCACAACATCAAGCGTTCTGAGGCGCCGCCTGATTGCTTTCACCTTCCAACCCAAACCACCACGCACTACCCCGTTGCGGATACATCACGTTGAATGCTTCGCCCATCTGCGGCGTGGTGATTGATACGTTCCGCTCCCAGGCCAATGCCAAAATACGGTCGAAGGGTTCGTACCAGGCGTGCATCGACAGGTCGAAGGTGCCGTTGTGGATTGGTAGCAACCAGCGCCCTTTAAGGTCTATGTGCGCTTGCAGGGTTTGCTCGGGCTGCATGTGAACATGCGGCCACTCGACGTTGTAGGCGCCGGTTTCCATGAGCGTGAGTTCGAACGGGCCGTACTGTTCGCCAATGCGTTTGAAGCCGTCGAAGTAGCCGCTGTCGCCACTGAAGAAGATCCGCGTGTCGCCGTCGATCATTACCCACGACGCCCAAAGGGTGCTGTTACCGTCGAACAGGCCACGACCGGAAAAGTGCTGCGAAGGGGTGGCGACGAATTGAAGGCCATCGACCTCGGTGCTCTGCCACCAATCCAGTTGGCGTACTTTGCTGGCATCGATTCCCCATTTGATCAGGGTGTCGCCCACACCCAGCGGGGTGAGGAAGTATTGCGTTTTGTCCGCCAGTTTGAGCACGGCCTGATAATCAAGGTGGTCATAGTGATCATGGGACAGGATCACCGCTTCAATCGGTGGCAGGTCTTCGAGGCTGATCGGGGGCTGATGGAAACGCTTCGGGCCGGCCCATTGCACTGGCGAGGCGCGCTCGGCGAAGACCGGGTCGGTGATCCAGAATTTGTCTCGCAGTTTCAGCAGTACAGTGGAATGACCAAGGCGATAGACGCTGTGGTTGGGCGCAGCGATCAACGCAGCCTGGGTCAAGGTTTGCACCGGGACGGGGGCGGACGGCCGGGTGTCGCGCGGTTTGTGGAAGATGATGTTCCACAGGATGCGCAAGGTTTTGCGAAAGCCTTCGCGCTTCACCGGTACATGATTTCGATACTGCCCTTGCGCCTGTCGTGAAGCTTCAGGCGTTGAGGCGTTATCCGCTGGAGAAGTTAAAGTGGCCATGACTGAATGACTCCAGAAAAACCGCACGATTGACGATTTTCCGCTTGGGACGATAAATGGCCAAGGCATGCACGCATCAGCCGGAGATTCTATTTTTCGCTGCGCAGGATTAACGAAACATTACACTGCACAGTGTAGTTTCAAGGTTGCATCAAAGCCGTTCACAAGTAAACTGCCAAGTGTAGTTCTCCACTTCTTCCTGCCTAAGCGTATTTATGACAGCTCCACAACGCCTCACCGACCGTAAACGCGAAGCCATCATCCAGGCGGCGATTGCTGAATTCCGTGCCAATGGTTTCGACATCACCAGCATGGACAAGATCGCCGCCACCGCTGGCGTGTCGAAGCGCACCGTGTACAACCACTTCCCGAGCAAGGAAGAGTTGTTCGCCGAAATCCTCAATCAACTGTGGGCGCGGGTAACGGCCGAACAGGAAACCGCCTACCGCCCTGACCTGCCCCTGCGCGACCAGCTGCGTCGGATGTTGCAGGCGAAATTGCAGATGCTGGCCGATGACAATTTTCTCGACCTGGCGCGAGTGGCGATCGCCGCCACCATCCATTCTCCCGAGCGCGCGCAGAACATGGTTGCCCGAATGGGTGAACGCGAAGAAGGAGTGACTGTATGGATTCGCGCCGCTCAGGCCGATGGCCGATTGAAACCGGTCGCACCCGAATTCGCCGCACAACAGGTCCAGGGATTGCTCAAGTCCTTTGCGTTCTGGCCGCAGATCTCCATGGGCCAGCCAGGCTTGTCGCCCGAGATGCAGCACACTGTTGTGGAGTCGGCCCTAGACATGTTCCTGGCCTGTTATCAGCTCTGAATCGGGTTGCAAAAAATGACAATGTCCGCCGCGTTATCGCTGACAGGTCGCTCTGAGTAGAAACACCGAAATGTGTTTCAGAATGAAACTGGCGCTGGGTCTATAGTGAGCCTCAGTCCCAGCGGCCATGCAGAGAGCACCATGAGCACCCCGACCCGCGAAATCGAAACCGAACCCACTGGCCCCGTCGATCACCTGCGCTTCCATCGCCCTCACGCTCATCTGGCACCTACTTTCGGTACCGACCGTTTTGCCCTGCGCGCCGAGGCCTTTGCGCGATTCTTCGGCACGCCGACTTTTCTCGGCGCCCAAACCCTGATTGTGGTGGTCTGGATTTGTCTGAACCTGTCCGGCGTGACCGATTTCGATGTGTACCCGTTCATCCTGCTTAACCTGGCGTTCAGCCTGCAAGCGGCCTATGCCGCGCCGCTGATTCTGCTGGCCCAGACGCGCCAGGCGGCGCGGGACAAGGCCCAGTCAGACGCCGATGCGCGACATCGTGAAGCCTTGGCCGTGGCCAACAGCGATCGTCAGGCCCAGGCCGCGCGACACACCGCGCAACTGTTGGAACTGCTGGAGCAAAACACCCGGCTTACCGAAATCACCAAAACCCTGACCGAGCGTATCGAAAGTCTGACGTCGGAAATGCATCAACACTTCGTAGGCAAAGAGCCACCGAAGGCGTGATCCGACTCAAGGCAACTTCAGTGCGCGCCCCAATTCATCGAACAACGTCACCACCGAGCGCAATGTGCGGCAGTCTGGGCGAGTCAGCAGCCACAGGGCCGTGTCGTAACCGTGCAAGGGCTCGGTCAACGGTTGCAGTCCGTCACCGATGAGGAAGTCTGGCAACGCCGCGACACCCAGCCCGACCCGCACTAACTCGGTCACTGACAACATGCTGTTACAGCGATAACCAGGCGTCACGCCAGGCAACTGCTGACGCCGCCATGCGACGGTGGGGTGATCGGGCAAGAAGTCGTCCGGGGCGATCCAGGTCAATGCAGCCAGGTCGTGGGAATCGACTGATTGCAGATAGGCCTCGCTGGCACAGACCCGGTAGGAAATATCCGCCAACCGCCGCCCCACCAAATGTTCGGGCGGTGTGCGGGTCAAGCGCAAGGCGATGTCGGCGTCGCGACGGCTGAGATTGGCGAAGTCGTTGGAGGTGCAGAGTTCAATGGTCAGCGCCGGATAGGACGGCATGAACCGCGCCAGCGCCGGCAACAACAAACTTTGCAGGACTGAATCGGTGCACGTCAGGCGCACAGTGCCGCTGATGACTTCACCGCCCTGCTCCACGCCAATGCGCGCCGCCTCCAGCGCTTGTTCGGCGCGTTCAGCCTGCTCGGCCAAGGTCTGCGCCAGCGTGGTCGGCAGGTAACCGGCGCGGCTCTTCTCGAACAGTTGCTGACCCAACGCGGCTTCCAGTCGGCGGACGGCGCGAAACACCGTCGACACGTCGACCTTCAACAGCGCCGACGCCCGGGCCAGAGAGCCGCCGCGCACCAGGGCGAGGATCAGGGACAGGTCCGGGTAGTCCAATCGATAGTGCGTCGGTGCATTGATCACTTGGGATAACGCCAATATTGATTGCGTGAACGCCAATTTATAGTGGGTGCCAGGAATCAACAAGCGTCGAGATCACTCATGGAAACCAGCGCCATCCGCATCGCCCTGATCGGCGATTACGACCCACAGGTCACCGCCCACCAAGCCATTCCCGTCGCCCTCGGCATGGCCGCCGAACACTCAGGCCAAGACATACAGTTTCAATGGTTGGCCACTGACCAAATCGATGCCGATACGCCACTGGAGGAGTTCGATGGTTTCTGGTGCGTGCCCGCCAGCCCTTATCGCGACATGGACGGCGCATTGCGGGCGATCCGTTTTGCCCGCGAGCAGCAGCGACCTTTCCTCGGCACTTGCGGCGGTTTTCAGCACGCAGTACTCGAATTCGCCCGTAACGTTCTGGGCTGGAGCGATGCCGAACACGGCGAGACCTCGCCTGACGCGACGCGGGCGTTACTCACGCCGCTGACCTGTTCGCTGGTGGAAGCCGTCGACAGCATTCATTTGGTTGAAGGCTCGTTGATCGCCAAGGCGTACGAAAACGCTGAAATTCGCGAGGGATATCGCTGCCGCTATGGAGTGAATCCCGAGTTTGAACGGGAGCTACTGAAACAACAGTTGCACGCGGTGGGCCACGATTCAACGGGAGGGCTGCGGGCGGTGGAGCTAAAAGATCACCCGTTCTTTGTCGCAACGCTGTTCCAACCGGAACGCGCCGCGCTCAAGGGCCATCTGCCGCCGTTGGTTCGCGCGTTGATCGAGGCTTGTGCGAGGTAGAAATCATGTCCAGCGGGCGTATCTGTTTGAGCAGTAATAATTGCGGCGTGCTTTAGGCCGCCATCGCGAGCAGGCTCGCTCCCACATTGATTAGGTGTCGATCACAAAACCAATGTGGGAGCGAGCCTGCTCGCGATAGGGCCAGCCAAGTCATCGCAATACTCACCCCCGCACCAAACTCCTCACCGCCGAAATCTGCGGCACTTCCCGCCGATTCATATACACCCGCAACGGTTCGGTGATGTTGATCCGGTCATCGATGTTCTGGTCCAGCAGCAACTGGATCAGTTCTCGCTTGAGCGTCATGGTCTGCTCGGGGCCAGGAGCCCAGACGAATTCACTGGTGGGGATGATGCCGTCATCAGCCACGTCCATGCCGAACGAGTCTTCGCTGAAGCGCACGATGTACTGGCCGGTCTTGCGATTGAGGCCGACGAAGCCTTTGAGTTGGTCGGCGGCCTGGCAAATGAGCTGGGATGTGATGCGCATGATAAACCTCACAAAAGGTCGCAAAGGACCGGTGATCGATGGTTTACACGCAGGGCAAGCGAACGGGTTTCCCTCTGCCGGGGAAATTGCCGGAGCCAAGAGTACTGCAAAGAAGCGCACAAATGCGCTGAAAAAACTCCTTTAAACACGTTTATGTCGGTCTGGCGATAGCGCAAGCGGCGCTCAGTTGTTAAAAGATACGTCTTTGAAAACCCATCGCAAAAGGACTTCGAGCATGCCTGTTAACTTCACCAAGAGCGCCTTGCTGCTGAGCCTGATGCTCGGCCTCGGCCAGGCACAGGCCACCAACGAACCAGGCCCCACCGCACTGGCGACCCGTCTGGGCATTCCGCACCCGGCGGTGATCGCCCACCGCGGCGCGTCTTTCGATGCACCGGAATCCACCGCTGCGGCCTACAAACTGGCCCGTGATCTGGGTGCCGATTACCTGGAATTGGACCTGCAACGCAGCAAGGATGGCGTGCTGTTCGCCCTGCACGACAACAACCTGCAACGCACCACGGATGTCGCCACCAAGTTCCCTGAGCGCAAGGACAGCCTGGCCAACGAGTTCACTATTGCCGAACTCAAAACCCTGGATGCCGGCAGCTGGTTCAACCGCGCTTACCCGGATCGCGCGCGTCCGGGCTACGCAGGTCTGAAGATCCTGACCCTGGATGAAATCATCGACATCGCCCAGGGCAACCCGCTGCACAAGCCGGGCCTGTACATCGAAACCAAAGAGCCCAAGCAGTTTCCCGGTATCGAGCGCGACCTCAAGGAGAAACTCCAGGATCGCGGCTGGCTGAGCCCGGTCGGTTCGAAACTGGCGAAGAGCGAACTGGCGGTCGGCCAGGGCAAAGGCAAAGTGGTGCTGCAAACCTTCGAGAAGAGCAGCCTCGAACTGCTCGAGAAGGAAATGCCGCAAGTGCCGAAAATCCTGCTGTTGTGGGTGGGCGAAGGCAGCATCGAGCCGAAATCCAAAGTGACGTTCGCCGAATCCGGTGACAAGGATAAAGCGAGTTACTACGCCAAACAGGAGCCAAAAGACAAAGCCGAATTCCAGCAATGGGTCGAGTACGCCAAGGCCCAAGGCGCTATCGGTACCGGCCCTTCGGCCGCACTGACCAAGGGTGGCGATCAGAGCTACTCGGATCTGGTGAAACCGTGGATGAATCAGTACACCCACGATCAGGGCCTGTTGGTGCACGTCTACACCATCGACGATGCGGTGGATTATCAGAAAGTGGCGGATGCCGGGGTCGATGGCATCTTCACCAACCGCGCCAGCGAACTGCTGAAGTTCTATAAGCGTCCGGCGGCGGCGAGTGTTGCGCAGTTGTTGCAGAACAACGGTTACTGAGTGACGCAAAATACCGAGTGGACAGGCCACCTGTGGTTAGGGCGTGATTATGGTCTGATCCACGGAAAGCTGGGGCGCACTGCGCCCCATGCCCATTACGCCCATCAACTGATCCTGGCCCCTGATCGACCGGTCACCGTCAATCTCGACGGCGTGAACCAAACGGCCCATCGCCTATTCATCCCCTCTCAAATCTGCCACTCCATTGTCGAGGCGCCGGATACGGTGTTCACGGTCTATGCAGAGCCACTCATGTTCGACAACCAGGCGCTGAACAACGTCGTCTTCAAGGCCGCATTGTCCCTTGAAGGCCTCGACCACGCCGTTCGCCATTGTCCACGCCGATCCCTTGGCGATCCTCGGATCGAGCGCGCCTTGTCCACCCTCGACGGGTTGCTGACGACCAAGGTGCCGGCAAGTGCATTGGCTGCCGAAGCACACCTGTCCTTAAGTCAATTGCAACGGCTGTTCGCCAGCCACCTCGGCCTGCCTGTGCGCAGGCTGGTGCTATGGCGGCGACTGCGGCTGTCGATGGTGCTGATCCTGGCCGGCAGCGCCGTGACTGACGCCGCGCACGAGGCCGGGTTTGCCGATTCTGCGCACTTCTCCCGGAGTCTGAAAAAGCTCTTCGGCGTGACCGCTCGCCAAGCGTTGCAACACATCGATCTGCGTCTACTGGCTTGATTCAGCGCCGCAACGGCTCAGGTACCGCGGGTTCTTTGCTCAACGACACCGGCCCGAACGGGTCCAGCAGTTGCGCTACGTAGTCCCGAGGGAAGTCTGGTCGGCTGCCGATGCCCAGGTCGCCCTGACGGATTTCATAATCCGCCGTGTAAAACCCGGTCCCCAGAAGCCAGTCCCACAGGTTGAAGAACAAGGCGAAATTCACGTCGCCGGCCCGTCCATATTTCATGTGATGAAAGCGATGCACCGGCGCCCAGGCGAATATCCAGCGCAAGTACCCCAGCTGCATATCGACATTGGAATGTTGCAGCAGCAACTGGATGGCGATGGCAAATGCCAGCAGTGCCGCCACGTCCAGCGGGATGCCCAGCAGCAACAACGGCAACAGCCCCGCAGAGGCTTCCAGCAGTTGATGCAACGGATGTTTCATCAAGCCATTGAAGCCGTATAGCCGTTGAACGCTGTGATGCACCGCATGCAGACGCCACAACCACTGCACGCGGTGGCTGGCGTAGTGCATCAGGCTGAGACCGGCGTCGGCGATGAAAATCGCCAGCGCCAGTTGCAACCACAGCGGCCACCCCCTTGGCCATGCCCCATCGAACGACAGCAGCGCCACCAGGCCCGGTAACGCGAGCAAACCGAGAGCATTCAACGCCTCGTTGACCAACCCGTGAACGATGTCACGAGCACGATCACCGACCGAGCGATTCCAGCACACCTCATAGGGTAAAGCCCATTCGGCCAGAAACGACAGGGCCAGGGCTGCGAGAAACAGCGGCAACAGCCACCCCTCTCTTAACCCGGCAACTCCCGTTAGCCAAAGGCTGGCCCCAATAAATCCGCCCCAGAACGCTGGGGCATAGATCCGCGCAAAGATGTATTTCATCACCACCTCCATTGATCGAGGTCGCAGCATGAAAGATTGTCGGGATGACGGAATTGAACAAACGGCGCAATCGAAGCCCGAAACGTTTTTTAAGGGTGAATTAAGTTGCGCGAGCTAACCTGATCCCACTTAAACAGTTCACCCAAGGAAAGAACTTCATGAAAACTTTAACTGCCCTGTTCACCGCTGCTGCCCTGACCCTCACCGCTGGCCTGGCCCAGGCTGACGTTCGTGTCGACCAGATCCCCGAGTTGGTCAAGAGTGGCAAGATCAAACCCCTGGAAGAACTGAACCAGGCTGCCTTGAAGTTGCACCCGGGTGCCACGATTACCGACACCGACCTGGATAACCACTTCAACGGTTACGAATATGAAGTTGAACTGCGCAAGGCTGACGGCACCGAGTGGGATGTGGACTTCGATGCCACTACCGGCAAGGTTCTGAGCAACAAACAAGACAAATGATTCAACTGCAAAAAAAGCCGCACGACTTTAGGGTCGTGCGGCTTTTTTGCGTCCGGCGCCAGGCCGTTCGCTGAAGCGACGAACGAAGTCGCGACAATTCACACAAGCCCGCTAGAATCCCACAAAACCATTCGGCATGTTGAAGCAGAGAACCAAGGATATGGGGCAAACAGCGGCAGCAGACATCGCCACAATTGGCCGAATCAGCGCGGTGCCGGCGATTCTCCGGGTGATCAGTGAGTTGACCGGTTTGCGGTTCGCCGCGGTGGCCCGTGTTACCGAAGACTCCTGGTCTGCCTGCGCGGTGCTTGATCGATTGGATTTAGGTTTGAAGGTGGGCGACAAACTGGACCAGGTGTCCACCCTGTGCAACGAAGTGCGCCAGTGCCACCGCTCGGTGATCATCGACAAGGCCAGCGAAGATCCGCTCTACCGCGATCACCACACGCCTCAGACCTATCAATTCGAAAGCTACATTGCCGTCCCGATTTTGCGCACTGACGGACGCTTTTTCGGCACCATTTGTGCCCTTGATCCCAATCCGGCGCCGCTCAAGTCCAGCACGATCCAGAGCACCATGGAATCGTTCGCCCGGATGCTCGCGCTGCAGATCGAGGCCGAAGAAGCCCTGCAACAGACCGAAGCGGCGCTGATCAAGGAACGCCAAACCGCCGAACTGCGCGAACAATTCATCGCCGTGCTCGGCCATGACCTGCGAAACCCCTTGTTCGCCATCAGCGCCGGTGCCGAAATGCTCCTGCGTAAACTTTCCGACCCCGCGAATGAGCAGCGCGCCCGACACATCCTCACCAGCGCCCGACGGGCAATCAAACTGGTGGACGATGTGCTGGATTTTGCCGGGGGGCACTGGGCCGAGGCATCCCCGTACATATCGAGCCATGCCCGGATCTGGCGGATGCATTGCGGCATGTGATTTCCGAGATCCAGAGCATTCACCCTAAACGCATCATTCAATCGTCGATTGGCGACCTGAGCAACATCCATTGCGATCGCGAACGGGTGGCGCAATTGCTATCCAATCTGGTGGCGAACGCCGTTGTCCACGGAACTCCCGATGACCCGGTCGAGGTCAGTGCGCAGGTCGAAGATGGACACTTTGTGTTGAGCGTGAAGAACCAGGGGCTGATTGCCGAAGATGCGCTGCCGCATCTGTTCCTGCCCTACTCGAAACCAGCCGGCGGATCACCGCAGGTCGGCCTCGGGTTGGGGTTGTACATTGCCAGTCAGATTGCGCAGTCCCATGACGGGAAACTGGAGGTGCTATCGACCGAGCAACAGGGCACGACGTTCACCTTCAGCTTGCCCTCACGGGCTTAAGCAAATCCGTCATCGACGGGCGCGGCACGAACTTGAGAGTGACTGTGTACCGACTCGGTAACCGAACCGATACACAGCCCATTTCACTAGGCGCTCAACCGCGCCGTCACTTCATTCAACTGCCCCGACAAGCCATGCAGATTGTGGCTGGCCGCTTCGGTGCGCTGCACGTTGTCCAGGTTGGTACTGGCGATGCAGGTGATTTCGGTGAGGTTGCGCGAAATGTCTTCGGCCACTGAAGTCTGCTCTTCAGCGGCGGTGGCGATCTGACGGTTCATGTCGCGAATGGCCTCCACGGCATGGGTGATGCGCTCGAGCATGGCGCCGGCCTGGGTCACTTGCTCGACGCTTTCTTCGCTGCGCGACTGACCGCTTTCGATAGCCTGGGCCGCGTCCACTGCGCCGGTTTGCACGGTTTGAATGATCTGGTTGATCTCGATGATCGACGCCGCCGTGCGCTGGGCCAGGCTGCGTACTTCATCGGCGACCACCGCAAAACCACGCCCGGCTTCACCGGCACGGGCCGCTTCGATTGCGGCGTTGAGCGCCAGCAGGTTGGTCTGTTCGGCGATGCCGCGAATCACTTCAAGCACTTTACCGATGCGCCCGCTGTCGGCTTCCAGACGACGGATGACCGTGGCGGTGTTGGCGATTTCGCCGCGCATTTGGGTGATGGTGTGAATGGTGCCCTGCATGACTTTTTCGCCCTGCTGGGCGGACTGGTCGGCGTCATCGGCCGCACGTGCCGCGTCGGCTGCGTGGCGCGCGACTTCTTGCGCGGTGGCGGACATTTCGTTCATCGCCGTGGCCACCTGATCGGTGCGGTTGAATTGCTCGTTGGTGCCGCTGGCCATGAGGCCGGCAATCGAGTTCAACTCGCCGCTGGCGCTGTCCAGATCCGTCGCACTGCGCTGCAAACGGCTGAAGGTTTCGGCGAGGAAATCGCGCAAGGTGTTGGCGGCCTTGGCGAGGTTGCCCAACTCGTCCTGACGGGTGCTGGCCACGCGCTCGGCGAAGCGCCCTTGGCTGAGCTGCGCCACGTAGTCGATCAGTTTGCGGATCGGCTCCACCAGGTTGCGGTTGACCAGCCACAGGCTCAACAAGCCAATCAGCAGACCCGACACCAGCATCACCACGAGCCCCAGCAACACCGTCTGATCGGCGCTGGCACTGATCAGCTTCGATTGCTCGATGCTCTGCTTGCGCAGTTCGCTGACCAGTTCATTCATCTGTTCGCTGGCGGCACGGTCCACGCCTTTGACCGCATTGTCGCCGGCCACTGGGTCGGCACCGGCCGCCACGTAGGCATCACGGCCCTTCTGATAGGCCGCGCCTAATGCACGATGCTCTTCACGCAGGCGTTCGATGCGGGTCTTGAGTTGCGGCTCGATGCCCTTCTGCCCGGCCAGCTCACTCAGGATGCCCTGCACGTCGCGCTGACCGTTCTCGAACTGCTTCCAGTATTTGTCCAGGTTCGCAGGTTCCTTGCCGCGCAGCAGAACGTTCTTCCACTCCTGAACCTGCACCTTGAATTGCAGGTTGGCTTCATCGATCAATTGCGACGTGTGCAACGGACCTTCAATCAGGTTCGCGTAGTTCTGAACGCCATTGGACAGGAAGTGAAAGCAAGCCAAAGCGATCAGCAACATCGCCAACAGGCTGCCGCTCAACAGGGCGAGGATTTGCGCTCTCAGGGATTTTTGCAAAAACATCGAGTGATATCTCATGACAGGGATAAGGCACGCCCAAGTGGCGCGCAAGTCTGGACATCCCTGTCAGCGACGCTGGTTCACCACCAGAATCGGAAAATCGACATCAGCGTCATCGGCGGGCCAGAGCCTTTCTTGAGCCCTTCCGACCATCGGTAGGAGGCCGGATTTGCGGCGCCCTCCAACTGTCACAAAACCTTCAAGGTACGTTGCGATGATGAGGCTCAAGTGAACCTGTGAAACCCGCGACAGGCGCTTCCTCGCAGCGAGACCTCATGAACCACAGCATCGACCAGCGCCATCGCGATTCCGACCTGTTCGGCCTGCTTTACGGTTTCAGTTTTCGCCCTGGTGAACGCGGCCGGGAGATCGACTCGGCCAAGGCTCTGCACCGCCTGCACCAACCTGAGGACAGCGACGAATTCCTCTGGCTGCACCTGAATCTGGCCCATGCCGCCTGCGAGCGCTGGATGAAAAGTCATCTGGCATTGCCCGATGAATTTTTCGAAGCACTGCACGAAGGTTCTCGCTCGACGCGCATCGAGCATGTCGATTCGGCGTTGCTGGCGGTGGTCAACGACGTGGTGTTCAACCTCAGCAGCATGGTTTCCTCGGATGTCTCGACGCTGTGGGTCTGCGCTCGCAGTCGGCTGATCGTCAGCGCACGCCTGCAACCGCTGCACTCGGTGGACAAGCTGCGTTCGTCGGTGAAGGCCGGTGAATGCTTTCGCTCACCGCTGGAGCTGCTGGTGCATTTGCTGCGCGATCAGGGCGAAGTGCTGACGCAGATCGTGCGCAAAACCAGCCTCAGCGTCGATCAGATCGAAGATGAGTTGTTGTCTTCGCGCCTGTCGACCAACCGCGCTGAACTGGGCGCCAACCGCCGGGTGCTGGTGCGCTTGCAACGGTTGCTGGCGCTGGAGCCGGGCTCGTTGCTGCGCCTGCTCAATCGCCCACCGCAATGGTTGCAGAAGGAGGACGTCAAGGAGCTGCGCAAGTCCACCGAGGAGTTTGCGCTGATCATCAACGACCTCACGGCCCTCGGTGAACGGATCAAGCTGTTGCAGGAAGAAATCGCCGCCAACCTCAACGAACAGAGCAACCGCACGCTGTTCACCCTGACCGTGGTCACGGTGCTGGCGCTGCCGATCAACATCATTGCCGGCTTCTTCGGCATGAACGTCGGCGGCGTGCCGCTTTCCGGTGATCCGGAGGGGTTCTGGATTCTGGTGGCGCTGGTCGCGACGTTTACCCTGATTGCCGGGCGCTGGGCGTTTCGCAAGCGGCAGGATTATTAAGATCGAAAGATCGCAGCCTTCGGCAGCTCCTACGCCGATTGGGTACATCCGTGATTATGGTTGTACTCAATCAATGTAGGAGCTGCCGAAGGCTGCGATCTTTGCTTTTAAACCTCGCAAGCCCTGCGCACCAAAAACCGCTCACGCACCACGTCGTAACCCCAGTGGTACACGTAGGTGTAGGGCAGGAAAAACAACAGCACGCCGATGTCCAGCAGGAACGCCTGCCACAGGCTGACCTTCAGCCACCAGGCAATCAACGGCACGCCGAACGCGACCAGACCGCCTTCGAACAACAGCGCATGCACCACACGCACCCCAGCGTTACGCACAATCGCAAAGCGTTTGAGCAACCGGTCGAACAGGCCGTTGAAGACCACGTTCCAGGCCAGCGCAAGGGCTGCAATGGCCATGGTGACCGCACCCATTTCCAGCATGGGTTTGTCCATGATCCAGGCCAGCAGCGGGGTACAGATCAATATCGCCAGCAGTTCGAAACCGATGGCCTGGAAAATTCGTTCAGTGATGGATTTGTTGGCGTTCATGGCCAGACTCCCTGAGTGACTATGGTTGCCATGATCCGTGATCACACCGATACTTCATAACCAATAACCATCGATCAGGGCGATAGTTCATGGCTTCCCACGAAGTGCTGCTGGCGTTTGTCCAGGCGGCGACTCAAGGTTCGTTTTCCGCCGCGGCGCGCAAGCTCGGTCGCAGCCAGTCAACCATCAGCGCCGCCGTGGCCAGCCTGGAAATCGACCTGAACCTTGTCCTCTTCGACCGCAGCAGTCGCAAGCCGAGCCTCACCCCGGCCGGGCACGTCATGTTGCAGCGGGCCGAGGAGATTCTGGCCGCCACCAGCCGCCTGGAAATGACCGCCAGCCAACTGTCCCAAGGTGTCGAGCCGAAGCTGACCGTGGCGATTTCCGACACTTACCAGTCCGACCGTTTTGAAGCGGCGCTCAGTGCTTTTGAGCAGCGCTATCCAGACCTGGAATTGGAATGTCTGATCGCCGAATGCGATGACCTGGTGGCACTGGTGCAACGCGGTCGAGCGCATGTCGCCTTCGCAGAGATGCAGGACAGCTATCCACCGGATCTGGTCAGTTCGACGGTGGACGAGCGCACGGAAATCGCCCTGTTCGTGTCCCACGCTCACCCGTTGGCGAAGCTGAACGCAATCGATCAAGACGTGCTGCAACAGCACCGTGAGCTGCGTCTGGCGACAATCGTCAATCCGTATGAAAGCCGGGCGAAGGGGCGCGTCTGGTCGGCACCAAGTTACCTGATGCTGCTGGAAATGGCCCAGGGCGGGTTCGGCTGGGCACCGTTGCCTCGGTGGTTGGTGGGGCGGTTCGGGGCCGGCTCGCTGGTGGAGCTGAATGTGCGCGGCTGGCCGAAACCGGTGTGCGTCGATGCGCTGTGGTCACGGCTGCACCCGCCGGGGCCGGCGGGGAGTTGGTTGCTTGGCAAGATGCTGGAATAGCGGTGCTGCCATCGCGAGCAGGCTCGCTCCCACATGGGTTCTGTGTCGGACACAAACTTTGCATACATCATCGATCCACTGTGGGAGCGAGCCTGCTCGCGATGGGGCCGGTGAAATCACATCACTCCAACGCCCGCAGCCGCCCCTCAATAAACCGCCGCTCCGGCACTTGCTGCGTCAATTCCAGCGCCCGCTCATACGCCGCTCGCGCCTCTTCCACCCTCCCCAACTGCCGGTAAAACTCTGCCCGCGCCGAATGCGCCAGGTGGTAATCCAGCAATTCGCCCCGCGCCAGAATCCCTTCGATCAACATCAACCCGGCCTGCGGGCCATCGCGCTTGGCCAGCGCCGCCGCGCGGTTGAGTTCGATCACCGGTGATGGCACGGCCCGCAGCAGCACGTCATACAGACCGACTATCTGCGGCCAGTCCGTCTCCGCGGCCGTCGGTGCTTCGGCGTGCACCGCCGCAATCGCCGCTTGCAGGCAATATGGCCCGAAGCGCCGCGTTGTCAGCGCCCGTTCCACCAGTGCACAGCCTTCGGCAATCAGTTCGGCGTCCCACAACGAGCGATCCTGTTCATCCAGCACAATCAGTTCACCACTCGATGAGGTCCTGGCCGGGCGCCGGGATTCGTGCAACAGCATCAGCGCCAGCAGCCCCATCACCTCCGGTTCGGGTAGCAATTCCATCAACAACCGACCGAGACGAATCGCTTCACGCGTCAGGTCTTCGCGGGTCAATTCGTTGCCGATAGACGCCGAGTAGCCTTCGTTGAACACCAGGTAAATCACCCGCAGCACGCTGTCGAGACGTTCAGGCAGTTCCGTCAGGGTGGGCACCTGATAAGGGATTTTCGCGTCACGAATCTTCGCCTTGGCCCGCACGATGCGTTGGGCGATGGTGGCCGGCGCCGAGAGAAAGGCCCGGGCGATTTCTTCGGTGGTCAGGTCGCAGACTTCACGCAGGGTCAACGGCACTTGAGCATCCGCCGCCAGTGCCGGGTGACAACAGGTGAAGATCAGCCGCAAGCGATCGTCTTCCACATCTTCATCACTCCAGTCAGCCTGCTCCAGCTCTTCCAGTTGAGCGATCAACATCGGCCGGGACGCATTAAAACGCGCGCGCCGACGCAACACATCGATGGCCTTGAAACGCCCGGTGGACACCAGCCAGGTGCGCGGGTTGTCCGGCACACCGTCACGCTGCCAGCGTTCGACCGCGACGAAGAACGCCTCGTGCAGCGCTTCTTCGGCGAGGTCGAAATCGCCGAGCAGACGGATCAGAGTCGCCAGAATCCGCCGCGAATCTTCGCGGTAGACCTGCTCGACTCGCGCCTGTACCGACTCGCCGGACATCAGTGCGGCATGCCTTCGACGGGCATTCGTTGCAGGGGTGGCAGACTCATGAAAGAACTCCTGTTGTGCTGGTTATTCAGGGATTGAGCTGGCGAACGGGCCGCACCTCGACACAGCCGACCCGGGCCGCCGGGATGTTGCCGGCGACCTGGAGGGCTTCATTGAGGTCCTTGGCATCAATCAGGTAGAAACCGGCCAACTGCTCCTTGGTTTCAGCGAACGGGCCATCGGTGATCAACATCTTGCCGTTGCGCATGCGCACGGTGGTCGCGGTCTGCACCGACTCCAGCGCTTCGGCGGCGAGCATCCGCCCACTGCCCTGGATCGACTCGGCGTAGGCCATGCACTCGGCGTCCTGGGGGCTTTCGGGCAGCGAGTGCAATTCGTGCTCGTTACTGTAGACCAGGCATAAATACTTCATGGGGGCTCTCCATTTCTTTGGGGCTTTGCCCTGATCGAACGGATCAACTATGGCTGCGGATTGGCATTTTGGCGCCCTTTCCAGACGATCAGCCCGACGATCAGGGTTCCAGGTTGAACAGCACCGCGCCGCTCGTCATGTCGAACGGTGCCGACCAGTGTTCGTGGACGATTTGCCATAGCCCCGCTTCCTGGCGGTAGCACGCGGTGACGCGCATCCAGCAGGCCTGGGTTTCACCCTTCTCATTGGTGCCGCCGCAATGTGCCAGCCAGTGCGCGAAAGCGATCTCCTGCGACGGCACGATGTCGATCTCGTGGAACTCGAAAATGTGCGGGCCAGGGCACATCTCCATGCATTCCTGCCAATGCGCACGGTAGGCCGCCTTGCCCTTGAACTGCAGGGCTTTGACCGCATCGAAGGAGACGATGTCGTCGGCGTACAGGGCCATGACCTTTTCCACGTCCTTGGCGATGACCGCCTGGCGATAGTTCTCGATCAGGTTATGAATTTGTGTCTGAGCATTCATGATGGTTCTCCGTGGTTTTTTGTTGAAGACACCCTTAGTCGTCTGGCGAAAAGCCAAATCGACAACCGAAATAAAAATAATCCATGGGAGCAAATTCGCTAGAATCCGAAGCTCATTTCCGTTGGAAAAAGGACACTCCAGTGACAGCCCGACTCGTGCCTTACGAAAGCCTGAACGCCCTGCAGCGCCAACAGGTCGAGGCCATCGAAATCCACGCCGAACAAATCAAATTCTCCGGCGACATTCATGGTGCGTTGCACACTTTGCTGTCCAAACCGGGCCCTGGCGTCAAAGGCTTTGCGCTACTGGTGGAGGATGTTCCGGTGGCCTTCCTGCTGCTCAAGCGCCCGCCAGTGCTGCCGGCCTGGGCCAATGAACACAGCGCCACCCTGCACGCCCTGCAAGTCGATCGCCGCGCCCAGGGCAAAGGCTATGGCAAAGCCTGCCTGCAAGCCCTGCCCGAGGTTGCGCGCCAGGCCTGGCCGGAAATCAAAGGGCTGGAGTTGTCGGTGGATGCAGACAATGAGTCGGCCATCGCGCTGTATGCCAAATATGGCTTTGTCGACAGCGGCGAAGCGTACAAAGGCCGGATCGGTTATGAACGGCGGATGGGGTTGGTTTTCTGATTCGTAGAGGGATGAACGATGTTGAATTCAATCGAAGCGCTGGAAGCGATCTACGGCCTGCCCCATGACCGCGCGGTGCGCAAGCAGATCCCGTTTCTGAACGAGGACTATCAGGCGATGGTCCGCGCCTCGCCACTGGTGATAATCAGCTCGGTCGGCCCCGACGGCATGGACGGTTCGCCGCGTGGCGATACGCCGGGTTTCGTGCGGATCGTCGATGAACACACGCTGGCGATTCCGGATCGACCGGGCAACAACCGTATAGACACGCTGCGCAATGTCGTGCTCGATTCGCGAGTATCGCTGCTGTTCATCATCCCGGGGATCGGCGAGACACTGCGGGTCAACGGCACGGCGCAGATCAGCGCCGAGCCCGAGTTGCTGGAGAGTTTTGCAGTCAATGGCAAACCGGCGCGCACGGTGATGCTGGTGACGGTGCAAGCAGCGTATTTCCACTGCTCGAAAGCGATTGTGCGTTCGGATCTGTGGAACCCGCACAAACACCTCGAACGCTCTGCGCTGCCGACCGCCGGGGCGTTTCACAAGCGCCTGAACGATGGGCAGTTCGATGCCGAAGCGTATGACCGGGAAGCACCGGCGAGAGTGCGGGACAGTCTCTACTGACACGATGACTAGCCACTGTGGGAGCGGGCTCATGTGGCGAGGGGGCTTGCCCCCGTTGGACTGCGAAGCAGTCCTAAACCCTGCCCCCCTCGTTCAGCCAGGCATACCGCATACGCCGGATTTGCGACTGCTTCGCAGCCGAACGGGGGCGAGCCCCCTCGCCACATAAGCCCGCACACATTAGATCAGCGAACCGCCACAACCCTTTAGACACAGGCTCCGGCGGTTTTTATGGTCACTGGAATTTCATTCAAACCCTGCTGTACTCAGCAAAGGTTCTGGAGTAGTCCATCTGCTGGATGCACAACGACAGTGTTATCTCGACAGGGAAACTCGCTATGTCTTTGTTCAAACGTTCGGCTACAGAATTGGTGGGGACGTTCTGGTTGGTGTTAGGGGGGTGCGGCAGTGCGGTCCTGGCGGCGGCGTTTCCAGACGTGGGGATCGGTTTACTGGGGGTGTCCCTGGCATTCGGTTTGACGGTGCTGACGATGGCCTTCGCTATCGGCCACATTTCGGGCTGCCATCTCAACCCTGCAGTGTCGGTCGGGCTGGTCGTCGGCGGACGATTTCCTGCCAAAGAACTGCCCGCCTACATCATCGCCCAAGTGATTGGCGGGATCATCGCAGCGGCCCTGCTGTACTTCATCGCCAGCGGCAAACCCGGCTTCGAACTGGCCAGCGGCCTTGCATCCAATGGCTACGGCGAACACTCGCCCGGCGGCTACTCGATGGCGGCGGGGTTTGTCAGTGAACTGGTGATGACCGCCATGTTCATCCTGATCATTCTCGGCTCCACCGATAAACGCGCGCCGGCCGGGCTGGCGCCCATCGCCATCGGCCTGGCGCTGACCCTGATCCACTTGATCTCGATTCCGGTCACCAACACCTCGGTCAACCCGGCCCGCAGTACGGGCCCGGCGCTGATTGTCGGCGGTTGGGCGATTCAACAACTGTGGCTGTTCTGGCTGGCGCCGATTCTGGGTGCGGTCATCGGCGGTGTGATGTATCGCTGGCTGGGCAAAGAAGACAGCTGACAAGGGACATAACGCGAAGATCAGCCTTGCCGGTAAGGCAAGGCAGTCTTCGCTTCTTCTGCATACCCCATGACCCCGACCCGCTCACGCTCAAGGAAGTCTTTCACCGCCGCCTTCAAGCCCGGGTGTCGCAGGTAATGCCAGGAATGGGTGATCACCGGTTCAAAGCCTCGAATCAACTTGTGCTCGCCCTGAGCGCCGGCGTCAAAACGCTGAAAGCCGTTGGCAATCGCGTAATCCATGCCTTGATAGAAACAGGTCTCGAAGTGCAAACGATCGAACTCCGCCAGGCAGCCCCAGTAACGGCCATAGAAGCTGTCGCCACCGACCAGACTGAAGGCCATGGCCACCGGTCGTGAACCTTGCTTGGCTAGCACTACACGGATCGACTCCGGCATGCGCTCGGCCAACAGACTGAAAAACTCCCGCGTCAGGTACGGCGCCTGCCGACGCACCGCGTAGGTATTGGCGTAGCAGGCATACACAAAGTCCCACTGCGCCTGATCCAGTTGCCGTCCTTCCAGCCATTCGAAGTCGATGCCCTGCCCCGCCACTTGCTCACGCTCCTTGCGCATTTGCTTGCGCTTGCGCGAACTGAGGGCGTCGAGGAAGTCCTGAAAATCCCGATAGCCGCGATTCTGCCAGTGGTACTGACAGCCAATGCGCTGCAACCAGCCAGGCTGTTCGGCCAATGCCGCGTCGGTGAATGGATCGGTGAAGTTGATATGCGCGCTGGAGAGTCCTTCGATCTCAAGGTAACCCGGCAGGCTCTGCAGGAGCTCGAAACCGTCCTCGATCGTCGCCGCCAGCAATCGCGGCCCGCTGACCGGGCTGAACGGTACCGCCGTCAACAACTTGGGGTAGTAGTCGATGCCGGCACGCTCACAGGCTTCGGCCCAGGCATGGTCGAACACGTACTCGCCGTAGGAATGCCATTTGCGGTAACTGGGCAGCGCGGCGATCAGACGATCGCCTTCAACATGCAACAGATGCTCGGGCTGCCAGCCGGAATGCGGGCCGAGGCTGGCGCTGTCTTCCAGCGCGCTCAGAAAGGCATGACGCAGAAACGGCTGAGTTTCCGGTACCAGCGCGTCCCAGGTGTGCGGCGCGATTTCGGACAGACTTTCCAGACGTTGCAGCGGCATCAGTATCCCCGACCATCATTTTCTACAGATGGGAGGAGTATCGCTTATCTGATTGCCTAACCCGAAACAAAAAAAACCCCGCCGAAGCGGGGTTAAACGAGAGGAGCTTTAACGGATGAAGAAAGAGCTCTTACAGCGTTTACCGCAATTTAGAACACGTATTGAGCGCGGACCACGAAGCCGTCACCGCTGTCATCACCGGTGCGACGGGCAGGCGTCGTGCCGCTGGCCGCAGTGGCGTTGGTCACGTTGTCCGTCTTGGCCTTGAGGTAGGCGCCAGTGATTTTCACCGCTTCGTTGGCGTACCAGTTGACACCCAGGGTATGCACTTGGGCTTCGGCATCGCCGACATCGCGGGTCAGGCTGGCGGTGGTGATGTTGTCGTCTTCGACGGTCAGGCTGTCGTAACGATAGAACAGCTCCCAGGCGCCGATGGATTTGTTGGCTGGCTTGATCGCGTCGAACTTGCCGACTTTATAGCCACGGGCTTCGCCGGTGAGGGTGTAGGCACCCTGAACGTAGAAACCGTGACCCTTGATGTCTTCAAGGTTGCTGGCATCGGCCTTGGTTTTGCGGGCGACGTATTCACCCTGGATCGAGGCCGGGCCCATGGCGAATGCGGCTTCCAGGCCGACAGCGTCGTCACGGTCATAAGAGCCGGCAGGTGATGTGGAACTGCCACCCAGCACCGGACGGTTGCCGTTGGTGCCGGCATCGTTGCCGCCGAGGGTTTCAACGCCACGCATGCCCATGCGGGTGCGATAACGCGAATCGAAGGCCGTGTCGGAGACATCACGGGACGCGACGTTCACACCGAAGTGCAGCACATTGCCGGCGTCATGCATCGGCGCGAAGACAAAACGGCCGTTGACCTGTTTAACGCTGTTGCCATCGGTATCGTCGGTGTCTTTGCTGAACACGCCGGCGGAAGCGTAGAACGAATCAGCGAAGGTGCTGGAGGCTTGCAGGCCCAGACCATTCTGGTGGCTGTTCGCCCAATCGACCATGTCGTACGCCATGTTGCGTTCTGGCGCAGTGACCCACTTGGAGCTGGTGGCTTTTTCCAGGCCGAAGTCCGGGTCGAAACGACCGACTTTGATCGAGACCGGTTTGAAGCCGTTGTAGGCCAACGACGCTTCGTCGAAGTAACCGTTATCGGAATCACCGCTGTTGTGGGAGAAGTCGTAGTTGATGGTGTAAGCCCAATCCGTGTACAGCACACCAGACAGCTCCAGGAAGCCACGACGGATGTAGGCAGCGTCAGCGGTATCACCGTTTTTGGTGTAGACACCATCGAACTGGCTGTAGTCAGCCTGCAAGCGACCGCCGAGTTTGAAGCTGAATTCTTTATCGGTGGTGGCGACTTCGAGGCCGCCCTTGGTTTTGACTACGATATCGGCGCCGTCAGTGGTGACGGTGCCAGCGAAAGCCTGGGCGGTTACTGCCATGGCCAATACGCTGGCGGCAAAACCGGCGAAGTGCTTACGGATCATCGAAGAGTTCCCCTAATTGGTGGTCTGTAGCTTGGAAACACGCGGGTCTGGCCCGCTTGTGTTGGGAGGGAATCTTGGAGGCGGGGTATTTCAGCCGGGTTGCTGATAGATAAAGATTTTATGACAGGGGAACTTTTTTACTTCGAATCGAAATAACAGAAAAGGGATGAGCTGCAAGCCGCAAACCAGAGCGGCTGAAGGGATATGTTACGGGCGGAAAAACTACGGTTTGTTCTTCAAATGTTCCTTGGCGAGTCGCTCAGCCAGCGCATCCAGGTCAGGCACAGGCGGCTCGGGCATCACTTTCAGGGTGGCCTGCATCAACCGCATCTGCCGAATGAACCGCCGGCAATTAGGGCAGAACATCAAATGATGCCGCACCATCAGTCGCTCTCGAAAACTCAACTGGCCATCGAGATAATCACTGGAGCGCGCCACTTGTTCCTTGCAGGTCAACATTCGCCGGTTTCCTCAAAATGCTCCACGGTCGCAAAGACCTTCAACCGTGCCCGATGCAGCAGCACACGAACATTGGAGAGCGAGATCTCCAGAAGATTACAGATCTCCTCCAGCTCCAACCCCTGTCGCTCACGCAACAGCAAAACACTGCTTTGCAGTTCCGACAGGCTGAGCAGCGTGTGCTCCAGACATTCGCGCAGCTCGTTTTCGGTCAACAGGGCCTCTGGCGTGTCCTGATGCCAGGCGTACGGCGCCACCAGCCAATGTCCATCAGTCGATGAAAAACGATCGTCATCGAGGGTGCCGTGAGGCGACGGCAGGTCATCGAGCAGCACTTCCCGGCGGTTTTGCTTGTAGCGGCTCTTGGCCGAGTTGGCGGTGATGGTCAGCAGCCAGGTCTTGAGGCTCGAACGCCCCTCGAACCCGCCGAGATTGCGCACCACCGACAGCCAGGCATCCTGTACCACCTCGTCGACATGTCGGTTGCCGACGATGGCATAGGCCACCGCGCGCATGGCGCTCTGGTAAGTGCTGACCAGTTCCTTGAAAGCCCTCTGCTCGCCCGCCAGCAGGCGTTCGAGCAATAGGGTGTCGTCAGCTGCGGCCATGCAAACCTCGTTTCAGAACCATCGATGTTCCAGCATCAGACAACATTGTGGCGAGGGGGCTCGGTGGCGAGGGGGCTTGCCCCCGTTGGGTGGCGAAGCCGCCCCAAAATCAGCCAGCGCGGACATTCAGGCAAATCGCGGTAATGGGTTTACGACTGCTTCGCAGCCGAACGGGGGCAAGCCCCCTCGCCACAACAGCCCACTCACCACAAGCTCACTCACCACACAAGCATCAGCGCTTGCGCAGAATCACGCTGCCAATCGAGTAGCCGGCGCCGAACGAGCTGAGTACCGCCAGCGAACCGCTGACCAGATCGTCCTGATACTTGTGAAACGAAATCACCGAACCGGCAGAACTGGTGTTGGCATAGGTGTCGAGAATCACCGGGGCTTCTTCTTCGGTGGCTTCGCGGCCCAGCAGCTTCTTGACGATCAAGTGGTTCATGCTGAGGTTGGCCTGGTGCAGCCAGAAGCGCTTCACGTCGCTGACGTTGAGCTGGTTTTCTTCCAGGTGCGTGGCGATCAGCTCGGCGACCATCGGGCAGACATCGCGGAACACCTTGCGGCCTTCCTGGACGAACAGCTTGTCGGGGGCACCGATGCCCTCTTCCGCAGCGCGGTTGAGGAAGCCGAAGTTGTTGCGGATGTTGTTGGAGAACTTGGTCAGCAGTTTGGTGCTGACCACGTCGAACTGGTACTTGGACGTCGCGAGATCCGCACGCTCGATGATCACCGCCGTGGCGGCGTCGCCGAAGATGAAATGGCTGTCGCGGTCGCGGAAATTCAAGTGACCGGTGCAGACTTCAGGGTTGACCATCAGGATCGCCCGAGCCTGGCCCAGTTGCACGCTGTTGGCCGCTGCCTGGATGCCGAAGGTCGCCGAGGAACAGGCGACGTTCATGTCGAAACCGAAACCCTGAATGCCCAGCGCTTCCTGGACTTCGATGGCGATGGCCGGATAGGCGCGTTGCAGGTTGGAGCAGGCGACGATTACGCCGTCGATGTCAGCGGCGGTCTTGCCGGCGCGCTGCAAGGCTTGTTCGGCCGCGCCGATGGCCATCTGGCAAAGCACTGACCACTCGTCGTTGGAACGTTCTGGCAGGCGTGGTGCCATGCGCTGCGGATCGAGAATGCCGTCCTTGTCCATGACAAAGCGGCTTTTGATGCCGGACGCTTTTTCGATAAACGCCGCGTTGGATTCGGTCAATGCCTCGACTTCGCCGCGCGCGATGGCTTCGGCGTTGTCGGCGTTGAACTGCGCGACGTAAGCGTTGAAAGACTGCACCAGCTCTTCATTGGAAATGCTGTTGGCCGGGGTGTACAGGCCGGTGCCGCTGATGACGACGTTATGCATGGTCGTTTCTCTAATCCGTTCAGGCAGAAAGCGCTGGCACCGACGTACCAACACACAAAGGGTCTATTCCAGGTCCGGACGCAAACCTGGCATCGCTTTATTCCGATCCGCCCGGGCCCGTGAAGGCTCAAAACCGCGGGGCTGGCGTTTATAGGCGCGAAGTTTGCCATAAACGCTGGCTTTTGGCGCCTTTTGCAAAAGCACAGCATACGTGTGGGAGCCGGTGTGGCGAGGGGGCTTGCCCCCGTTCGGCTGCGTAGCAGTCGTAAAACCAACGCACTCGGTATACCTGATACACCGGGGCCGCAGGTTTGGGGCGGCTTCGCCACCCAACGGGGGCAAGCCCCCTCGCCACAAAAGCTCGCTCCCACCGGGGTTATGGTTCGACCTGGCTCCATTGCTTGTTCAGGCGCTTGTCGGAGATCGGCACCTTGGTCCCCAATTGCTGCGCGAACAGCGAGACCCGGTATTCCTCCAGCCACCAGCGATAGAGTTCCAGCTGCGGATCGCGCTTGCCTTCCTGGGCGTGTTTGTTGGCGCGGGTCTGGTATTGGGCCCAAAGGCCGGACAACTCGCCGCTCCAGACCCGATCCCGCTGTACCTGCGCACCGATTTTCTCGAAGCGCTGCTCGACTGCTTTCAGATAACGCGGCAGCTCCTTGAGCCACAGCATCGGCGTTTCACGCACGAAGCCCGGATACACCAGATGGCTGAGCTGCTGCTTGATGTCGTTCAAGGCCACGGCTTGCGCCAGGTCGATCTTGCCCTTGAAGCGTTTTTGCAGGCCGTGCCAGAGCTTGAGAATCTCCAGCGTCAGCTTGGCCAACCGTTCGGCGTGCTCGGTCCAGCCGCCACGTTTGCGCTCGGCCAGCGACGCCAGCCCGGCGCCATCGCGTGGCAACGGGTCTTCGCCCTCGAGAATGCAGCTGTCGAGACTGGCCAGCAGAATGTCTTCCACCAGGCTGTCGACTCGCCCCATGTCGCGGTACATCAGGCCCAACTCGGTCAGCCCCGGCAACTTGCCGCGCAGGAACTTCGCCGGTTCCGCCAATTGCTGCATCAGCAAGCGCTGCAAGGCCCGGCGATGCTGGAACTCGGCTTCGGCCGGGGTCGAGAATCGACCTTCCTTGACTGTGCCGCCCTCTTCCACCAGCGCCGGATACACCGTCATCGATAGCCCGGCGATTTTCTGCTGGGTTTTCTCGGCCACGGCGGCAAAGACTTTCGGCTCCACCGGTTGTTGGCTCTTCGCCGTTTGCGGCACCGCCAACGCAGCCTGGCTCGCCTCGGCAAAGCGTGCGGTCAGCTCGGCCAGGTCACGGCCTTCGCCGAGGAACTTGCCCTGACCGTCGACGATTTCCAGGTTCATCCGCAAATGACTTTCGACCTGTTGCGACGCTTCGGCCCACGCCTCATCGCTGACCCGCGCACCAGTCATGCGCAATAACTCGCGGCCCAGCGCCAGAGGCAACGAGCCCTCGGCAAACGTGATGCGCTGCAAGGCGGCTTTGACGAAGTCCGGCACCGGCACGAAATTCTTGCGCAACGCTTTAGGCAGGTTGCGCACCAGCGCAATGCACTTGGCCTCGATCACGCCCGGCACCAGCCATTCCAGTCGTTCCGGCGGCAGCATCGGCAACAGCGGCGCCGGCACGCGCAAGGTCACGCCGTCGCGAGGATGGTTGGGTTCAAAGTGATAACTCAGCGCCAGTTCCAGATCACCGATGTGCAGGGTGTCCGGGTAATGCGCGGCGGTGACTTCGCTGGCTTCGCGGGCCAGCACGTCTTCTTCGCGCATGATCAGCAGCTGCGGGTCTTTCTGACTGTTGACCCGGTACCAACTGTCGAAGGTCGCAGTCTGGTGAATCTCTGCTGGCAGTCGCGCATCGTAGAAGGCGAACAAGGTTTCTTCGTCGGCGAGGATGTCGCGGCGGCGCGCCTTGGCTTCCAGTTCGTCGAGCTGTTCCAGCAACTGTGCATTGGCAGACAAACACTTGGCCTTGGATTGAATCTCGCCGCGCACCAGACCTTCGCGAATAAAAAACTCACGAGACACCACCGGGTCAATCGGCCCGTAATGCACCGGCCGGCGCCCGACCACGATCAGCCCGAACAGGGTGATTTGCTCGAAGGCCACGACCTGACCGCGCTTCTTCTCCCAATGGGGTTCGAAGTGGTTTTTCTTGATCAAGTGCCCGGCCAGCGGCTCGATCCAGTCGGCGTCGATCTTGGCGACCATCCGCGCGTAGAGTTTGGTGGTTTCCACCAGTTCGGCGGTCATCAGCCATTGCGGACGCTTCTTGCCAAGGCCGGACGACGGGTGAATCCAGAAGCGCCGCTGACGGGCACCGAGGTAATCGCCGTCTTCGGTTTTCTGGCCGATCTGGCTGAGCAATCCGGACAACACGGCTTTGTGCAGTTTCGGGTAATCCGCCGGTTCTTTGTTGAGGCTCAGCTGCATGTCGCGACAGATCAGGCTCAACTGGCGATGGGAGTCGCGCCACTCGCGCAGGCGCAGGTAATTCAGAAAATTCTTGCGGCACCAGTTACGCAGCGGGCTGGCGGTCAAGGCCTGGCGTTGCTCTTCAAAACCACGCCACAGATTGACCAGCCCGGCGAAGTCCGAATCCACGTCCTTCCATTGCGCGTGAGCCTGATCGGCCGCTTGCTGACGCTCCGGCGGACGTTCGCGGGGGTCCTGAATCGACATGGCACTGGCGACGATCAGCACTTCCTGCAAGCTGCCAAGTTTCGCTGCTTCCAGCAGCATGCGGCCCATGCGCGGGTCCACAGGCAGCCGTGCCAGCTGGCGACCAAGCGGCGTCAACTGACTGTTGCGGTCCACCGCCGAGAGTTCTTGCAGCAGGTTGAAACCATCGCTGATGGCCTTGCCATCCGGCGGCTCGATAAACGGGAAATCGGTGATCTCGCCGAGGCGCAGATGGAGCATCTGCAAAATCACCGCCGCGAGGTTGGTACGCAGGATTTCCGGGTCGGTAAATTCCGGGCGGCCGATGAAATCTTCTTCGCTATAGAGGCGGATGCAAATGCCCGGTTCGACCCGCCCGCAACGGCCTTTACGCTGGTTGGCACTGGCCTGGGAAATCGCTTCGATGGGCAGGCGTTGCACCTTCGCGCGGTAGCTGTAACGACTGATGCGCGCGGTGCCACTGTCGATCACGTAACGGATGCCCGGCACCGTCAGCGAGGTTTCGGCGACGTTGGTCGCCAGTACCACGCGACGTCCAGGGTGAGACTGGAAAATCCGCTGCTGCTCGGCCGGCGACAGCCGCGCGTACAACGGCAGAATCTCGGTGTGTTTGAGCTGGGCCTTGCGCAGCATGTCGGCGGCATCACGAATCTCGCGCTCGCCGGGCAGGAACACCAGCACGTCGCCGGGGCTCTTGCGCTCGCTGCGTTCGAACGCGGCAATCTCGTCGAGGGTGGCGAGAATCGCCTGATCCACGGTCAGGTCATCCTCGACGCGGTTGCCCTCCTCGTCCTGCTCCAGGGTCAGCGGGCGGTACCAGGTTTCTACCGGGAAGGTACGACCGGAGACCTCGACGATCGGCGCATCATCGAAGTGCTTGGAGAAACGCTCCAGGTCGATGGTGGCCGAGGTGATGATGACTTTCAGGTCCGGACGACGCGGCAACAGGGTTTTCAGGTAACCGAGCAGGAAGTCGATGTTCAGGCTGCGTTCATGGGCTTCGTCGACGATGATCGTGTCGTAGCGTTCGAGGTAGCGGTCGTTCTGGGTTTCCGCCAGCAGGATGCCGTCGGTCATCAGTTTGATCAGGGTGTTGGAATCGCTCTGATCCTCGAACCGCACCTGATAGCCGACCAACGCGCCCAACGGCGTCGCCAGTTCTTCGGCGACCCGGCTCGCCACGCTGCGGGCGGCGATTCGACGGGGCTGGGTGTGGCCGATCAGGCCGTGCTGGCCGCGACCGATTTCCAGGCAGATCTTCGGCAACTGGGTGGTTTTACCCGACCCGGTTTCGCCGGCAATGATCAGCACCTGATGCTTGAGCAGCGCCTCTTTGATTTCGTCGCGCTTGGCGGCGATTGGCAGGCTGTCGTCGTAACGAATCACCGGCAGGCTGGCGCGCCGCGCCAACACCTGATCGCAAGACGCCTGCGTGCGCGTCACCCACTGGGCCAGTTTGGCCTCGTCAGGTTTCTTGCGCAGCTCCAGCAACTGCCGCCGCAGCCGGTGGCGGTCGGCGAGCATGGCGTGATCGAGGTTTTTCAGCAATTTGTCGATTGAAGGCGATTCGTCAGTCATCAGGTACGCAAAAGTCGTCTAGTGGCGCAGGGGGCGGATTGTCGCAGATTTGCGCCCCCATGTGATCGTTCCCACGCTCTGCGTGGGAATGCAGCAAGGGACGCTCTGCGTCCCAAGAGCGGACGCGGAGCGTCCGGGGAGGCATTCCCACGCGGAGCGTGGGAATGATCAGTGTCAGGTGCGGGCTACTCGTTATCGAGGCCCTTGCGCCGATACGGGAACACATCAATCACCTTCCCCGCCCGAATAGCCTCCTGCAGGCTCTTCCAGTAATCGGCGTTGTACAACTCACCGTGCAACTGATCGAACAACCGCCGTTGCCCCGAATCGGCAAACAGAAACGGTGGAAACTCTTCAGGAAACACATCCAGCGGCCCGATCGAATACCAAGGCTCGGAAGCCATTTCGTCTTCCGGTGTACGCGGTTGCGGGATGTGGCGGAAGTTGGCTTCGGTCAGGAAACAGATCTCGTCGTAGTCATAAAACACCACACGACCGTGACGGGTGACGCCAAAATTCTTCAGCAACATGTCGCCGGGGAAAATGTTCGCCGCCGCCAGTTGCTTGATCGCCAGACCGTAATCCTCCAGCGCCTCGCGAACCTGCGCCTCGTTGGCGTGTTCCAGATAAAGGTTCAACGGCGTCATCCGGCGTTCGGTCCAGCAGTGACGAATCAGCACCGTATCGTCCTCCACCGAGACCGTGGACGCGGCCACTTCGAGCAACTCTTCCAGGCATGCCGGCTCGAACTTGCTCAAGGGGAAACGGAAGTCGGCGAACTCCTGGGTGTCGGCCATCCGCCCGACCCGGTCGACGCTTTTCACCAGGCGATACTTTTCGATCACAGTGGCGCGGTCGACGTTTTTCGACGGCGAGAAGCGGTCCTTGATGATCTTGAAGACGGTGTTGAAGCCCGGCAGGGTAAACACGCTCATGACCATGCCGCGCACGCCGGGGGCCATGATGAACTGGTCGTCAGTGTTGGCCAGGTGATTGATCAGCGCCCGGTAAAACTCGGACTTGCCATGCTTGTAGAAACCGATCGAGGTGTACAGCTCGGCGATGTGCTTGCCCGGCAGGATGCGTTTGAGAAAGCCGATGAATTCCGCCGGCACCGGCACATCGACCATGAAGTACGAACGGGTGAAGGAGAAGATGATCGACACCTCCGCCTCGTCAGTGATCAGCGCATCGATCTGGATGCCCCGGCCTTCGCGGTGCAGCAGCGGAATCACCAGTGGCCATTGCTCGTCGGGGGTGTAAATGCGCCCCACCAGATAGGCGCCCTTGTTGCGGTAAAGCACCGAGGAAAACAGTTCGACGCTCAGCTCCGGGTCCTTGCAGACCCAGTCCGGCAGGTTCTCGCGCAATTGCGCTTCGAGGCGACGCAGGTCGCCGGCCAGATCGGCGTAATCTTCGCTGAAGCGGTAGTCGGCAAAGATGCTCGTGAGCATGCCGGACAACTGCCCCTGCGGCTTGTAGGTGCGGGTTTGCGCGGCCCGGGCGCGGCGCAGGCTCGGCCGCGTGGTGTGAATGAACATGCAGCCATCGCTGATCAGGTCGTGGCTGAACAGGCCGCAGAAAATCGAGTTGTACCAGGTCTCGGACAGTTCATCGTCGAAGCGCAGGTCGATCAGGCTGATGTAAGCGCTTTTGACCAGCGGCCAGTTGCTGACGTCCATCAGCACATCGGTCTCGAACGAAGCATGCAAGCGCCCTACCGTTTCGCCGACCTTTTCTTCGTAGAGGTTGATCCGCGCCGCCGACGCGACTTGCGTCTCCTGCCATTGGGCCTGCTCGAAACGGGCTCGGGCGCCGTCGGTGATCTGACGGAAATGCTCGCGGTAATCGTCAAAGCCATCGAGGATCATTCGGGCGATGTCGGCGGCTGGCCATTGCTGCGGCATAGGTAAAACCTCGGCGGCTGTTCTTGTCGTTGGAGCCTGAGCTTAGTGGCCCTGTGTGACGCAACGCAACCATTGCCTTGCGCCCTGACTGGCGCGACACTTGCGCGCCAATCAAGGAAGGAAAGCGCTGTGAACCCCGTCGATATCCTGCGTATGTTGTCGCTTGCCGCCATTTGGGGTGCGAGTTTTCTGTTCATGCGCGTTATTGCCCCAGTGATTGGCACAATCCCCACTGCTTTTTTTCGCGTGTCGATTGCCGCCGTCGGGCTGCTGGTGATCCTTGGACTGATGCGCATCAGCTGGGATTTCAAAGGCAAATTCAAGACGGTGATGCTGCTGGGGATGATTAACTCCGGGATTCCAGCGACCCTCTATTCCGTGGCCGCCCAGGTGCTGCCGGCCGGTTACTCGGCGATTTTCAACGCCACCACGCCGCTGATGGGTGTGCTGATCGGCGGATTGTTCTTCCATGAAAAACTCACCGCCGCCAAGTTGGGCGGCGTCTTTCTCGGCCTGTTCGGCGTGGGCATCCTCACCCGCGCCGGGCCGGTGGCGTTCAACATGGAACTGCTGATGGGCGCACTCGCGTGCCTGATGGCCACCACCTGCTATGGCTTTGCCGGGTTCCTCGCCCGGCGCTGGCTCGACCATGCCGGGGGTCTCGACAGTCGCCTTTCGGCGCTGGGCAGCATGCTCGGCGCGACGTTGTTGTTGCTGCCGTTGTTTGGCTACAGCGTGATCAGCCAGCCACCGGTGAGCTGGGGCGGCTGGAGTGTCTGGCTGTCGTTGCTGGGGTTGGGTTTGGTCTGCACAGCCTTTGCCTACATTATTTATTTCCGTTTGCTGACGTCGGTTGGCCCGGTGAAATCGATGACCGTGACCTTCATGATCCCGCCGTTCGGCGTGTTGTGGGGGGCGCTGTTGCTGGATGAGCCGCTGTCGATGGCGCACCTTTATGGCGGGGTGTTGATTGCGCTGGCGTTGTGGCTGGTGTTGAAGCCGGCAGTGGTGAAGGCGCCTGAGGTGGTTGCCAGGTAGTGATGTGGTGTTGCTGATGACGCCTTCGCGGGCAAGCCTCGCTCCTACACCGGAAATGCATTCCCCCTGTAGGAGCTGCCGAAGGCTGCGATCTTTTGATCTTGCTCTCCGGCAGCCCCGAAAAGATCGCAGGCTACGCCAGCTCCTACACTGGATCGGTGTTACGACGAAGATCCAGTGCAGGAGCTGTGCCTGGAGCGGCCTTTCGGTTTCAAGCGCTCTTACGGAACACAAACACCAGGCCAACGATGATCAGCCCCATTCCCAGCAGGCTCAACGCCGCCAGTCGGTTGCCAAAGATCAGGTAATCCATCACCGCCGTCACCGCCGGCACCAGGTAAAACAGACTGGTGACATTCACCAGATTGCCCCGGGCGATCAGCCGATACAGCAGCAGCGTCGCCAGCACTGATACCACCAACCCCATCCACAACACCGGCACGATGAACCCTGTGCTGTGTTCGAATTGAAACGGCTGGAACGGTACGAAGATCCCGCAGAGCAACAACCCCGCCAGATACTGCACCGGCAGTGTGCCGAGAGGATTATCGGTGATGCGTTTCTGCATGATCGAGCCGAACGTCATGCTCGCCAGCGCCAACAGACCGAAGAGCATGCCAGCCAATGACATGCCGGCCAGACCGATGCCTTGGTAAACCACCATAATCAACCCGGCCAGGCCTAGCGCAAGACCGAAGATCCGGCTTATTGATCGGTGCCGCTCCATGATCACTACGGTGAGAATCGGTTGCACGCCCATGATGGTTGCCATCATGCCGGGGGTGACCTTCAGGTCCAGGGCCAGCAGATAGAAAATCTGATAAGCCCCCAGCAACACCACGCCTGTGGCCATTGCATACAACATCGGCTTGCCGCCCTTGGGTAGTTTCAGCTTGAGCAACGGCATCAACAGCACCAGCCCGCACAGGGCGATGGCGAAACGAATCAGCAAAAAGGCGAAGGGTGATGCGTGCGCCAACCCCCATTTGGAGAAGATCGCCCCGCTGCTCCACAGCAAAACGAACAGGCTCGTGGACGCCGCCGCGAGCGCGGATTTTTTCGAAAGGACAAACATGAATACCACCTGTAGTCAGGCACAAAGCCAACTCAGCCGAAGCTGAAATTCAGTAGTTTTTTCAGGCGCTTTTTCAGATGGGCACAGGAACAGCAGAAAAAAGCTGATCAGCCCGAGAAGCCAACGCCTGGCGGTGATACGACTGCGCACACCGGCGTGCTACTGACAGGTGGGGGGTAATGACTGATCTGCGCAGGCTGCTGATTCCCGCACGGCAAGACGCCAGCGTTGACCGCTGAATCGACTACCGCGTTGATGGGGGAAGCTGGCATGGGCTGATCTTTTTTGATGGGTGAAAGGGTGGTTCGGGAAACCACCGAGGGCCGACTATAACCAGCGTGTGACATGGATTGCAATGAGTTAACGTCAGAGCCGAGAAACAGGAACCTGACACGATCCCTGTGGCGAGGGGGCTCGCCCCCGTTCGGCTGCGAAGCAGTCGTGAACCAGGCATTGCATTGGTTCTGAAAGAGATGGGATCGTTGTTTTTTGGGGCCGCTTCGCGACCCAACGGGGGCAAGCCCCCTCGCCACAGGTCGCTCAGTAATCGGTCTCACCCAAACAGCCAATACCCCAACAACGCCAACACCACCACCGCCAGCACCGGCCGCAGTACGCGGTAAGCCTTGGGATTACGACGCTTCCACTGTTTGACCACACCGCTGAACTTGTCGCTGAAGTTCTTACTCCAGGCATAGGCCTGATTGATCCCGCCAACGCGTTCATCGTCAAGGTTCTGGGGTGCCGTGGCGCGCCCCAGCAAGCCGCTGATCCAGCGGTTGATACCGGTCATGAGGCGGTTGCTCATCGGTCGCTCGATGTCGCAAAACAGGATGACCCGGGTTTGCTCGGTTTCGTTCTTGACCCAGTGCACGTAGGTTTCATCGAACATCACGTCTTCCCCATCACGCCAGGCATAGACCTGACCATCGACGAAGATGCGGCAATGATCGGAGTTCGGTGTCGACAGCCCCAAGTGATAACGCAAAGAACCGGCGAACGGATCGCGATGCGGGTTGAGGTGACTGCCACCGGGCAGTAGCGCAAACATGGCGCCTTTGACGCTGGGAATACTGCTGACCAACGCCACGGTTTTCGGGCACAAGGTTTCGGCCGACGGCAGGGGTTTGTCATACCACTTGAGGTAGAAACGCTTCCAGCCCTTCTTGAAGAATGAACCGAAACCGGCGTCGTTGTTCTTTTCGGCAGCGCGAATGTAGCCCTCGTCGAACAAGTGCATGGCTTCGTCGCGAATAACTTCCCAATTGTCCCTGAGCACATCCAGTTCGGGGAACTTGCTGCGGTCCAGGTAGGGTTTGGATGGCACGCTGGAGAACAGGTACATCAGGGCGTTATAAGGTGCGAACAGGGCCGAATGATTGACGAACTGACGCAGAACCGGCAAACGCGCCTTGCCACGCAAGTGCACATAGAGCGTGCTACCGAGAAACAGCAACAACACCGACGCCTTCGCGACAAAGGAAAAGTTCATCTACAACTCCTTGATAGTAGGTAACTTTGCACAACGCCATTTACCCGACGTGGCAATCGGCCATGATAAACACTACCGGCCTCGGGAAATACCCGCATCACTCAACATTCAGTGTTAAGGATTACGCAACAAACACTTATTAACACAAAGTTCCTGAACGGGGGCTGACCTGAATCACCCCCCTTTCATACGCGATTCAAAAGCAAGATCAAAAGATCGTCCGAACGCGGCCCGAACCTTCGGCAGCTCCTACTGCTGATTCTCCTGTTCGGTAAACAGATCACTGAACAGCATGCTCGACAGGTAGCGCTCGCCAGAGTCGGGCAGAATCACCACGATGGTCTTGCCCTGCATTTCCGGAGTTTCGGCCAGCCGCACAGCCACCGCCATGGCGGCGCCGCACGAGATACCGCTCAAAATCCCTTCTTCCTGCATCAGGCGCAGGGCCATTGCCTTGGACTCATCGTCGCTGACCAGTTCGACCCGGTCGACCATCGACAGGTCCAGGTTCTTCGGCACAAAGCCAGCGCCGATGCCCTGAATTTTGTGAGGGCTCGGCTTGATCTCTTCACCCGCCATCGCCTGGGTGATCACTGGAGACACCACCGGCTCCACCGCCACCGAGATAATCGGTTTGCCCTGGGTATTCTTGATATACCGCGAAACCCCGGTAATGGTTCCACCTGTCCCGACACCCGCCACCAGTACGTCGACCGCACCGTCGGTGTCGTTCCAGATTTCCGGCCCGGTGGTTTTTTCGTGAATGGCCGGGTTGGCCGGGTTTTCGAACTGCCCCGGCATGAAGTAGGTCGATGGATCACTGGCGAGGATTTCGGCGGCTTTCTCGATCGCGCCTTTCATGCCTTTGGCCGGTTCCGTCAACACCAGTTCGGCGCCAAGGGCTTTGAGCACCTTGCGCCGTTCGATGCTCATGGACGCGGGCATGGTCAATACCAACCGGTAACCGCGGGCAGCGGCAACAAACGCCAGGCCGATGCCGGTATTGCCCGAAGTCGGTTCGATGATGGTCATGCCAGGCTTGAGTTTACCGGTGCTTTCGGCGTCCCAGATCATGTTCGCGCCGATCCGGCACTTGACCGAATAGCCGGGGTTACGCCCTTCGATCTTGGCCAGGATGGTGACACCGCGCGGGGCGATACGGTTGATCTGAACCAGCGGCGTATTGCCAATGGAATGGGCGTTGTCAGCATAAATACGGCTCATGGCTGGGTCCTTATACAGCGTTGAATTAGCTGTCCAAGGTATGCCTGTTACCCGTGGTCGTCCAGTCAGTCGAACGTCCGCTTACCCCCGCAGTCAATCGCTTTATACCGCCAGAGATTTGCCGCCATGAAGCGTCGATACAGTTGGCCCCTGTGGACCCTCGCCGGCCTCGTTCTGCTGCTGGTTGCCCTGCACATTGCCCTGCCCTACGTGGTGCGCGATTACCTCAACGAAAGATTGGCGAACATGGGTGACTACCGCGGGCAGATTACCGACGTAGACCTGGCCCTGTGGCGCGGCGCCTACAAAATCAATGGACTGAAAATCGTCAAGGTCAATGGCAAGGTTCCCGTGCCTTTCGTCAACGCGCCATTGATTGATCTCTCCGTCAGCTGGCACTCGCTCTGGTATGACCACGCGGTGGTGGCCGAGGCGCAGTTCGACAAACCCGAGGTGAACTTCGTCGACGGCGGTGCCAACAAGAAAAACTCCCAGACCGGTGAGGGCACCGACTGGCGGGCACAATTGGAAAAATTGCTGCCGATTACCCTGAACGAAGTGCGGATCAACGACGGGCGGGTCACCTTCCGAAACTTCAACTCAAAACCGCCCGTGAACATGAATGCCACTCAGGTCAATGCCAGCATTTACAACCTGACCAACGTGGTCGACACCAAAGGCAAACGCGACGCCCGATTCGACGGCAAGGCTCTGTTGCTGGGCCATGCGCCACTGGAAACAACGGCAACCTTCGATCCGCTAAGCGACTTCCAGGACTTCGAATTTCGCCTGCGCGCCAGGAACCTTGAACTCAAACGCATGAACGACTTCGCCTCGGCCTACGGCAAGTTCGACTTCAATGCCGGCCATGGCGACGTGGTCATCGAAGCCGAAGCCAACAAGGGCCAACTCACCGGCTACATCAAGCCGCTATTGCACGACGTCGATGTGTTCAACTGGCAACAAGACGTGGAAAACAAGGACAAAGGGATTTTTCGCTCCATCTGGGAAGCACTCGTCGGGGGTACCGAGAATGTGTTGAAGAACCAGCCGAAAAACCAGTTCGCCACTCGCGTCCAGCTCAGAGGGAGCGTGCATCAGAAAGATATCAGCGCATTCGAGGCTTTTTTGCAGATTTTGCGAAATGGTTTTATCGAGGCGTTCAATGCCCAGTACGAGCGGCCCAAGCCGGATACAGACTAGGATTTACGTGTAACGGTGTAGCGACCGGTATCCTCCGCCGCCCGCGCCGGGTTTGATTGCTGTTGCAGAAAGTCCCAGCCCAGACAGGCCAGCGCCAACGACCGCGGCACAGCTTCACGACCACTGCTGTAGCGACTGATACTGCGGGCACTAACCCCCAACGCCTCTGCCGCCTGATTCAACGGTAGCCCGGTGCGAGCACGCCAATCGATGAAAATACGGGTGTTTTCATCTGCCGCATTTTGCGCCAGAGCATCCAGATACAGCGTGTCTGCGCCTATCTGGATATCCAGTTCGGGCCACTCCACGCTCCAGCCATCGTCACCCAAAGCGGCGCCTTCAAAAGCATGCCCCTCCAGCAATGGTTGCAATCCTGGGTACGAACGCAGATCACGACTTAAATCCAGGCTCAGTTGCTGACCATCGATAAAGGTCAGCGCCAGACGGTAATCCGGCAGTACCTGCACAGCCGACAGCCGTGGTCGTTTCATGGGTAACATCGTTTCCAATCCTCCAGCAATTGCACCTGATGGGCCCTGACCCACTCCAGCGCTTCCTTGATAATCAGCGGCGGCGCCTTGCCCATCATCACTTCGAGGGTTTGCAGGCTGAGCATCACGTCCAGGCCGCCACCTGTCAGATGGACATGGGGCGGCGGGTGATCCTTCTCGCGCAACTGAATGCGGTACGTATCGCGAAATCGGTATTTAGTAGACATGCCCCGCAAGCTATCGCCAAAATGGCGATAGCTCAATACTGGCTAGCGGCCGAGACTGAGTCAAGATGTGACGCCCCATTCAGAGACTGAATAAGCCGTCTGCGTTCACAGTCGACCGGGCACCGCGTTATAGTCGGGTACTACAATTATTGCGCCCCGCCCTGCCTCGTTCAGGTCGGCGTTACCGTTCGAGGATTAGCAGATGAAGTTCGAAGGCACCCAGGCCTACGTCGCCACCGATGACCTGAAGCTGGCGGTCAACGCCGCCATCACTCTGGAACGGCCACTGCTGGTCAAGGGCGAGCCAGGCACCGGCAAGACCATGCTCGCCGAGCAACTGGCCGAGTCCTTCGGCGCCAAGTTGATTACCTGGCACATCAAGTCCACCACCAAGGCGCATCAAGGCCTGTACGAGTACGACGCGGTCAGCCGCCTGCGAGACTCGCAGCTGGGCACGGAAAAGGTTCACGACGTTCGCAACTACCTGAAGAAGGGCAAGCTCTGGGAGGCTTTCGAGTCCGAAGAGCGGGTGATTCTGCTGATCGATGAAATCGACAAGGCCGACATCGAGTTCCCCAACGACTTGCTGCAAGAACTCGACAAGATGGAGTTCTACGTTTACGAGATCGACGAGACCATCAAGGCCAAGAAGCGCCCGATCATCATCATTACCTCCAACAACGAGAAAGAGCTGCCGGACGCCTTCCTGCGCCGCTGCTTCTTCCATTACATCGCCTTCCCGGATCGCATCACGATGCAGCGGATCGTCGACGTGCATTACCCGAACATCAAGAAAGACCTGGTCAGCGAAGCGCTGGACGTGTTCTTCGACGTGCGCAAGGTGCCGGGGCTGAAGAAGAAGCCATCGACCTCCGAACTGGTGGACTGGCTGAAACTGCTGATGGCCGACAACATCGGTGAAGCGGTACTGCGCGAGCGCGATCCGACCAAGGCCATTCCGCCACTGGCCGGCGCCTTGGTGAAGAACGAACAAGACGTGCAATTGCTTGAGCGTCTGGCGTTCATGAGCCGTCGCGGCACTCGATAAGGGTCAACGCCATGTTGCTCAACCTGTTCAATGAAATGCGCGCAGCCAAGGTGCCGGTCTCGGTGCGTGAGCTGCTGGACCTGATCAACGCGCTGAAACAGCGCGTGACTTTCGCCGACATGGACGAGTTCTATTACCTGTCCCGGGCGATCCTGGTGAAGGACGAAAAGCATTTCGACAAGTTCGACCGGGCGTTCGCTGCCTACTTCAATGGCCTGGAAAAGCTCGACGATCACCTTCAGGCATTGATCCCGGAAGACTGGCTGCGCAAGGAATTCGAGCGTTCCCTGACCGATGAAGAGCGGGCCGCGATCCAGTCCCTCGGCGGCCTGGACAAGCTGATCGAAGAGTTCAAGAAGCGCCTGGAAGAACAGAAAGAACGCCATGCCGGCGGTAACAAATGGATCGGCACCGGCGGCACCAGCCCGTTCGGCTCCGGTGGCTTCAACCCGGAAGGCATTCGGGTCGGCGATGCCGGCAAGCGTCAAGGCAAAGCGGTCAAAGTCTGGGATCAGCGCGAGTACAAGAACCTCGACGATTCGGTCGAACTGGGCACGCGCAACATCAAGGTCGCCCTGCGGCGCCTGCGTAAATTCGCCCGTCAGGGTGCGGCGGAAGAACTGGACATCGACGGCACCATCGACCACACCGCTCGCGATGCCGGGCTGCTGAACATCCAGATGCGTCCGGAACGCCGTAACACCGTCAAGTTGCTGTTGCTGTTCGACATCGGCGGCTCGATGGACGCCCATGTGAAGATCTGCGAAGAACTGTTCTCGGCCTGCAAGACCGAGTTCAAGCATCTGGAGTACTTCTACTTCCACAATTTCATTTATGAATCGGTGTGGAAGAACAACATGCGTCGCACCTCTGAGCGCACCGCCACCCAGGACCTGCTGCACAAGTACGGCGCCGACTACAAAGTGATCTTCATCGGCGATGCCGCCATGGCGCCCTATGAAATCACTCAGGCCGGCGGCAGTGTCGAACACTGGAACGAAGAAGCCGGTTACGTGTGGATGCAACGCTTCAAGGAAAAGTACAAAAAGCTCATCTGGATCAACCCGTACCCAAAAGACACCTGGGGCTATACCTCATCGACCAACATCGTGCGGGATTTGATTGATGACCAGATGTTCCCGCTGACGTTGCGGGGGTTGGAGGAAGGGATGCGGTTTCTTTCCAAATAGAGCGCTGATCGTTCCCACACTGCTGATCGTTGATCGTTCCCACGCTCTGCGTGGGAATGCATCAAGTGACGCTCCGCGTCACAGGGACGCGGAGCGTCCCGGGCGGCATTCCCACGCGGAGCGTGGGAACGATCAGTGCGAGGCAAACCGGCGCAGGTACTCGACTTGCTCCCGATGAGCGACATCCTGCACCACCGGCCTCAACCGCACCTTCGCCCCCGGTAAACACTGCGCCAATCGCGCCACTGCCAACGGCGTCAACGCCCCCAAGCGCGGATAACCGCCAATGGTCTGCCGATCATTGAGCAGCACAATCGGCTGCCCGTCCGGCGGCACCTGGACCGCGCCCAGCGGGATGCCCTCCGAGATCATCGGCTTGCCCTGGTACTGCAACGCCGTTCCCAACAGGCGAATACCCATGCGGTCGGCGCGGCTGTCGAGGGTCCAGACGCTGTTGAATGCGTCGAACAAACTCTGTCCACTGAACTCGCCGATCTGTGCGCCGAGCACCAGGTCCAGCGGCGCATTGAGTTTGAAATCCGGCACTTGTTCGGGCACCAACTCCCGCAGCAGTAGCAGCGAGCTCCCCGAGTAGCTCAACTGCGCCTCTTTGGCCAACGCCCGACCCATGCCATCCAGCCCACCGAGCTCCTCACGGACCACCGTTGCGCTACTGCCCAACACCTTTGGCGCATCAAATCCGCCCGGGGCCGCCAAATAAGCCCGAGCGCCAAGCAGTGGCTGGGTGAATTGCAATTGCTGACCTTTGTTCAGCCTGAAACTGCGCCACGGCGCCAATGCCTCGCCATCCACTTGCGCCCCCAGATCCGCCCCGGCCAATGCCAGCACGCAATCTTCCTGAGCAACGACCGTAAACCCGCCGAGGGTGATTTCGATCACCGACGCATCCAGCCCATTGCCCAGCAGCCAATTGGCCCACGACATCGACCGCCAATCCGCCGCCCCGCCCTGAGTCACGCCCAGATGCCGCACGCCAAACCGCCCGGCGTCCTGCAACAGGCACAGCGGTGTACTTGCTTCAATCGTCAGTCGGCTCATGCCAGGGCCTCCAACGGCGTGTCATCACCGCCCAGGTTGATGAACTCGGCATGGCTGACCGCTTCGAACCGCACGGTGTCGCCCGGTTGCATCAGGCTGTAGCCGTCGCGTTCGCGGTCGAACAATTTGGCCGGGGTACGGCCGATCAGGTTCCAGCCGCCAGGGGACACCACCGGATAAGCCGCCGTCTGGCGTTCGGCGATGCCAACACTACCGGCAGCCACTTTTTTGCGCGGAGTATTCAGACGCGGTGCAGCCAACACTTCCTCCACCAATCCCATAAAGGCAAACCCCGGTGCGAAGCCCAATGCGAACACTTGATACTCGCGCTCGCTGTGACGACGGATGACCTCTTCCACCGCTAATCCGCTGCGCTGAGACAGTAAAGTCAGTTCCGGACCAACACTCAGGTCGTACCAGACCGGCAACACATGGCATTTACCCCTGGCCCGAGCGTTGGGCGACAGATCGATCAAGGCTTCAGCAATCAATTCCCGCGCTTGGGCCGGGTTCAGCGCCATCAAATCGTAATGCACCATCAGTGTCGTGTAGGACGGCACCAGATCGATCAAATGGCTGGCGAACGCTTCTCGCAGACGCTCGCTGGCCGCGAGCATCCACGGCATGTTGGCTTCGCTGATTTCATCGAACAGACGCACCATCAGGCAATCCAGCGCCACCACTTCTACCCGTGGCTTCATGATGCACTCTGCTGATTCAAGGCTTCGCGAATGCGCTGCACGGCGGCCACCGAACTGGCGTTGTCGCCGTGTACGCACAAGGTATTGGCCTGCAAGTGCAAGGCGCTGCCATCGCTGGCCGTGAGCATGCCACTGCGGGCAATGATCAGCGCCTGTTCAATGATTTTCTCGGGGTCGTGATGCACGGCTCCCGGCAGTTGCCGCGAGACCAGCCTACCTGCGCTGTCGTAAGCGCGATCGGCGAAGGCTTCGAACCACAACGTCACGCCATATTCATCGCCGAGTTGCTGCGCGGCACTGTTGTCGCGGGTCGCCATCAGCATCAATGGCAGCGTCCGGTCATAGGCCGCCACGGCCTGAATCACCGCGCGCAATTGCGCCGGGTTGGCCATCATGTCGTTGTACATCGCGCCGTGGGGTTTGACGTAACTCACCCGCCCGCCCTGTGCCCGGCAGATGCCGTCGAGGGCGCCGATCTGGTAATGCAACAGGTCCTGCAGTTCCTGGGCGGTGTAAGCCATGGATCGGCGACCGAACCCCACCAGATCCTGATAGGCCGGATGAGCGCCAATCTGCACCCCGTGGCTCAGGGCCAGGCTGACGGTCTTGCGCATGATGCTCGGGTCGCCGGCGTGGAAGCCACAAGCAATGTTGGCGCAGTCGATGAAGGGCATAACCTCGGCGTCCAGACCCATGGTCCAGTGGCCAAAACTTTCGCCGATGTCGCAGTTCAATAGCAGGCGGTTCACGGTGAACACTCCTGTAGGCTTTTATCTTCTTAGCTGAAGGACATATGCCCCTCAGATTATCAGTTACCGGATATTCGGTTATTGAGCGTCGAGTTGCTTGCCACGGGTTTCCGGCAGGCTCAGGGCCGCCAGGATCACTACCCCGTAAGACACCGCCGCAAAAGCCCCGATTCCCACACTCAGCGGCACCTTCTGGCTGAGCAAGCCGATCAACAGCGGGAACAGCGCCGCCAATGCCCGACCGATGTTGTAGCAAAAACCCTGGCCCGAGCCGCGAATCCTCGTCGGAAACAGCTCAGTCAAAAACGCACCCATGCCGCTGAAGATCCCCGAAGCGAAGAAGCCCAAAGGGAAACCCAGCCAGAGCATCACACCGTTGCTGACCGGCAATTGGGTGTACAGCAGAACAATGGTGAACGAGCCGACCGCGAACAGAATGAAGTTCTTTTTACGACCGAGGATGTCAGTCAAATACGCGCTGATCACGTACCCGACGTAGGACCCGACGATCACCATCGCCAGATAGCCACCGGTGCCGAGTACGCTCAAGCCCCGTTCGTTTTTCAGAAAGGTCGGCAGCCAGGAAGTGATCGCGTAGTAACCGCCGAGGGCGCCGGTGGTCAGGATCGAAGCGCGAATCGTAGTGAACAGGATGCCTGGGGCGAAGATCTCGTAGAACTTGGCCGGGTTGCTTGGCTCTTGTTTAGCTTTGGCTTCGCGATAGATTTCCGGATCCTTGACCAAGCGACGGACGAAAATCACGAAGATCGCCGGCACGATGCCAAGGAGGAACAGAGCACGCCAGGCGTCTTCCGGCGGGAGCACCGAGAACAGCAGCGCATACAGAATCGCCGTCAGTCCCCAACCCAGCGCCCAGCCCGATTGCACCATGCCGACGGCTTTGCCACGGTCCTTGGCGCGAATCACCTCACCCATCAGCACCGCGCCAGCGGTCCATTCACCGCCGAAACCGAAGCCCATCAACGTGCGGCTGATCAACAGCTGCTCGTAGTTCTGGGCGAAGCCGCAGAGGAAGGTGAAAAAGGCGAACCAGAGCACCGTCAGTTGCAGGGTGCGTACCCGACCGATGCGGTCAGAGAGAATCCCCGCCACCCAACCACCGATGGCCGAGGCGATCAGGGTGCTGGTGTGAATCAGCCCGGCTTCGCCAGTGGTAATGCCCCACATGGCAATCAGGGTCGGCACCACGAAGCTGAGCATTTGGGTGTCCATGCCGTCCAGGCCATAGCCGATCTTGCAGCTCCAGAACGTACGACGTTCCTGCTTGTTGATGTTGTGGTACCAATCGAAGGGTCCCGGGCGAGCCGTAGCTTTAGGAACGAGGGTGTCGGGCGCACTCATGGCAAGTCTCCGTGCAAATTTTATTGGTATTGTTCTGAGCCCCGACGACGCCTATCGTGGGAACCGGATGCGTCGATTTTTGGACGCTTGGCCCTGCTGCGTCCAACTAATAAAAACCCGGCCAAGGCATAAGAAAAAGTTGATCCCATGAACCTGAAGTTTCTCGAGACCTTTGTCTGGGTCGCCCGACTCAAGAGCTTTCGCCTGACGGCAGACAAACTCTTCACCACCCAGGCGTCGATTTCCAGCCGTATCGCCGTGCTCGAAGGCGAGCTCGGGGTGAAGCTGTTCCTGCGCGATTCTCGCGGCGTGAGCCTGACGCCCGAAGGCTTGAAAGTGCTCGAATATGCCGAGCAGATGATGGACACGATGCAGGCGCTCAAGCACTCGATCGAGACGCGTTCGAGCAAGGTCGGGCGGGTCCGGATCGGTGTCATGGACACCGTGATCCACACTTGGCTTAGCCCCTTGGTGGCGCAGATGATGGATCACTACCCGCTGGTGGAAATCGAGTTGGTGGCCGATACCGCGCTCAACCTCTGCGATCAGCTGCAAAAAGGCTTTCTCGACCTGATCCTGCAAACCGACCTGTTGCGTCAGGAAAGCGTGCGTAGCCTGGAGCTGGCCAGTCATCCGATGGGCTGGATCGTCGCCAGCAATTCCATCTACAACCGCGAGTATTCGGGTGTCGCCGATCTGGCGCGGGAGCGGATCATCACCTATTCGAAAAATTCCCAGCCACACCAAGAGATTCTTGCCCTGATGCAGGCCAACGGGGTCATGGCACCGCGGCTCAACTGCGTGAACTCGGTCTCGGCGATTACCCGTTTGCTGCGCGATGGATTTGGCATCGGCGCGTTACCACCGGTGTTGGTCGCCGAGGAACTGGCGCGGGGGGAATTGACCTTGCTGGCCATCGATCAACGACCGCCAAATTTGCAGGTGGTGGTGTCGTGGCGGGTGGGCGTGGAATGGGTCGAAGAAATCGTGGCGTTGTGTCAGCAAGTCGTGGAGCGCTATGCGCATAAAGTGGGCGAGCAGTACATCGTCTTGAGCAAACCCCAGGCCCGAATCTGAAGGACATTTCTCAAACTCTAAATATGAACCACTATCATTTGCATTATTTTTTCAAGACGGTATTCTCTGCGCGCTTTCAGCTAATCAATTGTCCAGAAGGAGTCGGACCTGATGCGCGGCTACACGCAAAAACAGCAACAATTGCTCGCTCACTGGAGCGAAGCGCTTGGCACTCAGGCTTTCCAGTCCCATCGCATCACTCTCGATCATTTGAGCAATGCGCTGGAGCCCGCCGCTCAACGCTGTTTCCAACGCCTGATCCAGGCGCTATTTCGTGAAGATCTGATCAACCCCGCCACCTGCGAATACGACGACTCAAGCCGTTGCTGGCTGCCACTTGGCGATGGCGCGCATCTTTGCTTCGAGCACTTGTCCGGCGGCAGAATGAACAGCTGGGACGTACGCGGTAGCATCGTCCTGCACACCCCCGACAGACAGCCCCACAAAATCCAGTTGCCCAGCGAACTGCTCGCTCATCTCAGCACTCAGCTCAACCCGCCAGCCTCCCCGCAGGTACTGGAGCGTCTGGCCCGGGAGCTGGATGACAGCTTCAGCAACGACACCCTTTGCCTGGCGTTTCATCATGGATGGACCGAGCGCCTGAGAGAGCAGATCGATACCGGGTACGACGACAATCTGCTCGCGTGGCTCAAAGCCGGCTCCAGCCACCAGAACCCTACGTCATTGCTCGAACAGTGGGGCACTCTCGGCCATCCGTGGCACCCGAACTACAAGACCAAACTGGGCTTGAGCGCCGCTCAGGTCATCGCTTTCTCGCCAGAATTCGAAGCGAGCTTTCCGATTGTCCTGTGCGCCCTGCACCGCCAGTACGCACACGTCGAAGCGCTGGCCGGCACCACCGATTACTGGGACTGGTGGCAAGGTCACTTCCCACAGGCCGCCGAACAATTGCAACGCCACTTGCAGCAGCTGGGCCTGGACGCAAAGGACTACCTCCCGCTCCCGTCGCACCCATGGCAAGCCCATGAAGAACTGCCACATTCGTTCGCCAACGAGATCGCCGACAACCTGCTGATCGTCACTGACATTGTTGCTTTTACCGGCCATCCGACCATGTCCTTCCGCACGGTCCTGCCGCAGGCCAGTCGCACGGCGCCGATGGTCAAACTGCCGGTGGCTCTGCGACTGACCAGCGTGCAGCGCACCGTGTCGCCGCGCTCCGCCCGGATGGGACCGCGCATCAGCCAACTGGTATTGGATATTCTCGATCAGGAGCCGCAGATTCAGCGTCTGCTGAACATCGTTCCAGAGCGCATCGGCGTACACTACGCACCACTACCGTCCGATGACGAGCGCTCCCGGCATGCTGGCGTGCTGTATCGCGACAACCCGCTTACCCTCCTGCAAGAAGGCGAGTTGGCGGTGCCGGTCGGCAGTCTGTTCGCCGTCAACGAATTCGAACAACCGTTGCTGCGTGATTGGGTAAGGCTGGCTCAGGGCAGTGACGACAGCGAGGCCATGTTGGCGTTCTTCGAGGATTACCTGTCGATTGCCGTACCGAGCCTGCTGGGCATTTACCTGATGTACGGCGTGGCGTTCGAAGCGCATCAGCAAAACAGTTTCATGGTGATGGGCGCTGACGGGCAGTTGAATCGGCTGCTATTGCGTGATTTCGGCGACGTTCGTATCGATCGCAAAACCCTGCACGCCAAGGGCCTGGATATCCAGTTGCACGATCCGAAAATGACCCTGTATGACGACTCCGGTTTTGTCCGTGACAAACTCCTGCACACCACCTTCATGTGCCACCTCGGTGAGCTGACGTTGCTTTGTGCCCGTCACTGGAATGTGCCGGAAAGTAGCCTTTGGGAGCGGTTGGCATCGCACGTTGCACAGTGCTTCGAGACCTTGCGCGAGCGCGTTGAACCGACACGTTGGGAAAGCGAGCGCCGGGCCTTGCTGGAACAGGATTGGCCCGCCAAATCGTTCATGCGCATGCGCTTGATCGACAGTCATGCCGACATCGTCGGACGCCTGAGTAACCCGCTGCGACCCAACCCCCATGCTCGCTGACGGTCGCGCCTTGCGACTGCTGATCGTCATCCAGTTTGTCTCCATGGGCGCAATGGAAATGAGCGGCCCGTTCTGGCCCTTGCAGATCCAGCATCTGCTCGGGCCGGAGGGCGCCGGCTACACCGCGCTGTTATCGGCGATGGTCTATGCCGGTCCGATGCTGGCGGCCATGCTCCTGACGCCCATGTGGGGCCGGTTGGGGGATCGCACCGGACACAAACCGATGATTGTCCGGGCGTTGCTGGCCCTCGCGCTGTGCCAAGGGTTGGCGGCCATCACTCTCGATCCCTGGCTGCTGGTGGGTATTCGCGTGATGCAAGGCGCATTGGCCGGTTTTCTCGCTGCCGCGCAAGCCTATGCCCTGGCCTGCTGCGACAGTTCCAGCCGTGGTCACACCTTGGCGCGCCTGCAGTCGGCCACCGCCGTCGGCTCATTGATCGGCCCAGTGCTGGGTGGCTGGCTGATGGACGTCTCGGGGTTTGCCCTGCTCTGTTATGGCGCGACGGCGATTTGCCTGCTGTGCGCACTGGGGAGTTTTTTCCTGCCGGCCGACAAGGCCAGGACTTCGAAGAAAAAAGCCGTTGAAGCGGTCGCCCTGCCCAAAGGCTGGCTCGGTGGAATCCTGTTGGTGATCGTGTTGATTCAGGCCGCGAAGATGATGCCGCAGTCGTTTTACGCGCTGTATGTCGCGAACATTCTGCATGCCCCAAGCTGGCTGATCGGCGCCACCTACGCGGCGAGCGCCGCGACCCTGGCCATTTCAGCACCACTGTGGGGACGCCTGTTCGACCGCTGGCAGCCGGCCTACACGTTGCGTGTCATCGAAGGCGTGGCCTGGCTGTGTGCGCTGACGCTGGCGGCCACGGCATTGGCCAACGAATGGCTGGGTTTTCTCGTCAGTCGACTCGTCTGGGGCATCTGGCAAGGCGCCCTGCTGCCCGTCGCCTATGCCCTGATCGCCAACTCCATTTCCATCACCCAGCAGGGCTTCGCGCTCGGCCTCGGCAATAGCGCGGCAAAGGCTGGCGCTCTGCTCGGTGTCGTCCTTGGCGGGATCGGCATGGGCCTGGTTGGCCTGGCTCACAGTTTCTGGCTGGTGGCGCTGACCTACGCCATAGCCGCCATCGGGATCCGCTGGGTGCGCTCGTTAAACTCCGCGCCCGACCGCTCGACCTTATCGCCCCACACTTATCACAACTAAAAAAGACCACGTCATGATCCGAACCAAACTCTCTCTGCTGATCCCGCTGCTCGGTACCTTCAGCGCCCAGGCCTGGGCCGAGGATGCTGAACAGCAACCCGGCACCTTGAACATGCAACCCACCGTCGTCTCCGCTACTCGCAGTGAAGCGAGCATTGCGTCGATTCCGGGCTCGGTCCAGGTTATCGACGAACAGCAGGTCCGTGAGCAGAGCGGCGCGGGTCGCCGGGTCTCCGACATTCTCGGACAATTGGTCCCCGGTCTTGCGCCGTCCAGCGGCGGGATGAGCAACTTCGGTCAGACCCTGCGCGGGCGCAACATGCTGGTGTTGATCGACGGCGTATCGCAGAACGCCACGCGCGACAACTACCGCCAGCTCAACAGCATCGCCCCGGCCAGCATCGAACGCATCGAAGTGATCTCCGGCGCCAGCAGCATCTACGGTGCCGGCGCTTCAGGCGGCATCATCAACATCATCACCAAGCGTAATCAGGGCCAGGACATTGCCTACAGCAGCAAACTGGGCCTGACCAGCGGCAACAACCTCAACCGCAAAGGCTTCGCCTACGAAGCCTTTCAGAGTGCGACGGGGCGCAAGGATGCTCTTGACTGGTACGTCTCCGCCGACCTGACTCAGCGTAACGATCAGTACGATGGCAACGGCAAGCGCATCCCTCAGGACACTTCCCAGGGCAGCAACATGGATACCGAAACCTATGACCTGCAAGGTCGTTTCGGTTACGAACTGGATGCCGACAAAAAACTCAGCCTGTCGCTGCAGGACTACAAGGACAAGCAGGACACTGGCTACACAAAAGACCCGACAAACCGGCAGGAAGCCGTGGCAGTCAAAGGGCTGAAACTCGACGACCAGCCCTATACCCATAACCAGGCGGTCAACCTCAACTACACCGACAAGGACTTCTACGGTCAGGGCCTGCAACTGGAAAGCTACTGGCGTCGCGCCGATGCATTGTTCTTTCCAGACCTGTCGCGAGGCAGGGCCGGGATCTCCGACAACAACAGTGTGCAAGATGTCTACGGCCTGCGCGCGGCCATCGACACGCCGCTGCCGGCGATCGGGAGTGCCACGGGTAATCTGGTCTGGGGCGCCGACTATGATAATGAGCGCTCCCGCCAACGAGGTGATCAATACAGGCTCAATGGCCTGACCTACTCCAAGACCGGCACCACCTACGAGCTGGGCCCGGACATCGAAACCACCACCAAGTCGCTGTTCGGGCAGATGTCCTGGGACATCGGTGACTGGACCTTGCGTGGCGGTGTGCGCCGTGAATGGATCGAAAGCGACGTCTCCGACAGCATCGCTTATGGTCAGATCGTCCAGACGGGCATACGCGCAACGCTGCCTGGCGACACCCTCAAATACGATGCCACCCTGTACAACCTGGGGGCGGTCTACCACCTGAGTGAAAACCAGGACGTGTTCGCCAATTACAGCCAGGGGTTTTCGCTACCGGATATCCAGCGCTTCATGCGTGATGTCAGCAGCACCTTCGACATTCAGACTCTCAACGCCCAAGCCATCAAGGTCGACAGTTATGAACTGGGCTGGCGCGGTAACTGGGATCAGTGGCAGGCCGATGTCACCGTGTACGAAAACACCTCGGACGTGACCCAGTTCTACGATGCCAATGATCGCGTATTGCGCCTGATCAACCAGAAAGAGCGAGTTCGTGGCATCGAAAACAGCCTGACCTACCGCGCGACCGATCACTGGTCGGTGGGTGGCACTTATGCCTGGGCCAAAGGCGAGACAGAGCAGAACGGCAAATGGATCGATCTGCCGGCTACGCGCATCTCACCAGCCAAGACCACACTGTTCGTCGGCTACACCGAAGACGACTACACCTTGCGCCTGCAAGGCATGCATTTGTCCAGTTACGACGCCGCCGCCAAGGACAACAACGGGCGCGAGATCGAAGGTTATACGCTGGTGGACCTGCTCGGCTCCGTGCAACTGCCGGTCGGTCGTCTTGAAGGCGGCGTGTACAACCTGACCAACCGCACGTACCAGAACCTGTTCACCCAAGCCAACGCCAGAGCGCCGTACGCCAACGCCGAAGGCCGCACGCTGAGCATGAGCTACTCGGTGGATTGGTAAAAGACAGGAGCCGGCTTGCCAGCGATGCGATCTGCCGGGCATTCGTGTCGCGGCAATCGCCGGCAAGCTGGCTGTAAGAGCTGCCGAAGGTTCGGGCCGCGTTCGGACGATCTTTTGATCTTTTTCTTACAACCCGCGCACATCCCGGTCTTCAATCGGCCGACTCTGGCGCAAACGCTTGCCGCCCAGCACCACCCAGTCGATCAGCCGGAACAGGCATTCAATGCCGAACGACAGCAGCAACGCGCCGCTCATGCCCCAAATCATCGCTTCCGGCGTCAGCAGGATCTGGTAGCTGTAGCCGTTCCAGGTTTCCTTGCGAATATCCGGGTCGGCGGCCAGTGCAACTTGCAGGACGCGTATGTACCACGGACCCTGCATGGCCTGGAATTGCTTGTCCAGGGCCAGTTGACGGGTGAGCAAGGTGCTCAGGCTGTCGGCATCGCTGCGAAAGATCGGGTCTTCGCTGGCACGGTAATGGGCCACCAGCGCTTGCATATCGCCCTTGAAAAACTGATTGGCGGTGCCCTGAAAACCGCTCAGACCGGTCTGCGCCTCGATCAGATGCGCCTCGACCCGCTTGGCATAATCACTGATGAACCCAGGCACCTGGACACCGATCAACAGGCCTGCCGCGAACAACACCAGCCGAAGATAACTGAGCAACATGGGGGAGAGATCCTTATTCGGTCTTGCCTTGGCTGACGCATTCACCGCGTCGCCAGAGGCTCCATTGGCCCGGTTCGTAGCGGGTCCAGGTTTCGTTTTCGGTCAAGGGTTCTGTGGCGATCACCGTGACGACGTCGTTGGGCGTGGTTTCGGCCTGGAAGTCGACGATCACATCGACGTCCTTCAACCGCGCCGGGCCGAACGGTGCTCGGCGGGTGATCTGCGCCAATTTGCTCGAGCAGTAGCAGAACAGCCAGTCGCCATCGCTGAGCAAGCAGTTGAACACGCCTTTGCTGCGGTACTCGGCGCAGGCGGCCACCAGGTCCGGCAACAGTGCTTCGATCTCTACCGGCTCGGGGAACGCAGCGCGTACCCGATTGAGCAAATCACAAAACGCCGCTTCGCTGTCGGTGTCGCCAACGGGGCGGTAAAAACTGGCGGTCGGGTTGAAATCGGCCAATTGGCCGTTGTGGGCGAAACACCAATTGCGCCCCCACAACTCGCGCACGAACGGGTGGGTGTTGGACAGGCAGACCTTGCCGACATTGGCCTGGCGGATGTGCCCGATCACCACTTCGCTTTTGATCGGATAGCGCTGTACCAGGTTCGCCACTTCCGACTCGCTGCTCGCCGCCGGGTCCTGGAACAGCCGCAGGCCACGGCCTTCATAAAAAGCGATGCCCCAGCCGTCACGGTGCGGCCCGGTGCGGCCGCCACGCTGCATCAGCCCGGTGAAGCTGAACACGATATCGGTCGGGACATTGGCGCTCATGCCCAATAACTCACACATGCTCGGACTCTCGATTCAGTACAGGGGCGCGGTTACAGGCGCGGTTCGACCCGCGAACGCTGAGGGTTGCTCGGCACCGGTGGCCGGCCGTAACGATCATCGCCGGCACCGCCGAAAGGCTGTTCGTCATCAGGCTCGTCGGCCCGCGCCGCTGCCTTGGCGGCAGCCGCCTGTTCCTTGCGAGCGTTGGAGGCGCGCTCGATGGGAAAACGGATGGCCACGAAAACCAGGTAAATGCCGAAGGCAATCATGCCGTACATGAACAGATCAGAAACCGCCCGCCAGGCGTTGTTGCCGACCTTGAACAGCAAGTCGAGGGCCGTAATGGCGATGGCCGGGGCGACCTTTTCTTTCACCGGGTCGATGATGGTCGGGCTGAACAGCAACACCGCCACCAGCAGCCGCAGCGGCTCACGCAGCCAACGCCACATCCAGCGGGTGATGCGCATCCACACCAACAGGCAGCCTAAAGCGGCAAAGGCGTAGAGGCCCCAAGCGATCAGATAGTCGTTCTCGGTCATGGTGTCCATGGCAAGGCAGGCAAAGAGGCGCTTATAGTAACGACTTTTCGCACGTCAGGCTTGTCCCAATACCAGTCGGGCAAGACACAGACCCTGTGGGAGCGGGCTTGTGTGGTGAGAGGGCTTATCTGTGGCGAGGGAGCTTGCTCCCGTTGAACTGCGCAGCAGTTCCTTTTTAGGGGCCGCTGCGCAGCCCAACGGGAGCAAGCTCCCTCGCCACAAAAGCCCCCTCACCACAGGCCCGCTCCCACAGGTTGCGAAGCCCTTATTCCGTACATTGTTCGAGAGCCATTCATGCCCCTATCCGCCAACGTCACCAGCGCTCCAATTGCCCACAAGGCCGACGGTTGCGACCCGTATGCCTGGCTGCAGGAGCGCGACACCGACGCGGTGCTCGATTACCTGAAAGCTGAAAACCGCTATCAAGAGGCACAAACCGCCGATCAGACCGGCCTGCGTGAAACCCTGTTCGAAGAGATCAAGGGGCGGATTCTCGAAACCGACCTGTCGCTGCCCTCGCCCTGGGGCCCCTACCTGTATTACACCCGCACCACCGCTGGCGACGAATACGCCCGCCACTACCGCTGCCCGCGTCCGGCCGATGGTAGCCTGCAGATCGACGAAAGCCAGGAATTACTGCTGCTTGATCCGAACGTGCTGGCCAAGGGTGGCTTCTTTTCCCTGGGTGCGTTCAGCATCAGCCCGGACCACCAGCGTCTGGCCTATAGCATCGACTCCAGCGGCGAAGAGATTTACACGCTGTTCGTGAAGGAATTATCCAGCGGCCGTGTCAGCGAGCTGGAGTTCCAGAACTGCGACGGCAGCATGACCTGGGCTAACGACAGCCTGACGCTGTTCTTCGGTGAGCTCGACGACACCCATCGCCCGCACAAACTGTTGCGCTATCGGCTGGACGGCACCGCGGCCGAAGAAGTGTTCCATGAGCCGGATGGCCGATTCTTCCTGCATTGCTATCGCTCAAGCTCTGAACGGCAACTGCTGTTGTCGCTGGGCAGCAAGACCACCAGCGAAGTCTGGGTACTCGACGCCTCGCTGCCGCATCAGGCCTTTACCTGCCTGGCGCCGAGGGTCGAAGATCATGAGTACGATGTCGACCACGGCAAACTCGATGGCGAGTGGACGTGGCTGATCCGCACCAACCGCGACGGCATCAACTTCGCCCTGTACCAGGCCGCCGATACTGGCGTCGCGCCGACCGAAGCCGACTGGCAGAACCTGATTCCCCACAGCGACACGGTGATGCTCGACGGCATGAGCCTGAACGCCGAGGCCATGACCCTGAGCCTGCGCGAAGGTGGCCTGCCGATCATCGAAGTCCGCCCACGGGATTTAGTGCCCTATCGCGTGCAATTGCCGGACGCGGCCTACAGCCTGCATGTGCAGAACAGCCTGGAATTTGTCAGCGACCGGATCCGTCTGCGCTACGAAGCCTTGAACCGTCCGGCGCAGATCCGCCAACTGATTCTGACCACCGGCGAGCAGCAAGTCCTCAAGGAAACCCCGGTGCTCGGCCCGTTCGACGCCGATGCGTACGTCAGCCAGCGGCTTTGGGCGACGGCACCGGACGGTACGCAAGTGCCGATCAGCCTTGTGGTCAAACGCGAGTTCCTCGGTAAGCCGACGCCGCTTTATCTGTACGGCTACGGCGCCTACGGCGAAAGCCTCGACCCGTGGTTCTCCCACGCGCGCCTGAGCCTGCTGGATCGCGGCATGGCGTTTGCCATCGCCCATGTACGCGGTGGCGGTGAGCTGGGCGAAGCCTGGTACCGCGCCGGCAAGCAGGAACACAAACACAACACTTTCAGCGATTTCATCGCTTGCGCCGAACACCTGATCGCCAACGGTTTCACCACCCCATCGCAACTGGCGATCAGCGGTGGCAGCGCCGGTGGTTTGCTGATCGGCGCGGTACTCAATCAACGGCCGGAGCTGTTCGGTGCAGCAATTGCCGAAGTGCCGTTCGTCGACGTGCTCAACACCATGCTCGATCCGGAGCTGCCGCTGACCGTCACGGAATACGACGAGTGGGGCAACCCGCAAGAGCCGGACGTCTATGATCGGATCAAGGCCTACGCCCCGTACGAAAACGTCACCGCGCAAGCCTATCCGGCAACACTGGTGATCGCTGGTTACAACGACAGTCGCGTGCAGTACTGGGAAGCGGCCAAGTGGGTGGCGAAATTGCGCGCGACCAAAACTGACACCAATCCCCTGCTGCTCAAGACTGAACTGGGCGCCGGGCATGGCGGCATGAGCGGTCGTTATCAGGGATTACGTGACGTAGCCCTCGAATACGCATTTGTTTTCAAGGTTTTGGGCATCGCCTGAGGAACTTGGCCCGGCGTACCGGTCTTAACACCAGACACCGGATGCCGATACAACACACATCCCCTGTGGGAGCGAGCCTGCTCGCGATGAGGGCATCACTTCAATATCCATGTTGAATGTGCCTCCGCCATCGCGAGCAGGCTCGCTCCCACAGGGATGATGGGTGACTGAAGGCCCGGAACAGACACAGACACAAAAAAAGACCGTGACGACATGTCAGAACCGACCTTACTGAACAACGAAATTCGCGACTGGCTGATGGACTGCGGCCTGTTCGATCAACTGTTGCCGGCAGACTTCGTGGCGGCTTCGGGTTACTTCAGCATCAGCACCATCGCCGAAGGTGAAGAGATTTTCCATGAGGGCGATGCCGGCAGTTTCATGTGCATCATCCACACCGGCCAGGTCGCGGTGCAGAAGACCAACAGCGACGGGCAACGAGTGACCATGGCCACCTTGCGCAGCGGTCGGGCGTTCGGCGAAATGGCTGTGCTCGACGGTGAACGACGCTCAGCCAGTTGCGTGGCCGCGAGCAATTGCCAGTTGCTCAACCTGGGCAAGGACTCCCTGGAAAAGATGCTCAACGACGCGCCGAAAATCGCCGCCAAGATCATCCGCGCCCTCGCCGTCTCCCTTTCCAAACGCTTGCGTATGGCCGATGGGCAACTGCTCTCGCAACAGGTCTAGCCTCCCGGTGTTTTGATTTTCGTCGTGTTCGGTTCAAGGCCCGGCAGGGTCTGGTCCTTGGGTGGATTGGGCATTTCGATCGGCGGCAACAGCGGTGGCCCGCCACTGCCGGTACCGGCCTTGGGCACGCTGGTCGGGGTGATCTGCGGATACGGTGTCGGAGTGGCGGTGCCGGGTGAACCGGGTATCGGCGCGGGACTGGTGGGGATGGTTTGCAGCTCTTGGGCCTGCACTGCAGTTATCGAGAGCGCGGCCAGGGCAATGACCGTTAGAATGGTGCGCTTCATCAATGGCTCCGTTGGCCTTGTGGTCTTTTTGCAGGCTACTCCCAACTGCGCGTGTTTGCCTTCCTCCATCTGTCAATTTCTCCTCAAGAGCGCCCCATGAAACGTTTCGTTCTGCTCGACACCACCCCCATCCCTGAAAACGGCGGTGCCCTGTGCCTGTTCGAGTACGGCGAGGACTTCGTTATCAAGATTCAGGGTGGTGACGGCGGGCAGTTGATGAATACCCGCATGCACGGCTCCGAAGATGCCCTGGCCGAAATCCCCTGCCGCAAGGTCGCCGGCCGGCCGAATTCGCGAGTATTGATCGGTGGCCTGGGCATGGGCTTCACCCTCGCCTCGGCGCTCAAGCATTTGGGCAAAACGGCTGAAGTGGTGGTCGCCGAATTGGTGCCCGGCGTGGTGGAGTGGAATCGCGGGCCACTGGGCGAAAAAGCCGGCAACCCGCTGCTCGACCCGCGCACGGTGATCCGTATGGAAGACGTGGCCAAGGTGCTGCAAGCCGAGCCACAAGGTTTCGATGCGATCATGCTCGACGTCGACAACGGCCCCGAAGGTCTGACCCAGAAAGCCAACAGCTGGCTCTACTCTGCCGGTGGCCTGAGCGCGTGTGCCAAGGCCTTGCGGCCAAAAGGCGTGCTGGCGGTGTGGTCGGCCAGCGCCGACCGGCAGTTTTCCGACAAGCTGAAAAAGGCCGGCTTCAAGGCCGAGGAAGTGCAAGTCTTCGCCCACGGTAACAAGGGCACCCGCCACACCATCTGGATTGCCGAGAAGCTCAAGGGCTGAGCGTGGGCCTGTCATCACTTATTTACTAGGCCGCGTTGCACCTGAAAACGAGCCAGGCAAGGCGCAGTCCGCTGGTAATGGTCGCTCCCTTGCCAAGGACTGCAACGCAGCCTGGCTCGTTTTCAGGCACAACCCGAAGGGCCGGTCTGCTGTGGCGCAGGGCTGCGTTGCTCGGAGCTCGTTTGGAATGACCAAACCACGCTCCTCGCGCCTTGCCCTGCGCCACAGCAGACCCGGCGCGGCCTAGTAAATAAGTGATGACAGGCCCTACACTCACGTCATAACCGTCATTAGTCTTTTTACAAAGGTGAACCCATGAGTTCGTCCACCCCAACCAACACATCGAAGCTGGACCGCATCCTCGCCGATAACCAGCGCGACAAGGAAATGGGTTACCGCGACAAGGCCCTGAAGATGTACCCGCACGTGTGCGGCCGCTGCGCCCGTGAATTCTCCGGCAAACGCCTGAGCGAACTGACCGTGCATCACCGCGACCACAACCACGACAACAACCCTCAGGATGGCTCGAACTGGGAGCTGTTGTGCCTGTATTGCCACGATAACGAGCACTCACGGTATACCGATCAGCAGTATTTCGACAAAGGCTCGCTGAGTACGCCGAAGATTGCCAAGGCGACGCACAACCCGTTTGCGGCGTTGGCCGGGTTGATGAAGAAAGAAGATTAAAGATCTTCAGTGCCCTGACTGGCCTCATCGCGAGCAGGCTCGCTCCCACAAGGGATTGATCATTCCCACGCTCTGCGTGGGAATGCATCCCGTGACGCTCTGCGTCACATTCGGAAGCGGAACGCGGAGCGTCCCTGGCGGCATTCCCACGCAGAGCGTGGGAACGATCACTGAACACCCCTCCCCCAATCCCCGTATAATCGCCGTTTTTTCCCCGAAGGCACCCCGCTCGTGGCAGACAAACGGTACAGCTGCATTGGTTTGTATAACCCCAAATCACCGGAGAACGTCGGTTCGGTCATGCGTGCCGCCGGCTGCTATGGCGTGGCGTCGGTTTTTTACACCGGCAAGCGCTATGAACGCGCCGCCGATTTCGTCACCGACACCAAGCGAGTCCACTACGACATCCCGCTGATCGGCATCGACGACCTGAAGAAAATCCTGCCCTTGGGCTGTGTCCCGGTCGCCGTGGAACTGGTCGACGGTGCCCGCTCGCTGCCGGAATACACGCACCCGGATCGCGCCCTCTACATCTTCGGCCCCGAAGACGGTTCGCTGGATAAAGAAATCCGCGACTGGTGCGAAGACGTGGTCTACATCCCGACCACCGGCTGCATGAATCTGGCGGCCACCGTCAACGTTGTGCTGTACGACCGCATGGCCAAAGGCAACAACACCCGCTCCGGGCCGAAATTCCGCTGAATTGCCGCATATTCGATGGAACAAGCCGCTCGCCCAGGCAGTCAGCTAAATATCTATTGCTAAAGCAACCCTTCCCTGCCTGGAGACCGATCATGCGCGAGTTCAATCCTGTAGAACGTATCGAAACCACCCCGTTCCAGAGCCCTTCCGAACAGAACGTTCATGGTTGGGAACGCGCCGGCTCCCTGGCGGGTGGTGTGGTCATGCTAAGCAAAGGTCTGCGACGCGGCGGCGTATTCGGATTGATTGAAATAGCCATTGGCGGCATGGCCCTGGCCCGGGGAATCACTGGGCATTGCTCGGCGAAAAGACTGTTGGAAAAGAACCGTCAAGACATGGAAAACGCACGCGCGAGGATCGAACGTGCCGGGGATGAGCTGGCCCGCATGAAAGCCAATGCAGAAGCCGCGACCAGCACGGCGACCGTGACGGGAAATGATTCGTTGAACTCGCCGAAGGCTGGGGTCTGATCCGGAATCGATGCAGAGGCTCAGGGCCTCTTCGCGATGTAGAAACGGATACATCCTTTACAATCGAGACCGGGGACATCCTTTACGTTTTTGTGGGTTTGAAAGGCGGTTTTCACCGCTTTTCAAACGAC
>NZ_JBNNVP010000019.1:70632-114344 GCF_050280605.1 Pseudomonas sp. NPDC089918 | reverse complement strand
GGCGAAATCTCCCACGGATCTGTACTGCGTCAACAGTCAGAATCGGGCTTTGTCCCTCCTCCTCCCTTCAAGTCCCAGCATACAAGCGGGCTTGCTCGCGAAAGCGATATGCCAGTCAATGAAGAGGTTGAACATGATGGCCCCTTCGCGAGCAAGCCCGCTCCCACAAGGTTTTGCATTGTTTAGAAGATATAGGTTCCGGTCATGTCGGCCATAACCTGGCGGAAACAGAAAGTATTCGACCGATTCATGAAACAGACTGAAAGCCATTCCAGCGTTTTTCCGAAACTGCCTGGGGATTAACCTGCCGGCATTGAGTTTTCCTACTTTGTTGCCGGAGTCTTCCCATGATCCTTCACTATATTTACGACCCATTGTGCGGTTGGTGCTACGGCGCCAAACCATTGGTGCAAGCCGCCCAAGCGGTGTTGCCTGTCATCGCCCACGGTGGCGGCATGATGACCGGCGCCAACCGCCAGACCGTTTCGCCACAACTGCGCAATTACGTCATGCCCCATGACCGACGCATCGCCGAGTACACCGGCCAGCCGTTTGGCGAGGCGTATTTTGAGGGGCTGCTGCGCGATGAGACGGCAGTGTTCGATTCCGCGCCACCGATTGCCGCTGTGCTGGCAGCCGAGCAGATCGCTGGTCGCGGGCTAGCATTGCTGGGGCGTTTGCAGACGGCTCATTACGTGGAAGGTCGACGCATCGCTGATAACGCCGTGCTGCTGGAACTCGCCACACAGACCGGCCTTGAACCCGAGGCGTTCCAACAGGCATTTAATGAAGCTGACACCGATCGCCATATCAAAGACAGCCGCGCACTCCTGGCCAAGGTCGGTGGACAGGGTTTTCCGACTTTCGCATTGGAACAGGATGGCCAATTCACCCTGGTCGACATCGGCCCTTGGCTCGGCAAACCGCAAGCCTTCGCTCAATGGTTGAGCCAGTCATTGGCGGCAAAAGAGTCTTCATCCGCGTTTCAAGCCTGTGGCCTCGACGGCTGCGCCCATTGAATTCACCTGGAGTCACCATGGATAACCTGAGCCTGATTAAAAGCACCTACGAAGGCGCCAACTCCCAGGAGAACGCTCGCAATACCGCTGCGGCGCTGGCCGATGACGCTCGCTGGACTGAGGCCGCAGGTTTCCCGTACGCCGGGACCTATGTCGGTTTCGACGCTATCGTCGAAAACGTCTTCAAGCGCCTGGCCACCGAGTGGGAAGATTTTCAGTTCAAGGTCGAGCACTACGTTGCACAGGGCGACAAGGTGTTTGCCTACGGCAATTACAGCGGAATCTACAAAGCCACCGGCCGCCCGATGAATGCTCGGGTCGCTCACTTGTGGACCCTGGCCGATGGCAAAGTCACGCATTTCGAACAATTCGTCGACAGCCACACCGTGCAATTGGCTATCGCTGACAAGTGATTTCTTAGACGATTTTCGCCTATTCACAGACGATTCCTGAAATTGACACCTTATTAAGGGCGCAGATAGGATGCGCCCCACGCCTGTGGCTAACCGCCATGACTCACAAAACAATAAAAGGCCCGCCGCGAATTTTCGTGGGCGGGCCTTTTTGTTTTTGGGTGAAAAAAGAGCGCGATAGCGCCGTTTCAGTTGTACGGCACAGCGCGTATCAACCCGTAATAAGGAAAATAACATGTTGAACAAGCGAATCAGCCTGATCGCATTGGGGATGTTGAGCGCCACTCAGGCTATGGCTAACGACCAGGCCGAATCCAAGGGTTTTGTTGAAGACAGCAGCCTCAAAGTGCTGCTGCGCAACGCCTACATCAATCGTGACTACAAGGACGGCCGACAGGACAAAGCCGAGTGGGGCCAAGCGGCCATCGGTACTTTCTCGTCCGGCTTCACCCAAGGCACCGTTGGTGTGGGTGTGGATGCTTTCGGTCTGTACGCGCTGCGTCTGGATGGCGGCAAGGGCCGCAGCGGCGCCGGTGGTATCGACTTTTTCAAACAGGGCGACAGCGGCAACGCGGCGGACGACCTGTCGAAGGGTGGCGCAGCAGTCAAGTTCCGTCTCTCCAGCACCACGCTGACTTATGGCGACCAGATGCCGGCCTTGCCGGTGCTTAACTACGACAACTCGCGCCTGCTGCCGGAAAGCTACACCGGCACTTTGATCACCTCCAAGGAGATCAAAGGTCTGGAACTGAACGCCGGTCGCTTCACCGCCGAATCGCGCAAAAGTGCTGAAGGCCGTGACAGCGGTGGCTTGAAGTCGATCAACGTGTTGGGTGGTAGCTACCAGTTCACCGAACAGTTCAAGGCTGCGCTGTATGCATCCGACGTCGAAGACGTGCTGAAGAAGCAATACGTGAACGCCAACTACGTGTTCCCGATCGACAAGGATCAGTCCCTGACCCTGGACTTCAACGGCTACCGCACCAAGCTGGACGATTCCTACGTCCGCGAAAGCGGTGCTACCGGCGACGACAACAAGATCTGGAGCCTGGCAGCGACCTTCGCCACCGGCCCGCACTCGTTCACACTCGCTCACCAACGCAGCACCGGCGACAGCAACCTGGGTTACGCCTACGGTGGCTACCAGAAGGATCAAGGTCGCGTCGGCGACGGTGGCAACACCATCTATCTGGCGAATTCCTACTGGTCTGACTTCAACGCTGAAGACGAACGCAGCTGGCAGTTGGGCTACGGTCTGGACTTCAGCGCCTTCGGCGTTCCTGGCCTGAGCTACAACGTTGCCTATGTGCGCGGTGACAACATCACCACCTCCACCAGCGAAGGCGGCACCGAGCGCGAGATCTTCAACCAGTTCAAGTACGTCGTGCAAAGTGGCCCGGCCAAAGACCTGAGCGTGAAGGTGCGCAGCTCGATCCTGCGCGTGTCGCACAAATCCAGCGAGTACAACGTCAGCGGCAATGAACTGCGCGTATTCGTGGATTACCCGATCAACATCTTCTGATGATCGGCTGAGTTGTTCAGACTCGATAAAAACCCTGACTGGTTCAGGGTTTTTTTTCGCCTCATGACCGTAAGAAAATACGAAAAATGGCTGTTTTCGATCGTAAAAAGTCGAATTAAAGCAACTTCATACCGCGTTTCAATCAACGCTTGATATGCCTGAAATTCTTTCTCATGGGCTGCAAATGCCGCACCTACTAGATTGAGCCGCTAAATGCAGTGGAGACCTAGTAATGATCGTTTTGAACAGAGAAGTTGGCGAATCGCTACGGCGCGACAAGTATGTCAACGTCCAGGGAGCCGACTTCAATCTCTTCGGTCATTTTTCCGACTTCGTCAGATTGACCAAAAGTTGGGAAAGCATGGAGCCGGACAGTTATTACGGCCAAGCCGATGCGGGCATGCGTTTCCGTCGTTACAGCGATTTCGAATACAACCCGGTCACCCGTGACTTGACGCAGCTGGAACACCGCGCCTACGTGCAATCGAAGGCCAACAACAGCTACGTCGGCGGACTGGAGCGGCACTTCCAGGATTTCTCCAACGAAGTCATCAATTCGCCGGTGATGCGCAGCCTCATCGATGCGGATTTCGAGGTGTACAAAAACGTATTGCCGCCAGAGTTGCACGACGAAATCTGGCAATGCCAGATCCATCAGATCCGCATCGAAATCAAGCCAGGCAAGCAACTGGAAATTACCCCTGAAGGTATTCACTGCGACGGTTATCCGTTCAGCGGTGTGCATTTCTGGGGCCGTAACAACGTGGACGGGGCGGAGAGCCGTTTGTATTCAGCCCAAGAGGAACAATTGGCAGCGACGACCTATCTGGAAATCCTCGACACCACCTACTTCCTCGATCGCGAGATGCGTCACTACGTGACACCGGCACGCAACACTCACGCTCACGAAATGGCCTATCGGCAGATTTTGGCCATTTCCTTCTCGCGGCCCGGGACCGCTTTCGACATTGTTCGCTGAACAGCTAGATCCCATGATGAACATGGCCGAGTGCCCTGCACCGGTGATGCTGCAGCGCGCGACGGCCAAGGATGCCCAGCGCCTGGAACGCTTCTTTCGGCAATTCGAAGAAGTGTCGTTCTGTGAATGGCAGGACGCCAAATGCCTGCGCGGTGTGTTGGTGCAAAAAACCACTGCTGCGTTCCTCGCGCTCGATATCCGTGGCGAAGTAGTCGGCGCGGTGTTGGGCGGCATGCTCGGCAGCCGTGGCACCATCAATCACTTGGCGGTGAGCCCGGTGTATCGCAGCCAGGGCGTCGGTCAGCGCCTGGTGGAAGCGGCGTCGGCAGACATGAAACGGGTCGGTGTGCTGCGGATGTTCCTGTTCGTTGACGATGCTAACCTTGCCGGCAAACGTTTTTGGAGTGCCCAGGGCTTTTGCGAGCCGCGTGGCGAAACGACCTTTGAGAGGGACTTATGAATGAGACGTCCAGCAGCCAGCCGCTGATGGTCGAGCCCCAGCCCTCGCGCACGTTTGCTGAAGCCAGCCCGGTGATTGCGGGCTACTTCACGGTGTCGTTTGTGTTCGGTTTGATGGCCGTCAATGCCGGATTGCCCGTGTGGCTGCCGGTCGCGATGTGCCTGTTCGTCTATGCCGGTGCCTCGCAGTTCGCCGCCCTGGCGCTGATCTCCAGCGGCGCGTCGCTGACCACCATCATCCTCACTACGTTTCTGATCAATGCGCGGCACATGCTGATGTCGGTCTACATGGCCAAGGCCTTGCAGGCGATGGGGCTCAGTCGTCTCGAGCGCTGGTGTTATGCCGGCGGGCTGACCGATGAATCGTTCGCCTTCCACAGCGTCAAACTGGGCAAGGGCACGCCGGTCAATGTGCGTTATCTGATTGGCTTCAATCTGTATTGCCACACGTCGTGGGTACTGGGTGGTTTGCTGGGAGCAATCTGCGCGCAGTACGCAGCGCACCTGATCAAATATCAGCTCGACTATGCGCTGACCGCGATGATGCTCTACGTCCTGGTATCGCTGTGCAACACCCGCAATAAACTGATCGCCGCACTGGCCGCGGTCGCCTGCATGGGTGTCCTGAGCCTGATCGGCAGCTCACCCTTCAACGTATTCATCGCCACATTCGTGGGCTGCGGGGTGGGCGTATGCCTGACCAAACGTTCCTGATTCTGGTCGTCGTGCTAATGATGGCCGTGACGTTCCTGCCGCGTGCGTTGCCGCTGCAAGTGAACACCGACCATTGGCCGCCCTTCGTCGCCAGGGCGCTGGAATACCTGCCGGTGGCGATCGTCGCTGCCATCAGCCTTACGCCGCTGTTGATCAAGGATCAGCAGGTGCAGCTCGATCGCCCGGAATTCTATGCAGCGATTCCGACGTTGTTATGTGCGTATTTCAGCAAAAACCTCTTTCTCAGTGTGGCGGTTGGGACGGCTGCGTACATTGCGCTCGGGTCGTTCATGTAGCGACAGAGCGACCACGTCGTTCAAGGCCTGACCCGACAACTCGGGATTATTGACCGCCAACCGCACTTCGAGGGAATCCTCGAAACCCGGGAAAATGGTCAGGCCGTTACGCAGCGCCGCTTCACGGGAAACCATGCCAAGGCCGTCCATTTGTGTGATCAACGACAGGGTCAGGGTCTCGCTGCAGGAATAGATCATCCGCTTACCTGACTCGTAATTACCAAGGCCGGCGTCGAGAAAGCGCAAGAAGCTGTGGGAATACGGACAATCATCGGCAGGACGAACCTGAAACTTGTTGCCGAGCAGCATCAGCGGATCGTTTTCCTGACCGCAATGGGCACCGACCACCTGCACCTGTACATGGGGCAGGGCAATGCTGGGTAACCCCGGTTGTTGCGGGCCGATCAGCACGGCCAGGTCGAAATCCTCATTCTTCAATTTGCTGAGGTTTTCCATCGACTCGGCGTAGCTGAATTCCAGTTGATAATCAGGAAACACCTCAATGAGGCGCCCGATCATTCGCCGGTTGAAGTCGGCCGAGAGCGTGGTGTTAAGTGCAACCTTGAGCGTGCGCTGCCCAGGCACCTTCAGCGCGGCGACTTTTTCTTCCAGTTGCCGCGTGGCGACCAACACTTTGTCCATGTAGGGCGTGAGCTCCGTGCCCTGCGTTGTCAGGGTCAGCCCCTTGTTGGAGCGACGAAACAACCGAAAACCGAACTGCTCTTCAACCTTGTTCAACTGCGCGGCCAATGCCTGCACGGTCAAACAGGAATGCTCTGCCGCTGCCGACAATGAGCCGGTCTGCACAATGCGCATGAGGTTACGTAAGGTTCTGCTATCCATTTGGGTAATGCCCTCTAAAGTGGGCTGGCTATTGTTGTGTACCTGGCCGCCGGGTGGGCGTCGGTCGCGTGCTGGCTATGATCCTGCACCTGAGCATGCTTGTCCCGAGTTTAGTAGCGAAATGATTCTGCGTCCGATGGTTTGAGGCTTACACAGGATCGGGGTTTTGGTGGAGGGTAGGTGATCAGGGAGCAAAAAAGACCTGGATGGGGGAGGTGTGAGCTTTTTTTGGAAGCAGCGAAATCTTTTTCCAAGGCAAAAAAAAGCAGCCTGATCAGGCTGCTTTCATGAATAGGTGCTTGATATTGTGCTCCCTCAAGCAGGGGAGGAGAGGTTTACCCGAGCGCTGATTTTCAGGTCATCAACGGGGCTCCTACATCGACTATCGCCACCTGAAGGCAGTCGGTTTCGCGCTCTCGATTAAATTTTCTTCCCGTGTGACGCGGGTGTCAACGGGTGTTTTTGACCGTGTGTCGGCGTCTTTTTGGGGGGGCGGAAAATCTCTTTTCAATAGTCTGCGCATAATGATGCTCCCGGCAACTTATTACATCACGTCACTAATGATGTTCCCGTCCCCACCTTTATCCCCCTGACCCAACCTCATACATTCCTCTCCAACGCCTCCCCATCATTCCGATGAGAGGGTCACTGGAGATTCCTCATGCCTTTCGTAAGCGTACGCATCACCCGCGATGGCGTTACCTCAGAGCAGAAAGCTCAGGTGATCGCCGAAATCACTGAAACCCTGGAACGCGTCCTCAACAAACGCCCGGACCTGACCCACATCGTGATCGAAGAAGTCGACACCGATAACTGGGGCTATGCCGGGATCACCACTACCCAGTACCGCAAGCAACTGGCTGAGGCGCAGGGGCAGTCATGACCGCGTCCATCAAAACCATCATTTAGTAGTGGAGGGTTCATCATGAGCAATTCGAAAAAAGTCATCGTTATTACTGGCGCCTCTCAAGGTCTCGGCGCAGGCATGGTCAAGGCCTTCCGTGATCTCGATTACCGGATTGTCGCCACTTCGCGTTCGATCCAGCCATCCACCGACCCGGACATCCTCACCGTTGCCGGCGACATCGGCGACCCGGCGATCGCCCAGCACGTCATCCGTGAAGCGACCGAACGTTTCGGCCGTATCGATACCCTGGTCAACAACGCCGGGATCTTCGTCGCCAAGCCGTTCACCGCCTACACCCCCGAAGACTACGCCGCAGTCTTATCGGTGAACCTGAATGGTTTCTTCTACATCACCCAACTCGCGATCACCGAGATGGAAAAACAAGGCAGCGGCCACGTCGTCAACATCACCACCAGCCTGGTGGATCACGCTATAGACGGTGTGCCGTCGGTATTGGCTTCGTTAACCAAAGGTGGCTTGAACGCGGCGACCAAATCCTTGGCCATTGAGTACGCCAAGCGTGGCATTCGGGTGAATGCGGTTTCCCCGGGCATCATCAAGACGCCGATGCATGGTGAGGAAACCCACGAAGCACTGGGAAGTTTGCACCCGGTTGGGCACATGGGAGAGATCAGCGATATTGCTCAGGCTGTGGTGTATCTGGACAGCGCCAACTTTGTCACCGGCGAGATCTTGCATGTTGATGGTGGGCAGAGTGCGGGGCACTGAGAGCGGTTCAGGAGTAGGGCGCTGTTCACAGCAAGGACGACGACCAGCGCTCTCATCCTTGATTCATTAACCTCCGAACGGCGCTACCTTGATCGGTTCACCCTTTTTCGCGCATGACGGCGGATTGGTCATACCCAGCGTCAGCAGGTTGCCGCCGTTAATGATGCAGTTGAACTGCTGGTTATCATTGGTTTTCAGCGCGACATAAGTATTCGTGCCTTCAGTACGACGGCTGACAATACTCAAGTCAGAAGGTGAATAGCCCAACGCGCCGGCGCTCTGAGATTTGATCTGCTCATCGGTTAGCGTGTTGGTACTGCTGGCGATGGAGTTGCAGCCGGCCAGAGTGAACAACAGCGCACCGGCCAAGGTTATTTTATGGAGAGGCATGGGAGTGTTCCTTACTCGTTGGTGTTTCTTTCGGTCGTGTGGTGCCACGTACTTACCGGAAATCACAACTGAGGAAAGCCGTGGCTTGTGAAGCGTAGCAGAGGGAGATCTGCTCGTTAGTAGCTGAGAGATTTCTTGTGCTGACTGCTCAGGCCAATGCTGTTGGCCCCACGAACCCCAGGAACAACAAAGCCCTCGCATTTCTGCGAGGGCTTTGTTTTGATGCAGTGCTGGAGCTGCGAAGGATGCTCCAGGCTGATGATTTCATTTCTTCCCAAGGATGGATATTTACCTAATGCTCAAGTTCAACGCTCATCTCGGTTTCCAATTCAATGAATTGCCTTTTCTGCAACGCATCGAAGCCGCCGCCGCAGCGGGTTTTCGGGCAGTGGAGTTCCCGTCGCCCTATGAATTCGACGCGAGCCTCCTGGCAGACCACCTGGCGCAATACAGTCTGCCGTTGATTCAGTTCGCCGCACCGGCGGGCGTTACCAAAGGCATCGCTGCCTTGCAGGGCAAGGAAGAAGAGTTTCGCCACGGTTTGCTCCAGGCCGCCCGCTATGCAAAGGCGCTGACATGTTCGGATGTCCACATCATGTCTGGCGTTACGACGCAGGATGACGCAGGACCTATCTTCGGAGGCAACCTGGAGTATGCCGTCAAGTACTTCGAGGATCAGGGATTGCGGCCGCTTATCGAAGTAATTTGTACGCAAGAGATGCCGGGCTATTACATGTCCGACTTCAGCAAGGCGCAACAGGTGCTGGAGACCTTCCCGAGTGTCGGGCTGATTCTCGATCTTTACCATGCTCAGCTTTTGACCGGAGATGCGGCAGATGTTCTGGCTCGGTTTTATGACAGAACAGTCCATGTGCAAATTGCCGACTGCCCGGGTCGTCACGAACCGGGAACAGGGAACATCGACTTCGCAGCTTTGTTCGTCGCGCTGGAGCAGCGTGGCTACACAGGATGGATCGGGTGTGAATACCGTCCTTCCGGTTCCACCGTTGCGAGCCTTGACTGGATTAAACAGCTAAGTGCTTAGCGCTTGCGATGCGGACGGGATTCGCATTTCACATACGAGCGTTCTGAGCCAACCCGCCAAGTTCTATAACTTCAGGTTCTTAGTGGTACGTCATTGCGCCCAAAAAAACTAAATCCATCCTGTTGTTTCTACGATGTTTAAGAATTCATTGCTGGAGTCGTGCTGCTGCCGGCTCTGGCATGGCCGCCAGCGAACTAAACTAGTTGTATCTCTGTAGCAGATGTCTCTCCAGAGGTAAGGAGGTGTCAAATGGCTATTCGTGATACCTATCAGGAAATTGAGCAGACCCTGGGTCTGGTACCGGAGTGGATCAAGCAGATGCCGGAAGGCGGAGCGATCGGATTCTGGGGCGTGGCCCGGGACTTCTGGCTGGCGGATACCAAGATTCCTAATAAGTACAAGGAGTTGATAGGTCTGGCGGTGTCCGGGGCGACCCGTTGCAAGTATTGCGCCCTGTTCCATACCGAAGCCGCGCGCTTGTTTGGCGCGAGCGACGAGGAAATTTCCGAAGCCAGCTTTATGGGCTCGCTGACCATGATGGGCAGCACCTTTATTAACGCCCAGCAGATCGACTACGAGCAGTTCCGGCAGGAAACGCTGAGTATCGTCCGGTATGTCAAAGATCACTCGCAACCCAAAGCCGCTTAAGCCGTTGCGCGAACCTGCCCTTCGCCAGCTGACGAAGGATAAGTTGATTGCAATCACCAGCGATGGTCCCAGGACCACCGCTCGGTGGCAAGCGGCTGTGCTGCGAGCCATCAGCGAACTAATGCAATACAGCGATACCGCCCGCGAAGAAAACCAAGACCTGCGCATCCCCTTCGCCAAAGCACTCCATGACCTCTATGCCGGACAGAAGTCCGACGCCGAGTTGACGGAAATGGTGCTGCTGATGCTGGAAGTGGAAACCGCCCCCTTGCTCGGCAAAGGGCCCCAGGCAGGAGCGGCATCCGGGAACAACAACCCCTGAGAAGTGGAAAAGGGACAACTTTATTTTCCCAGATGCAAATCGTCGTATCCCTGGTTCGAGCAAAAAAGCCCCGCACGATTTGAGCATGCTGACAACGTCAACCTAGGCTTGACGGGTGTATTGGTGTGCATTTCAGGTGGGGCAGTCGCTCGTCAACGTCATGCTGAAGCGAATGTGTAACGGCAGGCGCGCAGGCGAATTTGGTGGGGCTATCAAGGTCGGATGGAAGCAGATTCTCCAACCCCAGAAACAACAAAGCCCTCGCATTGCTGCGAGGGCTTTGTTTTGTATGGTGCCGGCACCAGGAGTCGAACCCGGGACCTACTGATTACAAGTCAGTTGCTCTACCAACTGAGCTATACCGGCGTGTTGGGCGACGATTATAGCGATTGGGTTGGTTCTGTAAACCCCTGAATTCAGACTATTTTTGCGCAGGCGTTCGGTCAGGCGCGAAGCAGTACGTTCTTGAGTTTCTGGAGGGCGCGCCAGGTTCGGCTGTTTTGCATCGCCCGCAACTGCGCTTCGGCGTGTTCGGCGCGTTGCAGGGCGGCGGCGAGGTGGTTTTCGGCGTCAGTGACGGGGTGGCTGAAGTTGTGGCCACGGCAGAACTGGAAGTCGTCCAGGTTGCATGGCGGAATGTCGAAGGCGGGTTTGAGGGCCAGGTGCTCTTCGGCGAGGTAATAAGTGTTGATGCCGTCGAACAGGATGGGCTGGTAGCCGGCGCCGGTGACGAGGGTTTCCCAGGTCTGGTCGCGTTCCCATGGGGTTTCGATGAGGATGATCCACGGTCGCCATCGGGTGAAGTCCATGCCGCGCAGGACGGTTTCTTCGTGGCCTTCGACGTCGATTTTCAGGAAGTGAATCGGACGGTTCCCGGCGTGTTGTTCGCAGATGGAGGCCAGGGTGCGGGATTTGACGGTTTGGCTGCGCACGTCCATGCCGGCGTCTTTGTGTTGCTGGGCCAGGGCCGGGTCGAGGGTCGACAGGCCGGTGCCGGCGATGCCGTAGAAGGTCAGGTCGTCGGCACTTTCGCCGGCCACGCATTGCAGGTTGATGTCGTTGGGGCGTTGTTCGCACAGGGCGTCGTAATAATTTGGCATGGGTTCGACGTTGATGCCGGTCCAGCCGCGGTCATAGAAGGCCTTGGTGACGGAGTCTTGGGTGGGGTGGTTGGCCCCGATATCGATATAAAAGCCATTTTCGACGTATTTGAGGGCGCGCCACAGGCGGATGTCTTCGAAATTCTGGGCGTAAGAAATGAACGTCACGGTCGCATCCTGTCGGTCAGATTTTTCTTGTTCATGGGCCGCACTGTCGGCGTCCTTGTATGCGTGTATAGCAAGGGACGTTGCAAGGCGCAATTTTGCGCTATGGATGTCCGGTGTTCGGCGGTTATGTCGTTTTGATTAAATGCTTATGCACAATGGAGCAGGGGCGATGGCCTGTTCATTACGATTTTGTGAACTCGTTCTCATTTGTCTGCAAATGCCTGTTTTACCGGTTTTTTATAAGGGTGAACAAAAAATGACCAGTAGTGTTTAAGGCGTAAAACGGCGCGGATATTGGATCCACGATAATTCCATCAACAGAGTTATCCACAGGCTGTGGCTATTTAAGGACGTTCTGCCAGGAGTAGGAAATTGCGCGGCGTGAGTGGAGTTTTACAGAAGGTGCCGAGACGAACGGCGTAACCCTGTTCAATGAGGAAAAGTGCCCGATCAAGTACCAGCCACAGCTCCAGCGGCCGTCGGAAAAGGCCTCGTAGCAGCTCCAGATTGCGGACTTCAGCCAATCGCTGCCAACCGGCGGTTTCGAGTGTAGTCCAATCTGGGGCACCAACTGTGGATAAGTCTTTGAGTGCTGCCAGATCGCGGCAGTAATCGGCGAAAGGCTTGTCCAGCCAGGCGCTGGGCAGGGAAGGGGTTGGCAGGTATTTGTCGACGCCGCGCAGTTGCCGTTGCAGCAAGTCGAACGCCAGGCGCCGGGCCATGGAGGTGTCGCGCTGGCGTCGGACGCGAGCGCCGGCGGTGACGGTTTCGCTCATCGGCAGCGCAAGATCATCAACGGAGAGACGTAGGTCGGAGCGCTCAGCCGCGCGGGAAAGCGGCTGATAGGTGTACGGACTGATCCGGTTGTAGCAGCACGGTGCGATGGCCAGTTGTTTGCAACCGGCGGCGCTGGCGAGCTGGATCAGTCGCACATGCAGATCACCGCAGGCGTGCAGCGCTACGGGCGTGTGATCGGCGTTCAATAAGGAGGCTGCGCCTGGCGCGAGCACATCCTGCTCGACGTGCAACGCATGCAACTGATGACGCTGGCTGAGTGCCTGGCCGCTGGCGACCAGCGCCGGGTCGAACTCCAGGCAGGTCAGTTGTTGCCCGGTTTGCAACAGGCGCCGCCCCAAATGGCCCTTGCCCGAACACCAATCCAGCCAATGTGTCGGTGCATGAGCAAATTGCAGGCGACCGGCGAACGCTTCAATCTGCTGCCATTTGCGTCCCGGCACATCCACATTCAATCGATGACCTGCCGCTTCAAGTGTACGAGCTGGTAATTCACCCACCGTGCTCAGTTCAGCAGACATCGCCGCCAATGAAGCAAATGGCTCCGGCGCATCGAGCAAACAAGGTTGGTTATGACTGCTTTCCGCATCCTCCAGCGACCGGCCGCGTAGCCAAAACGCCAACTCCGGGTAGGACGCTTCCCAAGGCAGTTGCAGATGGGTAAACGGTCGAGGCTTCCACAGCGCCTGATGCTCGATCAGAAAAGCATCCAGCGCGGTGAAACGGGCGAGCAGGGCCTCGCCCGTCAGCACGCAGGAATCAACGCCCTTGGCAGGCATCGACGCGCAGCCAGCGCTCCAGCAGCTTGAAGCCACGAACCAGCACGTAAGCCATCAGCAGATAAAACATGCCCGCGGCGAAGAAGATCTCCACCGGCAAGTAGGTGCGGGCGATGATGGTGCGAGCCATGCCGGTCAATTCCAGCAAGGTCACGGTGCTGGCCAGGGCGCTGGCCTTGAGCATCAGGATCACTTCGTTGCTGTAGGCCGGCAGGCCGATGCGCGCCGCACGCGGCAGCATGATGTAGAACAGGGCTTTGGCCCGGGACATGCCCAGCGCCCGCGCCGCTTCAATCTCGCCCGGAGGAATCGCCTGGATCGCGCCGCGCAGGATTTCGGCGATATAGGCCGCGGTGTGCAGGGTCATGGTCGCGGTGGCGCACCAGAACGGACTGCGCAGGTAGGGCCACATCGAGCTGTTACGCACCGCGTCGAACTGCGCCAGACCGTAGTAGACCAGAAACAGCTGAACCAGCAATGGTGTACCACGGAAAAAGAAGATGTAGCCGTAGGGGAATGCCCGCACGTACCAGAGTCGTGACGAGCGAGCGATGCCCAGCGGAATCGCCAGCAGCAACCCGGCGATCACGGCGATGGCCACCAGCTCCAGGGTCAGCGTCGCGCCCTGAGCCAGTTTTGGCAGCCACTTGATGATGACTTCCCAGTTCATTGGGTGCTCCTGGCGAAGCCGCGAGCGGCACGTCGTTCCATAAAGTGCATGCCGGTCATGGCCAGAATGGTCAGACCCAGATACATGAAGGCGGCCACCATATAAAAGGTGAACGGTTGCTTGGATATCGTCACGCCGATTTGTGTGTGACGCATGATTTCTTCCAGGCCGATGACGGAGACCAGCGCAGTGTCTTTCATCAGGATCATGAACAGGTTGCCCAGGCCGGGAAGGGCGATGCGCCACATCTGCGGCATGATCAGCCGGGTAAAGATGCGAAATTTCGACAGGCCCAAGGCCACGCCGGCTTCACGATGACCCTTGGGGATCGCCAGAATCGCACCACGAAACACTTCCGTGGCGTAGGCGCCGAAGCATAGTCCCAGCGCAATTACGCCGGCGGCGAAGGCATTGAGTTCGAGGTCGGGGTTGCCGAAGAACTCGCCCAGGGCACGCATCAGGTTGACCGTGCCGAAGTAGATCAACAGCACCCAGAGCAATTCCGGGATGCCGCGAACCAGCGTGGAATAAGTGCCGCCAAGCCATTGCAGCGGCTTGTACGGGGAAGTCTTGGCCAAGGCGCCGAGCAGACCGAGCACCAGCCCCAGGCACAAGGCCGAGAGTGCCAGTTTCACAGTCATCAGCGCACCAGCGGCGAGCGCCGGGCCGAATCCGTAGAGATCGATAGTCATGGATTTCTTTTCAAATCGCGCAGGCAATGCCAGGGACTGGCGCCGTCAAATAATGGCGCCGGCCCGGCAGGTCAGAATCAATAGATGCTGAACGGGAAGTACTTGTCGTTGATCTTTTTGTAGGTGCCGTCAGCGACGATTTCTTTCAGCGCAGCGTCCAGCTTCTCGCGAATCGGGTCGTTCTTGCGCACAGCGATACCGATCTTGTCGCTTTCTTCCACTGGGTCGCCCTTGAATTCGTAAGCACGGCCGGCGTCGCTTTTCAGCCACTCGTAGTTGACGTACTTGTCGGCCAGGATGCCGTCCAGACGACCCGAAGTCAGGTCCAGGTAGGCGTTTTCCTGGGTGTCGTAGAGTTTGATTTCGACGCCTTCCATGTTGTCTTCCAGCCAGGTGCCGGCCAGGGTCGCGCGTTGAGCGCCGATAACCTTGCCTTGCAACGAAGCCTTGTCGGTCTTGAAGTCGACGTTTTTCGGTGCGATGAACTGCAGCTTGTTGGAGTAGTACGGGGCGGTGAAGTCCACTGCTTGCTTACGCTCGTCAGTGATCGACATCGAGGAGATCAGGAAGTCGAACTTCTTGGCGTTCAGCGCCGGGATGATGCCGTCCCAGTCGGACGTAACCACGGTGCACTCGACTTTCATCTTGGCGCACAGGGCATCGCCGATATCTTTGTCGAAGCCGACGACATTGCCACTGGCATCTTTGTTGTTGAACGGCGGGTAGGCCGCTTCGATGCCCATCTTCAAGGTCTCGGCGGCGACACCGGCACTGAAGGCCAGGGTGACGGCAGCGGCCAGGAAGATTTTTTTGTAGTTCTGCATGCGGGTAGCTCCGTTAGCGGTTGCTGGACATGAATTGTTTGCAGCGCGCCGAAAGCGGGTTTTCGAACACCTGCTGTGGCGATCCTTGCTCTTCTACCAGGCCTTGGTGGAGGAACACCACTTCGCTGGAAACCTGACGGGCGAAGCCCATTTCATGGGTCACGAGCAGCATGGTGCGGCCTTCTTCGGCCAATGCGCGGATGACATTAAGTACTTCCTGGACCATTTCCGGGTCAAGGGCGGAGGTGGGTTCGTCGAACAGAATGACCTTGGGCTGCATCGCCAGGGTGCGGGCGATAGCCGCGCGTTGCTGCTGGCCGCCGGAGAGTTGCGCCGGGTAGGCGTGGCGCTTGTCAGCGATGCCGACCTTGGCCAGTAAGGCTTCGGCGACTTCAATGGCTTCGGCCTTACTTTGGCCGAGTACGCGGCGCGGGGCTTCGATGATGTTGTCGAGCACGCTCATGTGCGGCCAGAGATTAAAGTTTTGAAATACAAAACCGATCTCGCTGCGCAGGCGATTGATCTGCTTGCCGTCGGCAGCGACCAATTCGCCGTTCTTGGCGGCTTTGAGCTTGAGTTCTTCGCCGGCTACCAGGATCTGGCCCTGATGCGGGTTTTCCAGCAGGTTGATGCAACGCAGGAACGTGGACTTGCCGGAACCGGAGGAACCCAGGATCGAGATCACATCGCCGTCGCGGGCGGTCAGCGAGATGCCTTTGAGCACCTCAAGCTGTCCGTAGCGTTTGTGCAAGTTGCGGATTTCAAGCGCGGGCGTGGCCTCAGCCATGTGCGTTCCTCATAGTGTTTTGCGCTCCTGCTATTGGCGGCCTTCCTGGCGAGGCGGCCAAGCTAGCATAGCGTTCGAATGGCAGCCAACAGCGCTACGGACGGTAAACGGGTGGCATGTGGCAGGTTGTCGCATCGGCACAGCAGACTGTCGCCCCATCAACAACCGAACAGCCGTTTGAACACGCTTGGACGTGGCTGTCGCGTAAAAAAAGGCGCGATGTTGCCAGCTTTGGCGGGGTGTTGGAAGCGCTAACCGGACAAACGTACCCGAACTGCACTTTTATTGTGCGCGCCTGTATTTCTTGATGTCTTTTTGGTGCGCAGATTCGTTACTGAAGTGGGTGGCAGGGTAACGCTCTGGCGAAATGCCATTAATCTCAATGACTTGCGATAACTGCTCGATCTGCGTGCAGGCCCCGTGTAACGGGCGCGTGAAACATTTTGGCGCAATTATTGCGTGCAGAATAAGAAACGCCCTGTTGGATTCTTTTTACGAGAAGGGATGTCAGACCGGGCCGACGTCATCGCTTTACTTGCAAAGGTAGTTTTAATGAGCAGTAGCCAAAGCTCCTCCAATGGCCTTGAACAGGGGCTAAAACCGCGTCATGTGACCATGCTGTCGATCGCCGGAGTAATCGGCGCCGGCCTGTTCGTCGGCTCCGGTCACGCCATTGCCGCTGCTGGCCCGGCCGTGCTGTTGGCTTATGCGGCCGCCGGTGCCCTAGTGGTTCTGGTCATGCGAATGCTCGGCGAGATGGCCGTTGCATCGCCAGACACAGGTTCCTTCTCGACGTACGCCGATCGCGCGATTGGTCACTGGGCCGGTTTCACCATCGGCTGGCTCTACTGGTGGTTCTGGGTTTTGGTTATCCCGCTGGAGGCTAACGCTGCCGCGACCATTTTGCATGCCTGGTTCCCGAACGTGGCGATCTGGGCCTTCACCTTGGTTATCACCTTGCTGCTGACCGTGACCAACCTGTTCAGTGTGAAGAACTACGGAGAGTTCGAGTTCTGGTTCGCCCTGGTCAAAGTCGTAGCGATCATCGGCTTTATCGGTCTTGGCATTCTGGCAATCTTCGGCTTCCTGCCGACCAGCCAGGTCAGCGGCGTGTCGCATTTGTTTGACACTCAAGGCTTCCTGCCAAACGGCATGGGCGCGGTGCTGGGTGCCATCCTGACCACTATGTTTTCCTTCATGGGCACTGAGATCGTGACCATTGCGGCCGCGGAATCGAAGAACCCTGGCCAGCAGATTTCCAAGGCTACCAACTCGGTGATCTGGCGGATTGGCTTGTTCTACCTCGTCTCCATCTTCATCGTTGTGGCCTTGGTGCCATGGAATGACCCGATTCTGGCCAGTGTCGGTTCCTACCAGACCGTGCTGGAGCGCATGGGTATCCCGAATGCCAAGCTGATCGTCGATATTGTGGTTCTGGTTGCGGTAACCAGCTGCCTGAACTCGGCGCTCTACACTGCTTCGCGCATGATGTTCTCGTTGGGCAAACGTGGCGATGCGCCGGCCGTTTCCCAGCGCACCAACAGCAGCGGCACACCTTACTGGGCTGTGATGCTGTCGACCGCTGCTGCGTTTCTTGCAGTGTTCGCTAACTACGTGGCCCCGGCCGCTGTATTCGAATTCCTGCTGGCCAGCTCGGGCGCCATCGCGTTGCTGGTGTACCTGGTGATCGCGATTTCGCAACTGCGTATGCGCAAACAGCGTATGGCTCGCGGTGAAAAAATCGCCTTCAGCATGTGGCTGTTCCCGGGCCTGACCTACGCCGTGATCGTATTCATTGTCGCGGCCCTGACCATCATGCTGTTCCAGGAAGCCCATCGCGTGGAGATTCTCGCGACCGGTTTGCTAAGCGCACTCGTGGTGGCGGCGGGGTTGCTGGTAGCTCGACGTCGTCGCAACGAGAAGTTGACCGCAGCGATAGCGCGCTGAGTGTTCTGACTCAAAGTAAACGCGGTAGAAACACCGAACGACCGTCATCAGAAATGATCACGGTCGTTTTTGCTTTTTCGGTTGGCTATCTCATGGACAGAGTGATGGCTAAATAGTAGCCTTCTTGGCGAATGTGCATTTCGGTGTTTCCGGGATGCGATGGAGTTTCAGGACACGGATTGTTCGATGCCCCCAGCCTTCCTGGCTAAAGCCCCCCGAGCCTTTCTTGCCTGCTCCCTCATCTGAAGAGTGTTCACAGATGCATTTGCGTGTACCTGTTGTTTATGACGGCAGGTCAGAGTCAGCGCTGCATGGAGATAGCCCGGCCGTTCAGCCAACCCATTAGGGCATCAAGGAGACAGGCATGGCGTTTACATCGGTTGTGTTCAAAAACCCTAACACCGGTGCCATGAAAGAAGCGCCAATCGGCTTCTCGTGGACGGTGTTTTTCTTTGGCTTTTTTCCGCCACTGTTCCGTGGTGATATCAAATGGGCAGCGATCATGTTCATTGTGGCCTGCTTCACCTTCGGCCTCAGCAACATCGTGTTCATGTTCATCTACAACAAACTCTACGTGCGTGACCTGATCGGTTCCGGCTACAAAGCTCAATCCATCGCCAGCGGCGACCTGAGCTATGTGAGCGCGAAGATCGGCATGGAAATTCCACGTCTGGAAGCTGTCGCTGGCTAAGATTTGAATTTTCGGGTGGCAAACAAAAAACGGGCGCAATCAGTGATGATTGCGCCCGTTTTTTGTTTGCCCGGGTTTCAGTTTTCAGACTGATTCGCCCTTTGACTCGCCTTCGTCCAGCGACTGACGATAACTGTCCAGCGCATCGCCAAAGTCGGTAATGAATTGCGGGTCGGTCAGCCAGGCCTGGGCGGCGTCGCGGTCCATGCCGTCGGCCCACATGCGGTAGTCGATCAGCATGTCGGCGGCCAAATGTGTGGCGGCCATGGCTTCGTTGTCGGCGTTTTCCATGTCCAGCAGTTCTGGATGATCGCTGATGATTTCGGCGAGGTTCGACAGCAGGGTCAGCAGCATGTCGTTGCGGCTGGTAGCCTCGGCGTCACGCATTTTGCTGAACATCGCCAGGGTGTATTCCGGGATCGGCTCACCGATGTCGCCCAGATCATCGTCCAGCGCGGCGGGTTTTCTGCCGTGGATATTGATTTGCTTGGCTTTGATCTTGGCGCGTTTGGCGCGTTTCTGTTGCTTGTTCAGGGATGCCATGGGAACTCAGTCTGGTTTCTGTTGGGTTTGGGCCGCGATGGCGTCGGACGCCGCCACGTAGTCAGCCTGGAAGGCCGCAGATTCGATCCACGCCAGGGCGCCGGCTTCGTCGGTCTCGGTGGACCATTGGCGGTATTCGATCAGTGCCGCGAGGATGAAGTCCATTGCGCCTTCTTCGCCTTCCTGCTCGTACACCAGTTCCAGCAGCGGGTCTTCGAGGAAGGCTGCACACATCGCTTGCTGACTGGTTTTTTCAGCGTCGATCATTTTCTTGAACAGTTCGGTCAGGTCCACCGATTCGAAGTCGATGCGATCGTCGTTCGGGTCCAGCTCGACCGGCGCAGCGGCCCGCTGGGTGCGGTTCTGCTTGGCCTTGGCTTTGGCGCGGGAGGCGCGTTTGTTTTGCTTGTTGGCGGAGGCCATGGGCGTCGTTCCGTAATTCGTTGAGGGGGCGCATCCATCAACTGCGTGGCACTCGCCGCCCGGGTGTATCGGGGGCCAGCTCGCCGGTTCGCAGCCAGGACAATGCAATGGGCCATAGTGTGGCTTGGTATGCGCTACGAAAAAAGGCGAAATGTCCGACTTCTTCTTCGCCGATATCTTCAGGGGTGATTCGCAGGTGGGTGTTTGTACTGCCAGTGAAGTAGCCGAGCAGGCGTTCGATGGCCGCAATGGTGCCATAGGGATCGTCGCTGAGGCTGATCGCCAGGGTTTGGGCGGTGACATTGGCGAAGGGGAGCTGACCGTTTTTGGCGTGGATGACACGACCGCTGGGGCGTTTCTCGTATCGGGCGGTGGGCATGCTCCAGTCGCGGACTACACCGGCCGGGGTGTCTTCGAGCCAGCCGAGGCGTTTGCCGGGAAAATAGCCATAAAGCAGGGTCATCAATGGCATCGTCACGTGCCACTTCCCAAACATTCGCCAGCGATGGGCGGGGGCATAGTCGCGCCAGTAAGCGAACTGCGCACCCACCGTCACCAGGCGTCGGATCACATGCCCCGAGGCGCCCAACCCTGCCGCACAGCCGCCGAAGCTGTGGCCGACGACATTGATGGGTTGTTCTGCAAACTCGCGTTGCGCTCTTTGCAGCATCGCCTCGAAATCCAGCGCGCCCCAGTCGGACCATGAGGCTTCAAGTCCTTTCAACGACGCGGGGCGCGACTCGCCGATGCCGCGGTAGTCATAGGTGATCACGTCGAAGCCATTGGCGAACAGGTAATCGGCGAAGCGCGAGTAGTGTCGGCAACGGACTGAAGTAGCGGCGTTGATAATCACCACAGGACGGGTTGGGTCTTGATTCGCATGCCGCCAGGTGAAGCCGCCAAGGATGAAGCCGTCGGCGGCGGGTTCGTTGAACGGCTCTCCGGCGGCATTGGAGGGGCGTTTTCCGAATTGGAGCATTGGAAATTGCGTGAGCAGGATTTGTTGTCTCATTGGTGCTCCGTTGCTAACCGGGCCCATTCAGAGCGAGAAAGTTTGTCTAGAGTTTGTCTACGGTATGGCGTCAGTAAAACGCCTGAGAATCCAGCGGCCTTTGTGCAAACTGCCCGATTTTTCAATACTTTGGTCACGTGTCGACATCGAGTGCAGCAAATTGCGAAATTTGTTCTGCTTTTGTTTTTCGTCTAAAGCATCCGATAGTTTATCTAGGATTAGCGCGACTAGCTCAAGGCGTGATGCTGACCCATATTGCCTCAAATAATCGAGAATCAGATCTTTGTAGTAGCCATCATTGAAAGCCCGGTTGCGAATATAGTCGCTTTGGTTTCCCGTGCTGCGCGCCACTTGGGCGGCAGCGTAATAATTCGGTTTTCGCCCCTCGATAAGCCCTTGCTTGCGCAGCAAGGCCGCGGCATTTTCTGTGATGGGTTGTCTTTTCTGCACCCTGTCCAGCAGCATGACTGTGTTCAATGGCAGATCCTGATTTTCCAACAGTAGACGGGTGTAGTTTTCGTCGATCACGTTCCCGTAAATCTCCAGCACAACTTTGTTTTCCTTGGACTTGCTGTAGTCCGGCAGTGGGAAGTATCGGCTACGTTGGGACAGAGTCATGGTGGAAATTCCGAAACCCATGGTGTCGATCATGTTCAAGCCGACCATCGCTTGGGTGAGCCAAGGGTTACGGTAGCGGCTTGGCGTATGCTCGCCGCTGAAGTAGTCCTCAGGTTCACCCTCATAGAAACCTCCAGCATTTTCGAATACCAATCTGTCGACGCGCTCGACGACGATGATGCGTGAGCGCAGTTGATAGTCCTGATGGGCAATGCAGTTGTGCAAGGCTTCCAGGATGACGCGAGTGTCATATTTGCTGACTTCGGTGGCCAGTAATTGGTTTTGTGGAAAAAGCTTGTAGTCAATATTACGTATGCGATGCAGCACCTGAGTCGTCGTCAGTAAAAACGGTAGGCCAAAGTGTTCGTATGCCTGTTCTTCGCCTGCGAGTTTCCAGGTGATTTGTGCCAGGGTTGGCAGAAAATGACTGGCTTCTCGTTTGCCCACCAACAACAAAGCGGAGTGCGTGATGCACCCCTGAATAGTCAGCTTCGCTTTGTCCAGAAAAGTCGCCAGATCCCAGGTTTGAATGTCTTCAGCAAATGAAGCATTGCGGTGTTTCTCCGCAAACTTCTGTCGTGCTACGTCGACCGCCTGTTCATCAAGGTCGGCGTGGGTCGCGCCTAATACCGTCTGAGCCGACCAATCCTGTATGTCGATTGGCTCATTCAAAATAGCCTCTAGCCGTTCCTGCCGCATCTCAATCAATACATCGTCCAACCGCTGCCATGCTTTATCGTGCGCATAAACCGGCAGCCTCGGCCTATGCCTGGGAATATGAAACACCCAGACGGTCTTGCCGATATCGCTGGTAGTGAAACTTTCGATGCAAAAACCTTCCGAGTTCAGATTGCAGCAACGCCCGAGCAAACGCTGGCGAATGTTTTCAGGTGTGTAGTCATGAAACTGCTGGACTCCGACAATGTGTAGCGAACAATCCTGGACGCCGATCACCAAATGACCTCCGGCCATATTTGCGATGGCGGATAGATAACTCGCAATATCTGCACCTTTGCGTCCGGACACGGCATGAGTAAGGTTCTTGAACTCCTTCCACTCGCAGGCAGTGTTTTCCTTGGGGTATTTGCTGCGTAGGTAGTTTTGAAGGGCCAACTCGTTCACCGGATTACCCTGCCACGCAACCGCTCCTCAAGCACCGCCCATTCCCGATCCAGTTCTGTGCGAAGTTCCTCCTCGCTCGGCAGCACCAGCCGGTAGGTACTGGCGAACAGTTGTTCGTTACCTTGCAGCACTGAATAGCGCACCACCGATTCATCTTTCTGCGCGCAGAGAATGAGGCCGACGGTGGGGCTATCCTCCGGTCCGCGCTTGAGGTCGTCGTACATGCGCACGTACATGTCCATCTGGCCGACATCCTGGTGTGTCAGTACGCCGCGCTTGAGGTCGAAGATGACGAAGCACTTGAGCAGGTAGTTGTAGAACACCAGGTCGATGTAGAAGTCTTTGCTCTCGGTACTGATGCGTTGCTGGCGAGCGATGAAGGCGAAGCCTTTGCCCAGTTCGAGCAGGAAGCCCTGAAGTTGATCGATCAAGGCTTGTTCAAGTTCGCTTTCCTGGACCAAGCCCGCATTGGGCAGGCCGAGAAACTCCAGTAGCACGGGGTCCCGGATGAATTCCCGAGGGCTGGCGTTCATTTGCTGGATGTTGGTGTCGGCTTCCTGTTTGACGGCGGACCGGTCGCGACTCGCCAGCAGGCGTTCGTAATAGAGGGTATTGATCTGGCGCTCGAGGGCGCGACTTGACCAGTTCTGCAGAGCTGATTCGTTCATGTACCAGTGGCGAGCGCTGTCGTTGTCGACTCGCAGCAGTCTGCGGTAGTGGGTCCAGCTCAATTCGTGACGCAGTGCGTCACGAATTGGGAATGCTTGATAGAACTGGCGCATGTAGCGAAGGTTGGAAGCGTCGAAGCCTTTCCCAAACTCCGACGTCAGTACTTTCGCCAGCGTCGATAGCAGTTGCTTGCCATAAACCGCGCGCCGAGCGCCTTCCTGCTCGAACTCCACAATATGCCGTCCGATTTGCCAACAGGTTTGCACCTGAACGGTATCGACCGCTCGCAGCACCTTCTGACGCGCTTCACGGATCAATTCGCCAAGATTGCCGAGCAGTGAAGTGATCTGTGAATCTTGAGTGTTATCGGGTTTGAGAGGGCTCATGACATTTTCCGCAGCTGAAGGAAACAGGCGCAAGAGGATGGCAAGGGAGTGATAGTCCGCGATGCCGGGCGTTGCTGGTAAATCGGAAGGAAAGGCGAGTTTGTTTTGCAGGACCGGGCCGACGGAAACCCATGCAGGAGGAGCGCATCACGTAGTCCGATTCGCAGTGAGCCCAAGTGCGAATCGATCTAAAACTTGAACATTCGGTAACAAATCTAAAAAGAGTAACGATTGGGTTCTGCGTAACCCGGGAGTCGCCATCATGAAGAACGTCCATTCATTCATGCTGCCCATCGCCGCCGTCGGCGTACTGATGTTTCCAGTCGTGCTTAACGCCGCCAGTCTTGAACCGATCGATCCCTCAGGCGTGCAAGTCCAGCAGCAACAGCAAAACGGGATTACCTACCTGTCCGGCGGTATTGGAGAGGATGAGGCTAAAGCTATCCAACAAACGCAGGGCTATAACCTGCACATGACCTTTTCTACCGGGCCTAAGGATGAATACGTTCCCGATGTGGATGTGGTCATTCAAAAAGCCGCAGGGCAACCCGTGCTGACGCTGAGTGAGGCTGGGCCGCTGGTTTACGTTCAGCTGCCTGCCGGCAAGTACACCGTTGTCGCGACACATAAGGGAGAGGTGCGGCGTGATACAGCGGATGTAGGCAGCGGTGCTGCTCGCAATCTGGTTTTCCACTGGGGTGGTGAAAACTAGCAAGGAAGGACGACTTGCACGATGTCTGATCAAATCCCAGGCATAAAAAAACCCTGAATCTTGCGATTCAGGGTTTTCGGTATTTGGTGCCCAGAGACGGAATCGAACCGCCGACACGGGGATTTTCAATCCCCTGCTCTACCGACTGAGCTATCTGGGCAACGGGGCGCATTAAACTGGTTTTTCAGGGGGTCGTCAAGAAAGTTTTCAAAAAAATTTTAATTATTACCGTCGCTTACGATCCACCCCCCGAAAAAGCGGGGTTATTCAGCCGGCGGAACGTAGCCTTCGGCCTTGGCGTATTCCTCGCCGGAAAAGAACTTGTCCATCTCGCCTTGAAGATATTTGCGATCTTCGGCGTTCATCATGTTCAGGCGCTTTTCGTTGATCAGCAGGGTCTGGTGTTTCTGCCAGTCGGCCCACGCCTTGGCCGAGACGTGGTCAAAAATATCCTGGCCTTTTGCGCCTGGGAACGGGGCGCGCTCCAGGGCGGGCAATTCTTCTTTGTACTTGCGGCACATGATGGTGCGGGTCATGACGACTCTCCTGCGTTCAATACGACGGCCGCGCGTTCGAGCAAGGTTTTGACCGGGGCGGCAAGGCCCAGGCGCGGCGGGGTGGCGAGGTTATACCAGAGCCAGTCGGCCTCGGCCACGTGATGGCCGGCCTCCTGGACCTGAACCAGCCAGGGTTCGATGGATAACTGAAAGTGGCTGAAGGTGTGCACCAGGCTCGGCAGTGCCTGTTGGCTGCCCAGTTCCAGCGAGTGCTGCGAAGCCAGATGTTGCAGGTCGTCGAGGTCGTCGAGTTCCGGCAGGCTCCAGAGACCGCCCCACAGGCCCGTGGAAGGGCGACGGTAAAGCAGAATTGCCCCTTCACCGTTGGCGAGCATCGGCATCAGCGTGCGCTTCTGTGGCACGGCTTTGCGCGGCTTGGGGATCGGGTAGCGGGTTTCCAGGCCAAGCATGTGCGCCTCGCAGCCCTTTTCCAGCGGGCAGAGCAGGCAACTCGGTTTGCTGCGGGTGCAGAGCGTGGCGCCCAGGTCCATCATCGCCTGGGTGTAGGCGTTGACCCGATCGTATGGCGTAAAGCGCTCAGCGTTGGCCCACAGCTGTTTGGCAACCTTGGGCTCGCCCGGATAACCCTCTTGCGCGGTAAAGCGCGCCAGCACCCGTTTGACGTTGCCATCGAGGATCGGCGCCCGCAGGCCCATGCTCAGGCTGGCAATTGCGCCGGCCGTGGACAGGCCGATACCCGGCAGATCGGTGAGCTTTTCCACATCACGGGGAAACTCTCCGCCGTATTCGGCAACGACAATCTTCGCGGTCTTCTGCAAGTTGCGCGCGCGGGTGTAATAACCGAGGCCGGTCCACAGGTGCAGCACTTCGTCTTCCGGCGCGGCGGCCAGGGCTTCGACCGTCGGCAATGACGCCATGAAACGGTCGAAGTAGTTCAGCACAGTGCTGACCTGGGTTTGCTGCAACATGATTTCCGAGACCCATACCCGGTAAGGGGTGATGCCCTGCTGCCAAGGCAAATCGTGGCGGCCGTGGCGGTCGTACCAATCCAGCACCGCCGTTGAAAACTGCTCGGCTCTCATCGCTTGAACAGCCCCTTGAGCGCGTTTTTCAGTTCCGGGCTGACTTTATCGCCAAGCTTCTCGTCGATTTTTTCGCTGATCCGCTCGCCGGCCAGTTTGCTCGCGACTTGTCCCATGCGTTCGTTGTCGAGACGGCAAGCCTTGGCACCCAGTTCCAGCGGACCACGGCAGCGCAGTGGCCACTCGATGCCGACGAAGCGCTCGCTGACCTGGCAGGCCGGGTCCGGCATGTCGCTCTTGTCGCCTTCGACGATCACGCCGACGCGGTAATCCATGCCCAGCACCCGCAGGTCGATGTCGCCGTTACCGTTGACGGTCATGCCCGGGATGCGCACTTTCAGGTCCTGGTTACTGGCCACGCCGTTGTGGAAGATCAGGTTGCCCTTGAGCTCTTCGAACGGTGTGTCCTTGCCTCGTGGCTCGCCGGTGAGGGTTTTGCGATTCAGGGTGGCGATGCCTTTGCACAGTTGCTGCTCAAGATTGGCATTGAGCAGTACGCCATTGTTGATAACGAAACTGGCATTGCCGTTGAGGTTATCGATCAGCACGCTCTGGCTATTGCCGCTGCTGGTCAGCGCGCTATCGAGCGTAACCAGGCCTTGAACCGGGGGATTTTTCCCCTGGCTTTCGAGGATTTTTTCTACAGGCACTTTGCTGATGCGCGTCTGCATGTTCAGCGCCGGCACTTGCTGGCGCACGTCCAGGGTACCTTTGGCTTCGAAGTTGCCGTCGTACAGGTCGCCGCGCAGGTTCTCCAGCGTCAGCAGGCCGCCAAGGCCTGTGGCCTTGAGTGCTGCATTCTGAATCGGCATTTTGTCGAGGGTCAGCTGGCCGAAGGTCAGGTCGGCGTTCACATCGAGTTTGCTCAGACGCTCCACCGGCAACAGACGTTCGGTGCTCCACGGGCCTTTGGTCGGTGAGGGTGGCAGCGGTGAGCTGCCTGCGCCGGCCATGGCCTCGTTCTCGGTGTTGGCTACTTCGGCCTGACGCACCTGTTTCGCGCTGTCGGCTTCGGCGGATTTTGGCGGCAAGTAACGATCGACGTTGAAGGTGTCAGCCTTGAGGTTCAGTCGCAGCGATTGCTTGGCGAAGTCCTCGACAGCGATGCGGCCGCTGAAAGTGCTGTCGTCGAGTTTCAGGTTGAGGCTGTCGAGGGACAAACTGGTCGGTGTGCCGGCAACCTGGCTGGCCAGTTCGACTTTGCTCAGGCTGCCTTCGGCCATCGCCGGGAGTTTCTGGCCGATGCTGTCGACGAATTTCGCCAGATCGAACTGGGCAATCGACAGGCCACCGCTGATTTGCGGGGTCTTGTCCAAGTCGTTGGCCTTCAGTTCACCCAAGGCGCGCAGCTGGTTGGCGGAGATTTTGATGCCGGTCCATTCGGCGACGTTGGCGGCCTTATCCAGCAGCAACTGACCTTGAGCGGCGAAGGTCATGGTCTTGCCTTGCAGCGGATCGCCTGCGACTTCACCGGAGAGTTTCATGTCTTCGAATTTGTAGCGCTGCAGCGCCCGCTCGAAACGTAACTCGCCGGCCAGCTCGGTCCGCACCCGCAGAACCGGTTGGTTGGTACCGAGAAATGCGGTGAGTTTGACCGGGATGTTGGTCGAGTCGTGCACGGGGCCGGTGCTCAGCTGGATGCTTTCGGCGCTGAACTGCTTGCCGGTTTTCTCATCGCTGTATTCAACGCGGGCGTTGTTAACGGTCAGGCTGTCGATGTCCAGGCGGATCGGCTGGGCCGGTTTTTCTGCTTGAGCGGTAGTCGTTGGCGCGGGTTCGCCGGTGGCGGCGGGCGGCGTGGCCGAGGTACTCGGGGTGGCAGGCGCCGGGACCTTGCCGATGTCTTCCCAGTTGCCGTGGCCATCCTTGTCGCGGTTCAGGCGCAGGTTCAAGCCTTCGACGCGCACATCGCTCATCTGCACTTCGCGGCGCAGCAGCGGAATCACGCGGACCGACAGGCCGAGCATCTGCAAGTCGGCGAACGGTTCAGTAGGCTTGGCCAGGGTCGCAACACTGGCTTCGTGCAATTCCAGGCCCAGCCAGGGAAACAGGCTCCAGCCGATATCGCCATTGAGCGTCAGCTCGATGTGGGCCTTGTCGCGGGCAATCTGGCGAATCTCGTCTTTATAGTCGTTGGGATCGAAGAGGTGGGTCAGGGCAAAGCCCAGCGCCACAATGATCAGCAACAGCCCGAGAAGTACCAGACCCAGGATTTTGCCGAACGCTTTCATGGGCGAGTCCTTGTATTAGTCGAATTCGAAATTTAGCCGGGGAGTATAGCGCTCCGAAGTGGCCGACCGGTCAGCGATCACGTCGGGAGCTCATCCAGCGGCACCTTCAGCTTAGCCGCCAGCGCTTGAGCTTCGAGGTGCCCGGCAGGCGCCAACAGCCGTAATGTCGCGCCTGATTGCGACGCCATTTTCTGCGCTTCGTTCACCAGACGCTCGGCAACGCCACGGCGACGGGTGATTTTTCGTACACATAGTTGGGACAGGTGCCAGACATCCTGGTGCCGTTGCAGGCGTGCCGCTCCTAACAGTCGATCATTGAAGCGGCCAGCGATCAGCGAGCCGTCCAGCAGGCAGCTTTCGATCAGCTGCAAATCCCCGGTGAATGGGGTAAACAACCAGTCCGGAGCATCGCGGTAGATCTTCTGCAGATCTTGCTGATCCTGGTAAGTGGCTTGGTTCAGCAGCTCGACAATGATCGGCATGGCGCCTCCTTTGAAAAGTTAATCCGCGTGAAAATGTATTTTCTTGGGTTGTACGAGAACAGACGACATACAAAAAGGTGATATCAGTTTGGTTTTTCTGTCACCTGCAAATGGTAACCTCTGCCCGTTCGTCCGTCCCTTCTGCGACGTGATGTCGCACCAAAATGGAGCTTCACCTAAAAAAAGTCATGCCTGCGTGCATTAAGGCTGGGGGTGAAGTACGGCTGGCGAACAATACTAATAATTGGGGGAAACACCATGACTACGAGCATCACGGCGGACGACTTTGCCGACCAGCCCGCGTTCCTGTCCAAGGAGCGCATCATCGCCAGGCCCGGTTTCAACCGTTGGCTGGTACCACCGGCCGCTCTGGCCATCCACCTGTGCATCGGCATGGCCTACGGCTTTTCGGTGTTCTGGTTGCCGTTGTCCAAAGCCCTGGGCGTCACCAAGGCCGTGACTTGCGCGCCAGACATGAGCTTCATCGCTCAGGTCTTTTCGTCTCAATGCGACTGGCCGATCTCGATGCTCGGCTGGATCTACACCTTGTTCTTCATCTTCCTTGGCTGCTCGGCAGCGATCTGGGGTGGCTGGCTGGAACACGCAGGTCCTCGCAAGGCCGGTGTGGTATCGGCACTGTGCTGGTGTGGTGGTCTGCTGATTTCGGCGCTGGGGGTCTATACCCACCAGATCTGGCTGATGTGGATCGGCTCCGGGGTCATTGGTGGTATCGGCCTGGGGCTGGGTTACATCTCGCCGGTCTCGACCCTGATCAAGTGGTTCCCGGACAAGCGCGGCATGGCAACAGGCATGGCGATCATGGGCTTCGGTGGCGGCGCGATGGTTGGTGCTCCACTGGCTGCAGCGCTGATGGGGCACTTCGCTTCGCCAACCAGCGTGGGCGTATGGCAGAGCTTCCTGGTAATGGCCGCGATCTACTTCGTGTTCATGATCGGTGGCGCGCTGTCCTACCGCGTTCCGCCAACCGGCTGGAAGCCTGAAGGCTGGACTGCTCCGGCAAAAAAAGCCTCGAACGCGATGATCACTCACCGTCACGTGCACGTGAATGTGGCCTGGAAGACCCCCCAGTTCCGTCTGGTGTGGCTGGTGTTGTGCCTGAACGTTTCTGCGGGTATCGGCATCCTCGGCATGGCTTCGCCGCTGTTGCAGGAAGTCTTCGCCGGTAAATTGCTCGGCACCGATCAGACGTTTGGTCAGCTGGACGCCGGGCAACTGGCCTCGATCGCAGCGATTGCGGCCGGTTTCACCGGTTTGCTGAGCCTGTTCAACATCGGTGGCCGGTTCTTCTGGGCCTCGTTCTCGGACTACCTGGGTCGCAAAAACACTTATTTCGTGTTCTTCGCCCTCGGTTTCGCGCTGTACGCGCTGATCCCGAACCTCGGTCACCTGGGCAACGTCGCGCTGTTCGTGGCGGCGTTCTGCATCATCCTGTCGATGTACGGCGGTGGTTTTGCGACGGTGCCGGCTTACCTGGCTGACTTGTTCGGTACGCAAATGGTCGGCGCGATCCACGGTCGTCTGCTGACGGCGTGGGCGGCGGCAGGTGTGTTGGGGCCGGTGTTGGTGAACTACCTGCGTGAATATCAGCTGAGCATCGGCGTTGAACGCGCAGCGGCATACGACATCACCCTGTACATCCTCGCGGGCCTGCTGGTACTGGGTTTCATCTGCAACCTGCTGGTGCGTCCGGTGGCCGACAAGTACTTCATGACCGAGGCCGAACTGGCCGCCGAACAAGCGCTGGGCCACGACAAAGGTGCTGACGCCAGCACTGTGCTGGAGTGGAAAGCGGATGCGGGTACCAAGCCTTTGGCAGTGGCTGCATGGCTGGTTGTGGGCATTCCGTTGGCATGGGGTGTTTGGGTGACGCTGCAGAAAACGGCAGTACTGTTCCACTAAATCCCCTGACTCTGATCGTTCCCACGCTCTGCGTGGGAATGCCTCCCGTGACGCTCCGCGTCACAGTCAGAGCGGACGCGGAGCGTCCAGGGCTGCACTCCCACGCAGAGCGTGGGAGCGATCAGTGGTCTTGGGATGCTTGTACTGACATGTACATCGCTGGTAGCACTGGATTCACTCCGTCAGTCATATCACCTCTCGTGTTTCTGTTTAGCGCCCGCGACCCTATAATGGCTGCCTTTTTCGCCCCAATGATTTTTGCGGAGCTGGTGATGGCCGAACGTATGGCGTCTGTCGAGCGCGACACTCTGGAAACCCAGATCAAAGCCTCGATCAACCTGGATGGCACCGGAAAGGCCCGATTTGATATCGGTGTACCTTTTCTTGAGCACATGCTGGACCAGATCGCCCGTCACGGGCTGATCGACCTGGATATTGTCAGCAAGGGCGACCTGCATATCGACGACCACCACACGGTGGAAGACGTCGGTATCACCCTGGGTCAAGCCTTCACCAAAGCCATCGGCGACAAGAAAGGCATTCGTCGCTACGGCCACGCCTACGTGCCGCTCGATGAAGCGCTGTCGCGTGTGGTGATCGACTTCTCCGGCCGTCCTGGCCTGCAGATGCATGTTCCTTATACCCGCGCGACCGTCGGCGGTTTCGACGTTGACCTGTTCCAGGAATTTTTCCAGGGCTTCGTCAACCACGCCAACGTCACCCTGCACATCGACAATCTGCGTGGGCACAACACCCACCACCAGATCGAAACCGTGTTCAAGGCTTTCGGCCGCGCCCTGCGCATGGCTGTGGAGCTGGATGACCGCATGGCCGGGCAAATGCCGTCGACCAAAGGCGTTCTGTAATGCAGACGGTCGCGGTTATCGATTACGGCATGGGCAACCTGCACTCGGTGGCCAAGGCCCTCGAGCACGTCGGTGCCGGCAAGGTGCTGATCACCAGCGATGCCGATGTGATTCGCGAAGCCGACCGGGTGGTTTTTCCCGGCGTTGGTGCGATTCGCGATTGCATGGCGGAGATCCGTCGCCTGGGCTTCGACTCGCTGGTGCGTGAAGTCAGCCAGGACCGCCCGTTCCTTGGCATCTGCGTGGGCATGCAAGCCTTGCTCGACAGCAGCGAAGAGAACAACGGCGTGGACTGCATTGGCCTGTTCCCGGGTCAGGTGAAGTTCTTCGGCAAGGATTTGCACGAAGACGGCGAACACTTGAAAGTGCCGCACATGGGCTGGAACGAAGTGAAGCAGACGGTAGAACACCCGCTGTGGCACAACATTCCGGACCTGGCGCGTTTCTACTTCGTGCACAGCTACTACATCGCTGCCGGCAATGCGCGGCAGGTGGTGGGTAGCGGTCACTACGGTGTCGATTTCGCCGCGGCGCTGGCCGATGGCTCGCGTTTCGCCGTGCAGTTCCACCCGGAGAAGAGCCACACCCATGGCCTGCAATTGCTGCAGAACTTCGCTGCGTGGGATGGTCGCTGGTAAATGGCTGCCAAAAAGAAGCCGCCGATCCTGACCCTCACTCCCGAGCAGGAGAACGAGGCCAATCACAAGATCAAACGCTTCATGGAAGACCGCTTCGAACTGGACCTGGGTTCGTTCGAGGCGGCTGAAATCCTTGAGCTGTTTACCCGCGAAATTGCTCCGCACTATTACAACAGGGCGATTTTCGATGTGCAGACGCACCTCAAAGAGAGGTTCGAAAGCATCGAAAGCGACCTGTGGGCGCTCGAGAAAAACTGATTTCCGAGCCAAGCTGAACACTCGAATTTGAAGGTTTGCCAGATGCTGATTATTCCCGCTATCGATCTCAAAGACGGTGCCTGTGTTCGTCTGCGCCAGGGCCGCATGGAAGATTCCACGGTGTTCTCCGATGACCCGGTGAGCATGGCTGCCAAGTGGGTGGAAGGCGGTTGCCGCCGTCTGCATCTGGTCGACCTGAACGGTGCTTTCGAAGGCCAGCCGGTCAACGGCGAAGTAGTCACCGCCATCGCCAAGCGCTACCCGAACCTGCCGATTCAGATCGGCGGCGGTATCCGCTCGCTGGAAACCATTGAACACTACGTGAAAGCGGGCGTGAGCTACGTGATCATCGGCACCAAAGCCGTGAAAGATCCGGCTTTCGTTGCTGAAGCCTGCCGCGCGTTCCCGGGCAAAGTGATCGTCGGTCTGGATGCCAAAGACGGTTTTGTCGCCACTGACGGCTGGGCTGAAATCAGCACCATTCAGGTGATCGACCTGGCCAGGCAATTCGAGGCCGACGGCGTGTCCGCGATCGTTTATACCGACATCGCCAAAGACGGCATGATGCAGGGCTGCAACGTTTCGTACACCGCCGCTTTGGCCGCGGCGACGAAGATTCCGGTGATCGCTTCCGGCGGTATCCACAATCTGGGTGACATCAAGTCGCTGCTCGACGCCAAGGCGCCAGGCATCATCGGCGCCATCACCGGCCGGGCGATCTACGAAGGCACCCTCGATGTCGCTGAAGCGCAAGCTTTCTGCGATTCGTACAAAGGCTGAGGACTCACCATGGCGCTGGCCAAACGCATCATCCCTTGCCTGGACGTGGATAACGGCCGGGTGGTCAAGGGCGTCAAGTTCGAGAATATTCGCGACGCCGGCGACCCGGTGGAAATCGCCCGTCGTTACGACGAGCAAGGTGCCGACGAGATTACCTTTCTCGACATCACCGCCAGCGTCGACGGTCGCGACACCACGCTGCATACCGTCGAACGCATGGCCAGCCAGGTGTTCATCCCGCTGACCGTTGGCGGCGGCGTGCGTACCGTGCAGGACATCCGTAACTTGCTCAATGCCGGTGCGGACAAGGTCTCGATCAACACCGCAGCAGTGTTCAACCCGGAATTCGTCGGCGAAGCAGCCCAGCATTTCGGCTCGCAGTGCATCGTCGTCGCCATCGACGCGAAGAAAGTGTCCGGTCCGGGTGAAACCCCGCGCTGGGAAATCTTCACCCATGGCGGTCGCAAGCCAACCGGCCTCGACGCCGTTGAGTGGGCGAAGAAGATGGAAGGCTTGGGGGCCGGCGAAATCCTGCTGACCAGCATGGACCAGGACGGCATGAAAAACGGCTTCGACCTGGGTGTCACCCGCGCCATCAGTGATGCGCTGGGGATTCCGGTGATCGCGTCCGGCGGTGTTGGCAACTTGCAGCACTTGGCCGACGGCATCCTCGAAGGCCACGCCAGCGCGGTGCTGGCGGCGAGTATTTTCCACTTCGGCGAATACACCGTGCAGGAAGCCAAGGCTTACATGGCTCATCGCGGCATCGTGATGCGTTAAACAGGCCAGTGGACAGTATGGCGGGCTCAAGGCACTCTTGGGCACGCCATGGATTCCGGTAGCCCGACATGCTTAAACGTCTTCTTCTTGTCCTCGCCAGCGCTTCCCTGTTGTTCATCAACGGAGTTCACGCCGAAGAAAATCCCGGCACCGGTCTGGTGTTGCTGACGGAAAACTTCCCGCCGTACAACATGGCGAAGAACGGCAAGAATTTTGCTCAGGACGAGAATATCAATGGCATCGCCGTGGATATCGTCCGCGAGATGTTCAAACGCGCCGACATTACTTACAGCCTGACACTGCGTTTCCCTTGGGAGCGAATCTACAAACTCGCCCTGGAAAAACCTGGTTATGGCGTGTTCGTGATGGCACGGTTGCCGGACCGCGAGAAACTCTTCAAGTGGGTTGGCCCTATCGGCCCGGACGACTGGATCCTGCTGGCCAAGGCCGATAGCAAGATCACCCTCGAGTCGCTGGAGCAGGCACGCAAATACAAGATCGGCGCCTACAAGGGCGATGCGATTGCCGAGACACTGGCCAAGCAAGGATTGAAACCGATTGTTGTGCTGCGCGATCAAGATAATGCAAAAAAACTGGTCAACGGCCAGATTGATCTGTGGGCCACGGGTGACCCGGCAGGCCGCTACCTGGCGCGCCAGGAAGGCGTGAACGGGCTCAAGACCGTGCTGCGCTTCAACAGCGCCGAGCTCTACCTGGCGCTGAACAAAGACGTGCCGGACGAAACTGTCGCCAAGCTGCAAGCCGCGCTGGATCAACTGCGCAAGGAAGGCATTGTTGATGACATCATGGGGCGCTATCTGTAGCCATTACCTCGATGGGGTCTGAAACGCAGCGTCCGGCGTCGCGCTCAAGTACATGGCACTTGTAAACACGTTATTCAATGTCGCCCTTGTCAGCTGCTGTTCCCGTGAGGCGACACCGATAATACAGAGCGCATAGGCGCCGCTTTGTGGCCCGATTTCAGTATTGATGTAAGCATCTTCAGCGCGGATGGCGGCGCTATAGTTGCGTGGCGCCTGACAATCCCGAGCGTTGTGGACCGTTTTGTAGCGGTAGAAGGGCGCCTCGAGGGAGAACCTGAAGTCCCACGTAGGCAATACGATCTGCTCATCCGCATTTTGCGTTCTATAAACGTATGACTTGAGCTTCCAGGGCTCCATGACAGTCAGTTCGACCGGCTCCAACGAACACTCCGCCCCATCGCGGGTAAAGACACCATCAATAAAGCACTTGTGCAGGAAGTTGGCCGAGTAGCTGTAGTTGAAACGGGCGGCCTTGCAAGACGTCGAGTGCTCACAATCGGGCGGCGCTGGGGTATTGCGCGAGATCACGACTTTACTGACGATGCCGGTGATTTCATTGGTGCGGCGGTTCAGCATCGGGCTACCGGAGCTGCCAGCGTGAAGATCGCAGCTGTTTTTCATGGCCAAAGGGAAAACCCCAGGGTGATCGATAAACGTTCCGGCGGTTTGTTCAGCACAGGCGCTCAATCGAAGCCCCTGTTCGGTAAAGCCGCCCGGCGCGCCAACGTTAAGCGCATCCTGACTTTCGTAGGTTTGATGGGAGGCCAGCTTGAGCGGGTTGATCCCGGCCTGTATCAGCGACGCCAATGTTGCGTCTACCTCCAGTACTGCAAGATCGGTCCCGACCAGACTGCTCCATCGGGCAGTTCGGATGGTGTATTGGCGCTTACGCTGTGGTACGTCATGAAAGTAGCGGAAGGTGACGCTGGCTTTCAAAGGCAGTTTGGTCCGCGCCGAACCGTACTCAAAGAATACGCAATGACCGCTGGTGAGCAGGTAAGCAGGGCCAGTGGCTCGGCCTTGCCTGTTTCGCGTATCCAGTAGAACGGCGCTGCAAGTCTCGCCCGAGTGGAGACTGAGTCGTCCCACGCCGCTCCAGATTTCATAAAAATGTTTGCTGTTTTGCAGTGCCCTTGACGGTGAGTCGTTGACAGCACCTTCGCCCAAGTCGCGGGCCTGCCCGGCGGAAATAGCCAGCAGGCCAATCAGGCCGGTGAAGCAAAACAAGCTGAGATATTTCATGTCCATTCCTTGGTGATGAAATTCGGGGTGAGCGCTATCGTGGCACGCGTCTGTGTGCCGACAGGTATAAATAGTTATCGCGAAATGGAGTGGGCTGCGAGCAATTACCGGGCGGTCGGGAGGCGGTACTGGCCATCCTTGCCATGTGCCGCCGTCGCGCGATTGCCGCGCACGCTGATCATTTGTTGGATATCGATCCAGTCAATGCCCTGAGCCTTGAGCTTGGGCAATTCACGTTCAAGCACCGCCAATGTCTGCGGATACGGATGCCCGATCATCACCGCAGAACCCTGCTTGCGCGCCAGGCTGATAGCCGTTTGTAGCTGAGTGAAAATCGCGGTTTCAGTGGGCTCGTCATCGAGGAACACATCCCGCGAAACGCTCGCCAAACCGATTTTCTGCGCCTCGGCGGCGGCCACGGTTTGTGCACTGGTGCGGCTGTCGACGAAGAGCTTGTGTCGACGCTGCAAGTCGGCCATCAGCCAGGCCATGGCCGGTTGCTGGGAGGTCATGCGGCTGCCCATGTGGTTGTTGATACCAGCGGTATACGGCACAGCCTTGAACGCCGCGTTCAAGCGCTTCTCGAGTTCTTCGATGGGCAACTCGGGATGCCAGGCGAACGGCCCGGTGGCCGGGGCCATGGGCATGTGCAGGATGACGATCTTGCCGGCGCGATGGGCTTCGCGGGCGAACTCGGTGGCGTGGGGGGTGTCGGGCATGATCGCCACAGTGACCGGGCCGGGCAGCGCCAGCACGCGGCGATCCTGAAGCAGGTTCTGCCCCAGGTCATCGATGATCAGGCTCAGATAAGCCTTCGCCGGTGTGGCCGCCGTCGTGGCAGGCGCCGCGTGAGCGACACCCGCCAGACAGCACAGCAGACCGAGGAGCAACCGCAAGCGCATCTCAGCGGCCGGAGGTGATGCTCAGTCCTTTGAGCAGGCTCAGGGCCTGGGCCAATTGGTAATCGTCATCCTGCGGCATAGCCTTGGCTTTGCCACCGGAACCGGTCGGTTTATCGGCGCCGCCGTTGCCATTGCCCAAGTGACCTTGCAGATCGGCTTCCTTGAAGTATTCGCCGTCCTGCTCGTTGGTGATCTTGGCCTTGCGCACTTCGATGTCCGGGACGATGCCCTGAGCCTGGATCGAGCGGCCGTTCGGCGTGTAGTACAGCGCCGTGGTGATTTTCAGTGCGCGCTCGTTGTTCAGCGGCAACACGGTCTGCACCGAGCCTTTGCCGAAACTGGTGGTGCCCATGACCACGGCGCGTTTCTGATCCTGCAGGGCGCCGGCGACAATTTCCGAGGCCGAGGCGCTGCCGCCGTTGATCAGCACGACCATTGGCACGGCTTCGCTTTCGTCCTTGCCGGTGGCGGAGAAGCGCAATTCGGAGTTGGCGATACGGCCCTTGGTGTAGACGATCAGGCCTTTGGTGATGAAGTGGTCGACCACTTCCACCGCCGATTGCAGCACGCCGCCCGGGTTGTTACGCAGGTCGAGGACGATGCCGCTGAGCTTCTTGCCGTTGTCCTTGCGCAGCTTGACCAAGGCCTTGGAGACCTCTTCGCCGGTCTTGACCTGGAACTGGGTGATGCGGATGTAGCCGTAGCCGGACTCCAGCAGTTGGCTCTTCACGCTCTTCACTTGAATGATGGCGCGGACCAGGGTCACGTCGAACGGCGCACCGCCGTCGCGTACCAGGGTCAGTGTGATCTTCTGGCCGATCTTGCCGCGCATCTTGTCGATGGCTTCGGTCATGCTTTGGCCGCGAGTCGGCTGGCCGTTGATCTTGACGATGAAGTCGCCGGCCTGAATGCCCGCCTTGGAGGCCGGGGTGTCATCGATGGGCGAAACCACTTTGATGAAACCGTCTTCGGCGCCGACTTCGATGCCCAGGCCGCCGAATTCGCCGCTGGTGCTTTCCTGCAATTCAGCGAAGTCTTCAGGGCCCAGGTACGCGGAGTGCGGGTCGAGGTTGCTGAGCATGCCTTTGATGGCGTTTTCGAGCAGGGTCTTGTCGTCCACCGGTTCCACATAGGCTGCCTTGATCCGGTCCATGACTTCGGCAAAAGTGCGCAACTCGTCCAGCGGCAATGGCGCCTTGGTGGTCGCAGCAGTGCCTGCAGGTGCTACCACCGGGGCAGGCTCAGCGGCAAACGCTAACGGTGTGCCGATCACCAGGGCAATCGTCAGGGCCAGCGAGGTAAGGCGGGACAAATACAGCATGTCGAACGAACTCCTAATGTAGGTGACTCAACGCCTATCCTTGCGCGCGACACCATTGCGCCGGATCACTCGGGTGACCCTGCTGACGAATAGCGAAATACAGTGCTGGTGTGTCCTGTCCGCCACTGTTACCGACAGTGGAGATGGACTCACCGGCTTTTACCACGTCACCCGCAGACTTGAGCAGCGTCTGGTTGTGACCGTAAAGACTCAAAAAACCGTTGCCGTGGTCGAGGATCACCAGCAACCCGGCGCCTCGTAACCAATCGGCAAACACCACGCGGCCGCCGTGAACGGCATGCACCTGGCTGCCGGCGGAGGCGCTGATCATTACGCCGTCCCATTTGGTACGGGCATCGTCGCCACGGCTTTCACCGAAGCGCGCCAGCAGTCGACCATCAACCGGCCATGGAAGTTTGCCGCGGGAGGAGGCAAAGGGGCCGCCAAAGGTTTCGCCTGAACTTGAAACCAGTGCGCCGGGTGTCGATTTAACGGTTTTGCGTGGGGCGTCAGTGGCATCTGCTTCAGCCTGAGCCTCACGTAAACGCTTTTTTTCGGCTTCCTGCTGGGCGATCAGCGCTTTTTGCCGCGCCTCTTCTGCCTCTCGGGCCTGACGGGCCAGGGTTTCTTCGATGGTTTTAAGGACTTTAGACAGATCTGCCTGATCCTGCTCGCGCGCCGCCAGTTTCTGATCGCGGGCCTTCACGTCGTCGCTGAGTTTGGCCAGGACTTGCTGGCGCTCCTTGCGGACCTTGTCGAGTTCGTCGCGCTGGCTGTCGAGGCTGCTTTTCTGCACCAGCAATTGCGCCTGCTGCAGGCCGATGTCTTTTTCGACATTGGCCAGTTGGCGCAGGGTTTCGTTGAAATTCTTCAGCTGCTCCAGGCGGGCCTGGCTCAGATAGTCGTAATAGGTGAGGGTGCGAGCGAATTTTTCCGGGTTCTGCTGGTTGAGCAGCAGCTTGAGGTATTCCTGACGGCCATTCTGATAAGCCGCGCGGGCCTGGATGGCGATCAGTCGTTGCTGTTCAATGCGCGCGCTCTGGAGTTTTTTTTTCTCGGCATCGAGTCGCTGCAGCTCGGATTCGCTTTTCTTCAGCTCTTTTTGCAGGGCTTCGACCTGCTTCTCGAGCTTGCCCATCTCGGTTTCGGTGCCCTTGAGGTCTTTCTGCACCCCGGATTTTTCTTCCTGGAGTTTGCCCAGCAATTTTTTCAGCTCGGCAATGTCCTGACGCGTGGCGTCCAACTGTTGTTGGGTTTGCGTGCGCTCGTCGGCAAAGGCCGGTTGAAGCAGGCAAGTCAGGGCAAGGGCTATCAGGACGCGAAGCATAGAGGCGGGCGACACCAGGGAAAGGGACGGCCTAGTATGCCCGCCAAGCGCAGCAAAAAAAATGCCCAATTGGGGTTGTGTGATAACTGGACAGAAAAACACTGAAAACCAATGTGGGAGCGAGCCTGCTCGCGATGGCATCAGTACATTCAACACAGATGTTGGCTGTCAGATTGCTATCGCGAGCAGGCTCGCTCCCACAGGGTTTTGCTGCGTTTGACTGCCGGATTACACCAGAATCGATGTCCCGGTCATTTCCGCCGGTTTTTCCAGCCCCAGCAACATCAGCATGGTCGGCGCGACATCCGCCAGCACGCCGCCATCACGCACCTTGAGATCACGCTTGCCGACATAGATGAACGGTACCGGCTCGGTGGTGTGGGCCGTGTGGGCTTGGCCGGTGGTTTCGTCGGACATTTGCTCAACGTTGCCATGGTCGGCGGTAATCAGGGCTTCGCCGCCGACTTTCTCCAGCGCATCGACGATGCGGCCGACGCACAGGTCCAGGCACTCGACCGCTTTGACTGCCGCGTCGAATACACCGCTATGGCCGACCATGTCGCCGTTGGCGTAGTTGACCACGATCACGTCATAACGCTGGTTTTCAATGGCATCGACGATGCGGTCGGTGACTTCCGGGGCACTCATCTCGGGCTGCAAGTCATAGGTGGCGACTTTCGGCGACGGGATCAGGATGCGTTCTTCGCCCGGGAACGGCTCTTCGCGACCGCCGGAGAAGAAGAAAGTCACGTGGGCGTACTTCTCTGTTTCGGCGATGCGCAGCTGCGTCTTGCCATTTTTCGCCAGGTAATCGCCCAGCACGTTGTCCAGGCTGCTCGCGGCGAAGGCCGATGGCGCGGGGATGCTGGCGGCGTATTGGGTCAGCATGACGAAACCGGCCAGTTTTGGCTGGCGAGCGCGATCGAATTCCTTGAAATCGTCTTCGACGAACACGCGGGTCAGCTCGCGAGCGCGGTCGGCGCGGAAGTTCATGAAGATCACGGCGTCGCCGTCCTCGACCTTCACCGGCTCACCGATGCTGGTGGCTTTGACGAATTCGTCGCTTTCGCCACGTTCGTAAGCGGCTTGCAGGCCTTCCTGTGCGGTGGCGGCGTTGAATTCGCTGGCGCCATCGACAATCAGGTTGTAGGCCTGGGACACGCGATCCCAACGGTTGTCGCGGTCCATGGCGTAGTAGCGACCTATGATGCTGGCGATCCGGCCTTTGCCGAGGGCTTCGAAGGTCGCGTCCAGCAACTCGATCGACGACTGGGCGCTTTTCGGTGGCGTATCACGGCCATCAAGGAAGGCGTGCAGGTAGATTTTTTCGGCGCCGCGCTTGTAGGCCAGTTCAGCCATGGCGACCAGGTGATCCTGGTGGCTGTGAACGCCGCCATCGGACAGCAGGCCCATGAAGTGCACGGCTTTGCCGGCAGCAACGGCTTTATCCACTGCGGCGCAGATGGTCGGGTTCTCGAAGAACTCGCCGTCGCGGATCGCTTTGGTCACGCGCGTGAAGTCCTGGTACACCACGCGGCCGGCGCCAAGGTTCATGTGGCCGACTTCGGAGTTGCCCATCTGGCCGTCCGGCAAGCCGACGTCCATGCCGCTGCCCGAGATCAGGCCGTTCGGTACGGTAGCCCACAGGCGGTCCAGTACGGGCTTCTTCGCTGCAAAGATGGCGTTGGATTCAGGGCTCTCGCTGTGACCGAAGCCGTCGAGAATAATCAGGACCAAAGGTTTAGGCGTGGTAGTCATGGATTCCACTCGTGGCTGAGTTATAAAGAGGGCGATGGAAAAGGGAGTGGCAGTTTAAAGCGAAGTTCCGGCGCCGTCACCGCCAGACGGGGTTTGGCCCACCATAGTGGCTGTGTATACTGGCCGACATTTTAACGCCCTGGAACCTCCTTCGATGGTTGCTCACCTGATTGAATTTGCCACTAACCACTATTTGCTTGTCGGTATCTTCGTCGTACTGCTGGCGTTGCTGATCGCTTATCAGATGCAAGGCGGCGGCCGCAGCCTGAGCACCGGTGAACTGACCGGGCTGGTCAACAAAGATGCAGGCGTGGTAATCGACATTCGTTCGACCAAGGATTTCACCGCTGGTCACATTGTTGGCGCGTTGAATATTCCTCACGACAAACTGACCGCTCGCGTCGGCGAACTGGAAAAGCACAAGGCCAAGACCATTATCCTGGTCGACGCCATGGGCCAGACTGCCGGCACTCATGCCCGCGAACTGATGAAAGCCGGCTTCACCGCCGCCAAGCTGTCCGGCGGTATTTCCAGCTGGAAAGCCGACAATCTGCCGCTGGTGAAGTGATATGAACAACGTCGTCGTCTATTCCAGCGATTACTGCCCTTATTGCTCGCGAGCCAAGTACCTGCTCGAGAACAAAGGCGTAGCCTTCGAAGAGATCAAGGTCGATGGCAAGCCGCAGGTGCGTGCCGCGATGGCTCAGAAGGCCGGGCGTACGTCCGTGCCGCAGATCTGGATCGGCAGCACCCACGTTGGCGGCTGTGATGATTTGTTTGCCCTGGAGCGCGCCGGCAAGCTCGACGCCATGCTCAAGGCCTGACTGCCTTACTTGAAATAGCCAACCCTACAAGACCCGAGATCAGAAAGGATCTGAGATGACTGACCAACAGAACACTGCAGCTAGCGAAGAAGAAACCGCACCGCAATTCTCCTTGCAGCGCATCTACGTACGCGACTTGTCCTTCGAAGCCCCGAAAAGCCCGGCGATCTTTCGCCAGCAGTGGGAGCCGAGTGTCGGTCTGGATCTGAACACCCGTCAGAAGGCTCTGGAAGGTGACTTCCACGAAGTCGTGCTGACTCTGTCGGTCACCGTGAAAAACGGTGAGGAAGTGGCGTTCATCGCTGAAGTGCAACAGGCCGGGATCTTCCTGATCAAGAACCTGGACGATGCTTCGATGAGCCACACGCTCGGTGCGTTCTGCCCGAACATCCTGTTCCCGTACGCTCGCGAAACCTTGGACAGCCTCGTGACCCGCGGTTCGTTCCCGGCCCTGATGCTGGCCCCGGTGAACTTCGACGCGCTGTACGCACAAGAGCTGCAACGTATGCAGGCGGCTGGCGAGACTCCAACCGTTCAGTAAGCGTTCGATGCAGTAACGAAAAAAGCGCCGTAACAGGCGCTTTTTTCTTGGGCGGGAGATGATCGTTCCCACGCTCTGCGTGGGAATGCAGCCCGTGACGCTCCGCGTCACACTGGTGCCAGGCTCGACGCCTGTGGTGCTGCTGGAACGCGGAGCGTCCCTTGAGGCATTCCCACGCAGAGCGTGGGAACGATCAGTCGCGGGGTTATTTGAACCCCAGCTGACGCCAGCCTTCGTAAACGGCGACGGCCACGGTGTTGGACAGGTTCAGGCTGCGACAGCCTTCGCGCATCGGCAGGCGCAAGCGTTGTTCGCTGGGCAGGGCATCGAGCACTTCGGCCGGCAAGCCTCGGCTTTCCGGGCCGAACAGGAAGGCATCGCCCTCGGCGAAGCTGGCGTCGTGAAAGGGCCGCGAGCCCTTGGTGGTAAAGGCGAACAGCCGGGGATGGCCGAGGCTTTCCAGACAGCTGGCGAGGTCTGCGTGGCGTTGCAGGGTGGCATACTCATGGTAATCGAGGCCGGCCCGGCGCAGACGCTTGTCGTCCATCTCGAAGCCCAGCGGTTCGATCAAATGCAGGTGGCAGCCACTGTTGGCGCACAGCCTGATAACGTTGCCGGTATTCGGCGGAATTTCTGGTTGGAAAAGGATGACGTGAAACATGCACGGCTCCGAAGGTAAAGATGACGGGCATTCTACGCCGCCAAAGGACCCTCGTTCGAAACTATTCCCTCGGGTGATGGCTTCGTTGGCGATTGTCGGGGTGATGGTGGGCCTGATGATCGGTCGCCTGACCGCGCCCGACCCCAGCGTTTTGCAGCAGGTCGAGGTGACGAACGATGGGCTGGTGGTGTGGTTCAACAACGAACCCAAAACCCACGGCGAGCTGGTCGACGGCAGCGTGGCGCTGTTGTTCGAGGCTGAAGGCAAGGCACAGAAAGGTCAGCTCAAGCTCAACGGCAAGGACGTGAACTGGCGAACGCGTTTGAGTGACGGGGGACTGTTGCTGACGGTGGTGGCGGCCCGGCCGCTGCAGGGCGAGTGGGCCGGTAGCGAGGTCGATGACCGCTGGCGGATGGAGATCCATCTCCGAGAGCAATAAAAGAGGGAATCCCCGGCCTGCCTGTACCAAGGTTCCCAAAACGGGAGGGTTCGCGCATTGCGGCGTGGGCCCGGTGTAAAGAGGGAATCCCCGG
>NZ_JBNNVP010000019.1:0-70537 GCF_050280605.1 Pseudomonas sp. NPDC089918 | reverse complement strand
CCCGGCCTGCCTGTACCAAGGTTCCCAAAACGGGAGGGTTCGCGCATTGCGGCGTGGGCCCGGTGTAAAGAGGGAATCCCCGGCCTGCCTGTACCAAGGTTCCCAAAACGGGAGGGCTCGCGCATTGCGGCGTGAGCCCGGTGTAAAGAGGGAATCCCCGGCCTGCCTGTACCAAGGACCCCAAAACGGGATGGGCTCGTCGCAATTGCGGTATGAGCCCGGTGTAAAGAGGGGAATCCCCGGCCTGCCTGTACCAAGGTCCCCGAAACTGGGTAGTGAATCGAATCACTGAATGGACTATTGCAGGGGGCGTGCCAGTTTTTAACAAGTTGCAACAGAAAGCCGCCCAGCAGCGCTGAAAGCCCCGTAATTCGGGGCTTTTGTATTTCTGCGATATGGTTTTTCTTGCAGATGGAGGCGGGGTTTTGGATCGGTTGTCGTGCTCGATTGCGGTTCATGGTGCATTCAGTCGGTGCACTATGGCTCCAAAAGCATCGCGAGCAGGCTCGCTCCCACAGGGTTCAATGGTGTTCACAGAATAGTGAACACACTGAAAACCCACTGTGAGGATCGTTCCCACGCTCTGCGTGGGAATGCCTCAATGGACGCTCTGCGTCCGCTTCGGCAGGGACGCAGAGCGTCCCGGGCTGCATTCCCACGCAGAGCGTGGGAACGATCAAGGCTGCTTAACCCTCATCCCCTTCATCATCATCCCCACCATCAACCTTCATCCCCAATTCCTTGATCTTGCGCGTCAGGGTATTGCGGCCCCAACCCAGCAACACGGCGGCATCGCGGCGGCGGCCGGCGGTGTGTTTGAGGGCTGTTTCGATCATGATCCGCTCGAAGGCTGGCACGGCACTGTCCAGAAGACTCGACTGACCGCGAGCCAACGCCTGATCAGCCCATTGACGCAGTGCTTGCTCCCAATTGGTCACCGGTGCCGAATCCTGCGGCAGGCTCAGCAGCTCTGGCGGCAGATCGCTGATGTGCACTTCGCGACCCGAAGCCATCACCGTGATCCAGCGGCAGGTGTTCTCCAGCTGACGCACGTTGCCTGGCCACGGCAGGTTCTTCAGGTATTCCTCGGTTTCGCTTTTCAGCAACTTCGGTTCCACCGCCAGTTCTTGCGCGGCGCGGCTGAGGAAGTGCTTGGCCAGGGTCGGGATGTCTTCGCGACGGTCCGACAGCCGTGGAATGTGGATGCGGATCACGTTGAGGCGGTGGAACAAGTCCTCACGGAATTTACCGGCGTGCACCAGGGTTTCCAGATTCTGGTGAGTCGCGGCGATGATGCGCACATCGACCTTCACCGGCACATGACCGCCGACACGGTAGAACTCGCCGTCCGCCAATACCCGCAGCAAGCGCGTCTGAGTGTCCGCCGGCATGTCGCCGATTTCATCGAGGAACAGTGTGCCGCCGTCAGCCTGTTCAAAACGCCCGCGACGCAAGTTGGCCGCGCCGGTAAAGGCGCCTTTTTCATGGCCGAACAGCTCGGACTCCATCAGATCCTTGGGGATCGCCGCCATGTTCAGCGCAATGAACGGCGAGGCCGCCCGTGGGCTGTGACGGTGCAGGGCGTGGGCCACCAGTTCTTTACCGGTACCGGATTCGCCATTGATCAGCACGGTGATGTTGGAGTGACTCAAGCGCCCGATGGCGCGAAACACTTCCTGCATCGCCGGCGCTTCGCCGATGATTTCTGGCGTACGGGTCAGGGCGACCGGGACTTCCAGGCCTTGCTGTTCCTGAGCGTGCTGGTTGGCGCGCTTGACCAGTGACACCGCTTCGTCGACATCGAATGGCTTGGGCAGATACTCGAAAGCGCCACCCTGATAGGACGCGACAGCGCTGTCCAGGTCGGAGTGCGCGGTCATGATGATGACCGGCAGTCGTGGGTGCTGTTCGCGAATCCGTGCCAGAAGGTCCAGGCCGCTGGCACCCGGCATGCGGATGTCGGAGATGATCACGTCCGGCTGCTGGCGCGCCAGGCGGCTCATCACGCCGTCGGCGCTGTCGAAGCTTTGCGTGGTCATGCCTTCCTGCTGCAAGGCTTTTTCCAGGACCCAACGGATAGAACGGTCGTCATCGACGATCCACACGGTTTCACTACGGCTCATGTCGATGTGGCTCCTTGTTCCAGTGGCAGAAAGATCGAGAACGTGGTGTGGCCTGGATGGCTTTCACATTCGATCAGGCCCTGGTGCTGGCTGATGATGTTCTGGGTAATGGCCAGGCCCAGCCCGGTACCGTCCGGGCGGCCGCTGACCATGGGAAAGAAGATGGTTTCCTGCAGCTCGGCGGGGATCCCCGGGCCGTTGTCGATGATTTCGATCTTGGTCACCAGGCGGTGGCGCACGTGGCCGATGGTGAACTGGCGCATGGCGCGGGTACGCAAGCTGATGCGGCCGAGGCGCAGCTCGTTCTGGCTGCTGATGGCCTGCATCGCGTTGCGCACAATGTTCAGGACGGCCTGAATCATCTGTTCGCGATCAATCAACACATCCGGAATGCTTGGGTCGTAGTCGCGCACCAAAGTGATGCAGCCCTGACTCTCTGCCTCCACCAACTGACCTACGCGCTCCAGCACTTCGTGAACGTTGCACATGGCCAGTGACGGCAATTTGTTGGAGCCGAGCATGCGATCCACCAGATTGCGCAGGCGATCGGCTTCTTCAATGATGACGTTGGTGTAGTCGCGCAGGCTTTCTTCCGGCAATTCACGGGCGAGCAACTGAGCCGCGCCACGAATCCCGCCGAGCGGATTTTTGATTTCATGGGCGAGGCCGCGTACCAGCATCTTGCTGGTCTCCTGCTTCGACAGCTGCGCCTCTTCCTTGGTGATCCGCAACAAGCGGTCACGCGGGTGAACCTCAAGCAACAGCAGCGTATTGCCATTGCTCAGGATCGGTGTCACGGCGTAGTCGACGGTCAGGGTCTGGCCGGTGAGGGCGGTGAGCATCGCTTCGCGCTTGGTGAACGGGTGCGCCTGCTCGACTGCCTGGCGCAGGGAGTTCAGCGCTTCGGTGGATTCGGTGAACAACTCACTGATGAACTGCCCATGGCTACGCTGGCCGCTGATGGCCAGCAGCATCTCCGCCGCCGGGTTCATGTACTCAAGGCGCAGTTCGGCGTCGAGCAGAATGGTTGCGGTGGTCAGGTTGTCGAGTAGCAAGCGGTGTAGTGCGTCGCTAATGGTCATCAGGACCTCTTTTGGAGCAGGGCATGCGCATGAATAACGCGCCGATACGAGGAAAATGCAAAAACCAAACCAAGGCTCCGAAAAGAAGCGTTTAGAGCCTGAAACAGGCGTTTGACACTCATTTGCGTGGCGTTCTGCCAGCTTTTGCGAGTACTTTCGAACCAAAATGGGTTGGGGTGTGAGTACTGTGCACTCTATTGCACCAATATAGTGCGCAAACCTGAACGAAGTAAAAGAAGCAGAAGAGCCCGGGCCAAGCTGCAGAACTGTGGCGAAGAAATTTGAGCGACGAGAATTCTGTGGGGGAGAGGCTTGCCCGCGAAGAATGCACCGCGGTTTTTCAGGTATTACGCGTCATCGTTCTTCGCGGGCAAGCCACGCTCCCACAGGTTCTATGTCTTAACTGGCCGGCGTTAGCGCTAAAAGAAGCTCTTTTCTTCTTCGGGTTTGTCTTTGAGGGGGCATTCCGGCCGTTGGCCGTAGTCGGTAAGGACGCAGGGTTTGACCTGACGTTTCTGCGCGAGGGAAATGCGCTGCATGTGGAAGGGTTGATTGGCCGTGCGTTCGACGGTGCGGCCCTGTTCGTCGAGGATTTCCACCGACAGGTTGTGGCTGCCGCGATCGATGTTGCTCAGGGCGAACACCGGGCTCGGGCCGGGCTCGGCGGTGGGTTGGCCATCCAGCAGCAGACGATAGCGATGGCCCTGTTGCAGGCCGGGTTCGCTGGTAACGCTGACGATTAATTCACCGGCAGTGCTACGGATCGTGGCATCCGGGTCCGGCACCAGCACACGAAGCATGTCGTAATGAAACAGTGGTTTGGCTTTCGTGGCCGTCATTGGCGCGGTGCTGCTCGGGTTGGCCGACATCCGATTGCTGGTCGCCAGTGGTACACGCTTGGCATTACGGGTGCCTGGCTGATCGGTGAAGACCCGATTGCCCTGGGCGTCGATGTAGGTGAAAACCTCGGCCATTGCTGGCAGGCTGATCAGGCATGCGACCAACAGCCAGCACCTCAAGGCTTATGCACCCGTTGTACGGTGAAGGTCACGGTGGGGCTCTGCTGCACCACGTTTTGCCCATCGATCACCTGAACCGCGAGGCGGTGTTCGCCACGGTCGATGTTCACCAGTTGCAGGATCGGGACGTTGCTCGGTTGGCCGTAGGGTTGATCGTCCAGTAACAGCCGCAACCGATGAGAGCCTTGCAGGCGCGGCTGGATCAATACGCTGACCGTGAACGTGCCGTTATTGGCGCGCAAGGCTTCTTCGGTGGGCAAGCCGGTCAGCTCCAGCACCTGATAGGCGCTGTTGGGCTGTTCGCGGCTACTGGCTTGCGCAGGCGCTACAGGCTCGCTCGGAGGTTGACGCTCGACGCTGTTGAGCGGTGGCAGCTCCACGGGGTGAGCCTTTACGCCATCGGGCGGTTGATTGCTGTACGCAGTGTTGCCGTTGGCGTCGGTGTACTTGTAGATCTGCGCGGCGGCGGGCAGGGCGATCAGCACAAGCAGGCATAACAACAATGAGCGCATTGCAGGCTTCCATTGGCCGTTGGGCAAGTGTCCGGCCCTGTTCCGTTCATGGCGACTAAGCGCTGAGCATAGAGCACTTCAGCGCACATCGGCAGGTCGGCTCAGCGGTTGGCGCTGCACAACTCGGCGGTGGCGCGTACCTGGGCAAGCTCGCGCAATGGCGCGTGGGCGCCGGTTTTATTGGCCTTGGCCAGCCAGGACGGGCACTGCGGGTCGTTGCGATAAGGGCTGAAATCGGCCAGTTGTTGCAGCAGGCGTTTTTGTAACCGGTCAAGTTGTGGGCGGATCTGCCCGATGAGATCGGGGCGAGGATCATTGGGCGCCTTGCCTTGGGCATGCCAGTCAGACAGGTGCGCGTATTGCACCAGTTTGTTGGCCTCGATCTGTGCCGAGAAGAACTGTTCGACGGCTTCGTTGCTCAGTTTATAGGCTGGTGCCAGGGCGACGGCGCTGGCAATCACCTCGCGCTCGCGCTGCCGGTCTTCGACAGGTTTGCCGCTGTCCCATTTGCTCAGCGCGACCTGATCGGCAATCGCCAGGCGTTCTTCGATGGTGCCAAGCAACGGGGCGAGGGCTGCAGGTGCCGGGCTGGCAAAAGCGCTGTTGGCCAGCAGGGCGGTGAGCAGGGCAAGGCATGGACGTAGGCGCATGGGGCATCTCGGCTTTATCGGATGAAAGTCATGATGCACGCAACCGGGTATCCGATGACAGACGTTCGCCCACAAAAAAAGGCCTCCCGAAGGAGGCCTCTCTTTTGTCACGCCGCGTAGCGCGGCGCTACCGGATCAGCAGCTGTAGTACAGCTCATATTCCAGTGGGTGTACGAAGGTACGAACCTTGATTTCTTCTTCGCTTTTCAGGGCGATGTAAGCGTCGATGAAATCGTCGCTGAAAACGCCGCCTTTGGTCAGGAACGCACGACCTTTGTCCAGCTCTTCCAGGGCTTCTTTCAGGCTGCCGCAAACTTGTGGGATCTCTTTCGCCTCTTCAGGCGGCAGGTCGTACAGGTTTTTGTCAGCTGCGTCGCCAGGGTGGATCTTGTTCTGGATGCCGTCCAGGCCAGCCATCAACAGTGCAGCGAAGCCCAGGTACGGGTTAGCTGCCGGATCCGGGAAGCGAGCTTCGATACGGCGAGCGCGAGGGCTGGACACGTAAGGAATACGGATCGAAGCCGAACGGTTGCGAGCCGAGTAAGCCAGCATCACTGGCGCTTCGAAACCTGGGACCAGACGCTTGTAGGAGTTGGTCGACGGGTTGGTGAAGCCGTTCAGAGCCTTACCGTGCTTGATGATGCCGCCGATGAAGTACAGAGCGGTATCGGACAGGCCGGCATAGCCTTCGCCAGCGAAGGTGTTCTTGCCATCTTTGGCGATGGACAGGTGAACGTGCATACCCGAACCGTTGTCGCCGTACAGAGGCTTAGGCATGAAGGTCGCGGTGCGGCCGTATGCGTCAGCAACGTTGTGTACGCAGTACTTCAGGGTCTGAACTTCGTCAGCCTTGGCAACCAGGGTGTTGAACTTCACGCCGATTTCGTTCTGACCGGCAGTCGCCACTTCGTGGTGGTGAACTTCGATGACCAGGCCCATTTCTTCCATGGCGTTGCACATGGAGGTACGGATTTCGTGGTCGTGGTCGAACGGCGGAACAGGGAAGTAGCCGCCTTTGACGCCTGGACGGTGGCCTTTGTTGCCGCCTTCCACGTCCTGGTCGGACATCCACGAACCTTGTTCGGAGAAGATTTTGAACATCGAACCGGAGATGTCGGACTTGAACTTCACTTCGTCGAAGATGAAGAATTCAGGCTCTGGACCCACGAATACGGTGTCACCGATACCGGTCGACTTCAGGTATTCCTCGGCACGCTTGGCGATCGCACGTGGGTCACGGTCGTAGCCTTGCATGGTCGAAGGCTCGATCACGTCGCAAACCAGGATCAGGGTTGGCTCTTCGGTGAACGGGTCGAGAACGGCAGTGCTGTCGTCCGGCATCAGAATCATGTCGGAGGCTTCGATGCCTTTCCAGCCAGCGATGGAGGAACCGTCGAACATTTTGCCTTCTTCGAAGAAAGCTTCATCCAGCCCATCGCGAGCCGGCATGGTCACGTGGTGCTGAGTGCCTTTGGTGTCCGTGAAGCGCAGATCAATCCACTTGACGTCATGATCTTTGATGAGTTGAACCGACTTCGACATAGTGTCCTCCGGGTGGCTTCGGGCTTAGTAGTGGATGCCCTTAGAATGTGGGTGATGCCGGCGCGAATACTCTGCCAAGGCAACCTGCCTCACAAGGGAGCAAATTGCATGCCAGTGCCCCACCATGGGTTTTTTGCCCCAATATCACGCTTATAAAGGTGCAAAGCCTCGAAAAGCGCCAAACCTCGCCCTGTAATGTAGCGTCGAATTCCATAAATGACCTGTTTTGGTGCGCGCAAAACCTTCTGCACATTAACTGGTTAAACCTTGAGCAATTTCCGCTATAATCCGCGCCCCCCTTTTTCGGCTGGCCCAGCGCGCGCTGTTTTCATGAAACTAATCGTAAAAGTCTTCCCCGAGATCACCATCAAGAGCCGCCCGGTACGGATGCGTTTCATCCGCCAGTTGGCTAAAAACATCCGTACCGTGCTCCGCGACCTGGACCCGGCTGTGGTGGTGAACGGTGTGTGGGACAATCTCGAGCTGGAAACCCGCGTCAGCGAGCCGAAAGCCCTGAAGGAGATGACCGAGCGCCTGAGCTGCATGCCGGGCATCGCGCATTTCCTGCAGGTCGATGAATACCCGTTGGGCGACTTCGACGACATCGTCGCCAAGTGCAAGCAGCATTTTGGTGACGCCCTGGCCGGGAAGATCTTTTCGGTGCGCTGCAAGCGTGCCGGCAAGCACGAATTCAGCTCCATGGACGTCGAGAAATACGTCGGCAGCCAACTGCGTCGTCAGTGCGGCGCCGCCGGAATCTCGCTCAAAGAGCCTGAAATCGAAGTTCGTATCGAAATTCGCGACAAACGGTTGTTCGTGATCCACAGCCAGCACAACAGCATCGGCGGTTATCCGCTGGGTGCCCTGGAACAGACGCTTGTACTGATGTCCGGTGGCTTCGATTCCACCGTCGCCGCCTACCAGATCATGCGCCGCGGGCTGATGAGCCATTTCTGCTTCTTCAATCTGGGCGGGCGAGCCCACGAACTGGGCGTCATGGAAGTCGCGCACTTCATCTGGAAGAAGTACGGCAGCTCCCAACGCGTGTTATTTGTCAGTGTGCCGTTCGAGGAAGTACTGGGAGAAATTCTCGGGAAAGTCGATAACAGTCATATGGGTGTAGTTTTGAAGCGTATGATGTTGCGCGCTGCTTCCCGTATTGCCGATCGGCTGGAGATCGAAGCGTTGGTCACCGGCGAAGCGATTTCCCAGGTATCGAGCCAGACGTTGCCGAACCTGTCCGTGATCGACTGCGTGACCGACAAGCTGGTCTTGCGCCCGCTGATCGCCAGTCACAAGCAGGACATCATCGACCTGGCCAACGAAATCGGTACTGCCGATTTCGCCAAGCACATGCCGGAATACTGCGGGGTCATCTCGGTGAACCCAAAGACCCACGCCAAGCGTCCGCGCGTGGAGCATGAAGAGAAAGAATTCGACATGGCGGTACTTGAGCGTGCGCTCGAGAACGCCAAACTGGTGCCGATCGATCGCGTAATCGACGAATTGGGCCAGGATTTGCAGATCGAAGAAGTCAGCGAAGCTCTGGCGGGCCAGATCATCATCGACATCCGTCACCCGGATGCCGCTGAAGACGAGCCGCTGGAACTCGCTGGCATTGAGGTGCAGACGATGCCGTTTTATGCATTGAATGCTCGTTTCAAGGAACTGGACCCTACTCGCCAGTACCTGCTGTATTGCGACAAAGGCGTGATGAGTCGCCTGCATGCCCACCATTTGCTCAGTGAGGGGCATGCCAATGTGCGCGTTTATCGACCGAGCTAAGTGCCCGGGGCTGTTTGCCTGTGGCCTGCGTCACCGGCCCCCCGACGCCGCCGTCAAGCTGTAACGGCTTTGCCGGACTCTACTGTAAATCGCTGCCAAGACTTGTCAGCACACCGAATCCTCTGATCGAGATACACAAGTGATCGAAAATCTACGCAACATCGCCATCATTGCTCACGTTGACCATGGTAAAACCACCCTGGTAGACAAACTCTTGCGTCAATCCGGCACCCTGGAGCGCAACGAGCTCAACGACGAGCGCGTGATGGACTCCAACGACCAGGAGAAAGAGCGCGGTATTACCATTCTGGCGAAAAACACCGCCATCAACTGGAACGGCTACCACATCAACATCGTGGACACCCCGGGCCACGCCGACTTCGGCGGCGAAGTTGAACGCGTAATGTCGATGGTTGACTCCGTTCTGCTGCTGGTTGACGCTCAAGACGGCCCTATGCCGCAAACCCGTTTCGTGACCAAGAAGGCTTTCGAAGCCGGCCTGCGTCCAATCGTGGTCATCAACAAGGTTGACCGTCCAGGCGCGCGTCCGGACTGGGTTCTGGATCAGATCTTCGACCTGTTCGACAACCTCGGTGCTACCGAAGAACAGCTGGACTTCAAAGTCGTCTACGCCTCGGCCCTGAACGGCATTGCCGGTCTGGAACACACCGACATGGCTGAAGACATGACTCCGCTGTACCAGTCGATCGTCGACAACGTACCTGCGCCGAAAGTCGACCGTGACGGTCCGTTCCAGATGCAAATCTCCGCTCTGGACTACAACAGCTTCCTGGGTGTTATCGGCGTTGGCCGTATCGCTCGTGGTCGCATCAAGCCGAACACTCCGGTTGTGGCTATCGACGCCGACGGCAAGAAGCGTAACGGTCGTATCCTGAAGCTGATGGGTCACCACGGCCTGCACCGCATCGACGTTGAAGAAGCAGCTGCCGGCGACATCGTCTGCATCAGCGGCTTCGACCAGCTGTTCATCTCCGACACTCTGTGCGACCCACTGAACGTCGAAGCGATGAAGCCGCTGACCGTTGACGAGCCAACCGTTTCCATGACCTTCCAGGTAAACGACTCGCCTTTCTGCGGTAAAGAAGGCAAGTTCGTCACCAGCCGTAACATCAAGGAACGTCTGGACAAGGAACTGCTCTACAACGTTGCTCTGCGCGTTGAAGAAGGCGACACCGCCGACAAGTTCAAAGTCTCCGGCCGTGGTGAGCTGCACCTCTCGGTACTGATCGAAACCATGCGTCGCGAAGGCTTCGAAATGGGTGTTGGTCGTCCGGAAGTGATCATCCGCATGGTTGATGGCGTCAAGCACGAACCGTACGAAAACGTGACCATCGACCTGCCGGAAGAATCGCAAGGTTCGATCATGGAACAGATCGGTATCCGTAAAGGCGACCTGACCAACATGGTTCCGGATGGCAAGGGCCGTGTGCGCCTTGAGTACAACATCCCGGCTCGTGGCTTGATCGGTTTCCGTAACGAGTTCCTGACCCTGACCTCCGGTGCAGGCATCCTGACCTCGATCTTCGACCGTTACGACGTGATGAAGTCCGGCGACATGTCCGGCCGTCAGAACGGCGTGCTGGTTTCGGTTGCTACCGGTAAGGCGCTGACTTACTCGCTGGAAACCCTGCAAGCTCGCGGCAAACTGTTCCTGGGTCACGGTGAAGACGTGTACGAAGGTCAAATCGTCGGCATCAACAGCCGCGACAACGACCTGGGCGTCAACCCAACCAAAGGCAAGAAGCTCGACAACATGCGTGCTTCGGGTAAAGACGAAACCATCGCTCTGGTTCCGCCTATCCGTTTCACCCTGGAACAAGCTCTTGAGTTCGTGCAAGAAGACGAACTGTGCGAAGTCACTCCTAAGTCCATCCGTCTTCGTAAGAAGATCCTGGGCGAAAGCGAGCGTACCCGCGCTGCCAAGAAAGCTGGTAACTGAGTTTCGACTTAGTTAACGCTTAAAAAAACGCCCCCGACCGCAAGGTCGGGGGCGTTTTTGTTTGTCTGGGGTTTGATGATCGTTCCCACGCTCTGCGTGGGAATGCCTCAATGGACGCTCTGCGTCCGCTTTGGGACGCGGAGCGTCCCGGGCTGCATTCCCACGCGGAGCGTGGGAACGATCATGGTAAGAACTCAACGATTGTTTAAAACTTGTCCAGCGTCCGCGGATTGTTCTCGCGCACCACTTCTTTTGGTTTGTACGCGCAATACCCCGGCCGCGGTCCGATCTTCGGGTGATTGCGGCAGGTATCCGGGCGTTTATCATAAATAGTGCACAGACGGCTCTTGCGATCCAGGTACAGGCAATCGTTGTTGCTCATGCGCTGAAGGGTGAAGATCTCGGACTTCTGGTTATAGCGCTCGACGATACCTTCCTTCTGCAAACGCTTGGCGATGTTCTTCGGCGGATCGCCACGCTCGAATTCGTCGACGATGCCGATACGGATCAGATCCTTGATCTTGACCTCGACCGGCAAGGTGCAGCAGCTGGACACGCAGGAACCGCACATTGGGGCAGAGTATTTTGCCCAGGTATCGAGGCGATCGATCTCCGCGGCGGCGATCAGGTTGGGCTTCATCATCGGTTGTTACCAGCGTGTGCATCAGGGCGCGCGATCATACCGGGACTGGTGGATTTTTGAACAACCTTTCGCCAGATTTTTTCGCTTGGCGCAAAATAATCCCTGTGTCCGGCACGGCCCCTGCATTGTTTCGGGGCGCGATAACCTAATGCCGATCTCTCTCACACGAATAGCTCGCACAAACAGGAAAAACTGCCGAACCAGAGTCTCAATGGTCTGTCAGACCGACTAGGCTCAGACAACTTCACGCTCGCTCGAGGTCTTATCGATGACTCAAGAACCACTTGTTCGCGAAGCAGAGGTGGCCGCATTCCGCGACGCCGTCTTGACCAAGCTTACCTACGCGGTGGGCAAAGACCCTGATCACGCCTTCGACCACGACTGGTTCGAAGCCATCGCCCTGGCGGCGCGCGATCACATGGTCGAGCACTGGATGGACCACACCCGGCAGATCTACCGCAAAGGCCAGAAACGGGTCTATTACCTCTCCCTTGAATTCCTGATCGGCCGCTTGCTCTATGACAGCCTGAGCAATCTCGGCCTGCTTGATGTAGCTCGCGAGGCCATGACCGAACTTGGCGTCGACATCGAACGCATCCGTCTGCTGGAGCCCGATGCGGCGCTGGGCAACGGAGGCCTCGGGCGTCTGGCGGCGTGCTTCATGGAAAGCATGTCGACCCTCGGCATCGCCGGCCATGGTTATGGCATTCGTTACGAACACGGTTTGTTCCGTCAGGCCATCGTCGACGGCTGGCAGCAGGAGCAGACCGAACACTGGCTGGATTTCGGCAACCCGTGGGAGTTCGAACGGCCGGAAGTCGCCTACCCGATCGGCTTCGGCGGCAGTGTCGAAACCGTGACCGATGAAAACGGCAAATCCAGGCAAGTCTGGTCCCCGGCGGAAACCGTGCGGGCCATTGCCTATGACACCCCGGTGGTCGGTTGGCGCGGCGCAAGTGTCAACACGCTGCGACTGTGGCGTGCCCGGGCCATGGAAGAGTTGCACCTGGAGCGCTTCAACGCTGGCGACCACCTGGGCGCGGTAGCAGAAGTGGCCCGGGCCGAAAGTATCTCCCGCGTGCTCTACCCGGCGGACAGCACCGAGGCCGGCCAGGAACTGCGTCTGCGTCAGGAATACTTCTTCGTCGCTGCATCCCTGCAGGATTTGTTGCGCCGCCATCGCAACATGCACACCTCGGTGCTGACCCTGGGCGATCACGCGGCCATTCAACTCAACGACACTCACCCCTCGATTGCCGTGGCCGAGTTGATGCGTCAGTTGGTCGACGTTTATGACGTGGCGTGGGATGCGGCTTGGCAAGTTACGGTCGACACGCTGTCGTACACCAACCACACGCTGTTGCCGGAGGCGCTGGAAACCTGGCCGGTCGGTTTGATGGAGCGGATGCTGCCACGGCACATGCAGATCATTTACTTGATCAACGCCCAGCACATCGACTCATTGCGGGCCAAGGGCGTTCACGATTTCGACGTGTTGCGTGCGGTCTCGTTGATCGAGGAGGACAACGGTCGTCGCGTGCGCATGGGTAACCTGGCATTCCTTGGTTCTCACAGTGTCAACGGCGTGTCCGGCCTGCACACGCAGCTGATGCGCAGCACAGTGTTTTCCGAGTTGCATAAACTCTATCCGGAGCGGATCAACAACAAGACCAACGGCATTACCTTCCGCCGCTGGCTCTACCAGGCCAACCCCGAGCTGACTTCGATGATGGTCGACGCCCTCGGTCCGGATCTGCTGGATCACCCCGAAGAAAGCCTGATAGGGCTGGAACCGTTTGCCGAGAAGACTGCATTTCGCAAACAGTTCGCCGAACAGCGGTTGCACAGTAAGAAAGCCCTGGCGTACCTGATTCATGAACGGCTGGGGGTGGCGATCAACCCGGCGGCGATGTTCGACGTGCAGGTCAAGCGGATCCACGAATACAAACGTCAGTTGCTCAACCTGCTGCACACCGTTGCGCTGTATCAGGCGATTCGTGCCGAACCGGAAATTGACTGGGTGCCGCGGGTGAAAATCTTCGCCGGCAAGGCTGCGGCCAGTTATCACCAAGCCAAATTGATCATCAAACTGACCAACGACATCGCCCGGGTGGTCAACAACGACCCGACCGTGCGTGGTTTGCTCAAAGTGGTGTTCTTGCCCAACTACAACGTCAGCCTGGCCGAAAGCATCATTCCAGCGGCGGATTTGTCGGAACAGATTTCCACCGCAGGCTTCGAAGCCTCGGGCACCAGCAACATGAAGTTCGGCCTCAACGGCGCGCTGACCATTGGCACCCTGGACGGGGCCAACGTGGAGATGAGCGAGCGCATTGGTGTCGAACACATGTTCATCTTCGGCCTCAGCGCCGAGCAAGTGGAAGCGCGCAAGCTCAACCATGAGTTCAGCGCGGCACCGGACATTGCCGCCTCCCATCGACTCAACGATGTGTTGCAAGCGATTCGCGGAGGGGTGTTCTCACCAGACGATCCGTCCCGCTACACCACACTGATTGATTCGCTGGTGGACTATGACCGCTTCCTGGTCTGCGCCGATTTCGATTCTTACTGGAACGCTCAGATGCGGGTCGAGGCTCATTGGCACGACTCCAAAGAATGGTGGCGCTCGGCGGTATTGAGCAGCGCGCGGATGGGCTGGTTCTCGTCCGACCGGACCATTCGCGAGTACGCCACGGATATCTGGAAGGCTTTGGAGTAACTTTCTGCAACAAATGTGCGCAAGGCCCAACGTCCGTTGGGCCTGATCGATATACTAAGCACCAACTTGACCCTTGTGGGAGCGGGCTTGCTCGCGAAAGCGGACCGACATTCAACATCATTGTCGAATGTCAGGCCCTCTTCGCGAGCAAGCCCGCTCCCACATTGGATTTGTGGTGCAGATGCAATCTGCTCTCACACTGGACTCCGGGTGTCTGCTCACTAGACTGAGCGTTGACGCTGTATCGCCCGGATTTGCCCCACCGCGGGGCTGCTTAGGGATATCGACCATGCAATGGATGTTCATGCTGATTGGGCTGCTGCTGGGCTGGCTACTCGACGAGTCGTTCAGCGATGCGCTGTTGGGCGCTTTGCTCGGGCTGGGTATTGGCCAGGCCATCCGCATCGGCCGCTTGAGTACTCAAAGCGCCGAGCAGCGACGCTTGCTCGATCAGGCGCAGGTTGCGCTGCATGCGGTCGAGCAGCGACTGGCATTGCTGGAAGTGTCGGGCGTCAAAAGACCTGAAGCCAGTGAACCTGCGGCTAGCGAGCCGGTTCCATCCCCTGAAATCATTCTCGAGCAAGCCCCTGTCGCATCCCCGGAGCTGATCTGGGAGCTGCCGCCTGAACTCGAACCCATCACAGCGGCCGCGGCCGAAGCCAGTCGTCCGCAGACAGATGCCTGGAAACCCGAACCGGTTGCCCGCGAACCACAACAACCGGCGGCGCCTCGCGGCCCGAACTTCATCGAGCGCGCCATCAGCGGCGCGCGCAACTGGTTGTTCGGCGGTAATACCGTGTTGCGAGTTGGCGTGGTGCTGTTGTTCCTCGGCCTGGCCTTCCTGTTGCGCTATGCCACCGAAGGCATGGTGGTGCCGGTCGAGTTGCGTTACGCCGGTGTCGCGGCGGCGGCCTTGGGCTTGCTCGCGCTGGGCTGGTTGCTGCGTCTGCGCAACAGCAATTACGCGTTGATGCTGCAAGGTACCGGGATCGCGGTGTTGTACCTGACCGTATTTGCCGCGATGCGTTTGCATCCGTTGCTCGACCCCACGGCTGCACTGGGGCTGTTGGTGGTGGTGACGGTGTTCTCGGCAATTCTCGCCATTACCCAAAACGCCTTGGGCTTGGCCGCCGCAGCTGCCCTGGGTGGTTTCGCCGCGCCGATCCTGACCTCCACCGGCGCCGGCAACCATGTCGCGCTGTTCAGCTACTTCGCCTTGCTCAATGCCGGCATCCTCGCCATCGCGTGGTTCAAGGCCTGGCGGCTGCTTAACCTGATCGGTTTTGTCGGCACCTTCGGCATCGGGTTGGCCTGGGGTCTGCGTTCCTATACACCGGAATTGCTGTGGAGTACCGAGCCGTTCCTGATTCTGTTTTTCCTGATGTACCTGGCCATCGGCTTGTTGTTCGCCCGGCGCAAACTGCTGGAAATGAGCGATGCGCCCGAGGACGACAGCCGCGAGGCGCTGCTGCACTGGTCGGCGCGCAAGGGCGATTACGTCGACGGCACGATGCTGTTCGCCCCTCCGCTGGTGGGTTTCGGTTTGCAGTTCGCGCTGGTGGAGCATCTGGAATTTGCCGCCGCCTTCAGCGCCTTGGCACTGGGCATGATTTACATGGGGCTGGCCCGATTGCTGATGGGCGGTCGAGCATTGTTGTTGGCGGAAACCTGTCTGGCGTTGGGGGTGATTTTCGCCAGCCTGGCGATTCCCTTGGGGCTCGACGCGCGTTGGACCGCAGCTGCCTGGGCGGTGGAAGGCGCGGGGATTTTCTGGCTCGGTCTGCGTCAACAACGACCGCTGGCGCGAGCCTTTGCCTTGCTGCTGCAGCTGGGCTCGGCACTGGCCTTTCTCAGTGAGCTGCGGACTGGTGAGAGCAGCCTGCTCGATGGCGCACCGCTGGGAGCGTTGATGCTCGGCGTGGCGCTGCTGTTCAGCTTCTACCAGTTGCGCAAAGCGTTGCCCGAACAGGCCTCGCAGTGGGAGCACCAAGCACTGCCGGTACTGGCCTGTCTGGGGCTGACGTTCCTCTATCTGCTGGCGCCGCTGTTTTTCTTCACCCACGGCACGGCGATCAGTTGGGCGCTGGCCGGGTTGGCGACGCTGTTCGTCGGCCTGCGCCTGCAATCGAGAACCTTCCTGTTCACCGCGTTCGCCGTGCAACTGCTTGGCGGTGCGTTGTTCCTGTTGCGGCTGCAAGGGGCGGGCGGCGAGTCTGCCGCGGTGTTCAACGCCGGTTGGAGCGGTTTGCTCAGCGCGTCCCTGATCGGGTTGGCGTTGATCGCCGGGATGTTGCTGGCGGCCCGCGACGAAATGGTGCGCAGCGACGTGCGTTTGCTGCGCGGTTTGTCAGTGGTGTTGCTGGCCGGCCTGGTGCTGATCAACCTTGCCGTGTTGTTTGTGTTGCCATGGCAAACCGCGAGCGCGGTGTGGGCCGCCAGTGGTTTGTTCATCATCTGGCTGAGCCTGTACCTGAAGCAGCGCGTGAGTTTTGTCTTTGGTCTGCTGTTGCAGGTGATCGGTGGCGCGGCGTTCCTTTTCGCCGGGCCAGACCTGCTCGGGCCGCTGCTCAGCGAAGGGTTGCGACCGTTGGCGCATAGCGGTTTCTGGACGCCGCTGGTGCTGGGGCTGGCCGCCTTCGTCGGGGCCTGGCGTTTGCAGCTCGGCAACCATGCCTCGGCCTTCGATGGGTTGAGCCTGCAGCGCTTGTCCGAAGTATTGCTGGTGTGGGGCGCGGGTTGGTGGGCGCTGGCGTGGGTCAGTGAAGTGCTGCGCTTTGCGCCGTTGAATCTGCAAGCCACCTTGTTGCTGGCCGTCGCCGCCGTGAGTGTCGCACTGTGGACGGTATTGGCGCTGCGCCTGAAGTGGTCGTCGCTGGGCTTGCTCTGCACGTTGCTGATTCCCGCTGCCGGTATGGTGCTGCTCGCGGCCTGGCATTCGCGTTATCACCCGGCCGCCAACTTCGGCTGGCTGGTTTGGATCGCGGTGTTTGTCGTGCATTTCATCTCGCTGCGGCGTCTGGCGCCGACGCTGCCCGCAACAGCCCTGAGCACCGCCCATGTGCTCGGCTGCTGGCTGTTGATCGGCGTGTTGGCCCTGGAGCTGCGTTACGGTCTGCTGCTGTTGTCGGAACAGTACAACGCCTGGCGCTGGTTGGGCTGGGCGATTCTGCCGAGCCTGTATCTGGTGCTGATGGCTGCACCGCGTGCATGGCCATGGCCGGTGTCGGCTTATCCCCGCGAGTACCGGGTCTATGCCGCTGCGCCGTTGGCACTGTTGATGCTCGGCTGGTTTTGGTTGGCGAACATCGCCAGTGACGGCACCGCCGAGCCGTTGCCATATGTGCCACTGATCAACCCGCTGGAGCTGGGCCTGCTGTTTGCCCTGTTCGGCGTTTACATCTGGTCTCGCAGCGCCGTGGCGCAACTGGCAATTCGCAAGGAGTACGCCGATAACGCCACGCAAGTGATCGCCGGGGTTTCTCTGTTCGTCTTCTTCACCGCGCTGGTGATGCGCGCGGCTCACCATTGGGGGGGCGTGCCGTACGCGCTGGATCTGCTGCTTGGGTCGATGTTGGTGCAGGCCGGCCTGTCCATCGTCTGGACCCTGATGGCCCTGAGTCTGATGATCGGTGGGCATCTGCGTCATCGCCGCGAAGTCTGGCTGATCGGCGCGGCGCTGATCGCGTTGGTGGTCGCCAAGCTGTTCTTCGTTGAATTGAGTAACCGCGGCGGGCTCGCGCGGATCGTGTCGTTTATCGGCGTTGGCGTGTTGCTGTTGGTGGTGGGCTATTTCGCTCCATTGCCACCCAAGCGTGCCGAAGCTGTGCCGGATGTTGAAAAACCGGCCCCTGAAACCGAAGGAGTGTCGTCTTGAGTCAGAAACTGAACCTGGGCTGGTGGGGGGCTGTGGTGTTGGGTGTGACGCTGTCGGCCGGCGCGCAGGAAAAACCGGCGGACTTTGCCGCGCAGGTGCCGTTGTCGGTGAGTGGCGAAGGCCCGTGGTATCGCCTGGAATTGCCCTTGGGCGTGCAACTGAAAGCGCGGCAAACCGATCTCAGCGATCTACGCGTGTTCAACGCCGCCGGTGAGCCTCAGGCTTATGCGCTGGCCCGAGAACCCGCGCAGACCCGCGAAAACCGCACACTTCACGACGTGAAGTGGTTCCCGTTGTACAACTCGGCGGAAGCCACCGAACGCGCGCCGAGTGTGCGCGTGCAATCGAACACCAACGGCACGTTGATCGAGGTGCAGCCGTCCAGCCAGTTGGAGGCGGGCGAAGAAGAGCTGCGCGGCTGGTTACTCGATGCCAGTCGAATCAAGGCGCCGTTACAGCAATTGATCCTCGATTGGACCAGCGATCGCGACGGCTTCCAGCGTTTCAGCATCGAAGCCAGCGACGATTTGCAGCATTGGCAGTCGTGGGGCGAAGGGCAAGTGGCGCGTCTGACGTTTGCCGACGAACGGGTCGAGCAGCATGAAGTCGGCCTGCCGGGGCAATCGGCGCGCTATCTGCGTTTGCTGTGGAGCTCACCGCAATCGGCGCCAGCGCTGACTTCGGCGCAACTGGAAAGCACCAACCCTCGCACCTTGCCGCTGCCGTTGGTCTGGTCACAACCGTTGGCTGGCACCAGCGTGAAGGCCGGTGAGTACATCTGGCAATTGCCGATGGGGTTGAATGTCCAGCGCTTGCAGATCGAGCTGAATCAGCCCAACAGCCTGGCACCGGTGACGTTGTCGGGTCGCCGGGAAACCAGCCTGCCGTGGCAAACGCTGACCAGCGGTTTGCTCTACCGCTTGACCCAGAATGGCCAGGACGTGGTGCAGAACGAATTGCAGCTGCCGGGCCAGACCGTGCAGCAATTGAAGCTGACGGTGGATGAGCGCGGCGGTGGCCTGGGCGCCGAAGCGCCGACCGTGCGGTTTGCCGTGCGCTCCACGCAACTGGTGTTCCTGGCGCGCGGCGCCGGGCCTTATACGCTGGCGCTGGGGAGTGCGACGGTGAAGGCGGCGAGCTTGCCGTTGTCGACGCTTATTCCGGATTACAGCGCTGCGAAGCTGGCGGCGTTGGGCAAGGCGACCGTGGAGGGTGGGGTCGTGGTGACTCCGGCGGCGACCGTGCCTGCGGTGGCGGACACGAACTGGAAGAAATTCGGGCTGTGGGCGGTGCTGTTGCTCAGTGTGCTGTTTTTGGGGGCCATGGCGTTCAGCTTGCTGCGCAAGCCGCCCGTCAAATCCTGAAGGTGGTGCTTTGCACCCCAATCGCGAGCAGGCTCGCTCCCACAGGGGATTGCGATCAGTGTGGGAGCGAGCCTGCTCGCGATAGCGGTTTATCGGTCGGTAAACATGCCCATTTCGAACTACGCTCAACCCCGCACATGAACTCTATTGGGTGTATCACGTCTGATAGGAGGAAATGCGCCCCGACTCGCGTTAAACTGCGCGGGTTTTTAGCCCCCCCCATTCCACCGGAGCCGTCCATGTCCCGCGTTACCTTGAGTCGCTATTTGATTGAGCAGACCCGTAGCAACAACACTCCTGCCGATCTGCGCTTCCTGATCGAAGTGGTGGCGCGTGCCTGCAAGGAAATCAACCACGCCGTCTCCAAAGGCGCCCTGGGTGGTGTTCTGGGCAGCATGGGCACTGAAAACGTCCAGGGCGAAGTGCAGAAGAAACTCGACGTGATCTCCAACGAAATCCTGCTCGAAGCCAACGAGTGGGGCGGTCACCTGGCCGGCATGGCGTCCGAAGAAATGGACAACGCCTACCAGATCCCGGGCAAATACCCGAAAGGCGCGTACCTGCTGGTATTTGACCCACTGGACGGTTCGTCGAACATCGACATCAACGCGCCGGTCGGCACCATCTTCTCGGTACTGCGTTGCCCGAACGAATACCTGAGCCAGAACGAGCCCTTGAATGAAAAGGCTTTCCTGCAGCCAGGTACCCAGCAAGTGGCCGCCGGTTATGCCATCTATGGTCCACAGACCATGTTGATCCTGACCCTGGGCGACGGTGTGAAAGGCTTCACCCTGGACCGCGAAATGGGCAGCTTCGTGCTGACCCATGAAGACATCAAGATCCCGGAGTCCACTCAGGAGTTCGCGATCAACGCGTCCAACCAGCGGCACTGGGAAGCTCCGGTACAACGCTACGTCAGCGAATTGCTGGCTGGCGAAGAAGGCCCGTTGAAAAAGAACTACAACATGCGCTGGGTCGCGGCGATGGTCGCAGACGTGCACCGCATCCTGACCCGCGGCGGTCTGTTCATGTACCCACGCGACAGCCGCGAGCCGTCGAAGCCGGGCAAACTGCGCCTGATGTACGAAGCCAACCCAATGTCGTTCCTGGTGGAACAAGCGGGTGGCGCATCCACTGACGGCCACCAGCGCATCCTCGACATCCAGCCGGAAGGCCTGCACCAGCGTGTTGCGGTGTTCCTCGGTTCGAAAGAAGAAGTTGCCCGCGTCACGGCTTACCACAAGGAATAAACCATGACCGCGCCCTGGCAGCCGTTACTCGAATGGTGGTTTGGATCTTTCGAATCACCCAACGAAATAGCGGCTGACAAGGGCAAGTTATGGTTCGGCAAGCGCGACAGCCAGGACCTCGAAGCGCGGACGCGTTTCGGGGACCTGGTCGAGCAGGCACTGGCCGGCGGTTTGACCGAATGGGTGCAACACCCTGAAGGTTGGCTGGCCTTGGTGCTGCTACTCGATCAACTTCCGCGAATGATCTTTCGCGATACCCCCAAATCCTTTTCAGGCGATCTCAGGGCTCAGGCACTGGTAGCGCAAGGCATTGCTGCGGATTTCGATCGGCAACTGCGGCCGATCCAGCGGGTGTTTATCTATCTGGTGTTTGAGCACTGCGAAAATCTGGCGGTGCAGAACGAAGCGGTTTCGCGGTTTCTTGATCTGGTTGAACAGCAACCGGAGGCGGATCGGGCGGTGTTTGCCGACAACCTGGATTATGCCGAGCGGCATCAGAAGATCATTGCGCGATTTGGACGGTTTCCCCATCGCAATGCGGTGCTGGGGCGTGAGTCTACGGCGGAGGAAGTTGAGTTTCTTTCAGGGCCTGGATCCCGCTTCTAGCTTTGATCGTTCCCACGCTCCGCGTGGGAATGCAGCCCGGGACGCTCCGCGTCCCTTCCAGAGCCGAACGCGGAGCGTCCGTTGAGGCATTCCCAAGCAGAGCGTGGGAACGATCAGTGACTGGCAGTTAAATCCTGAAACTACCCACCAACTGCTTCAACCGCGCCGCCTGCTGCTCAAGGTCAGCGCACGCACGCAAAGTCGACTGCAAGTTCTCTACACCTTCCTGGTTCAACGTGTTGATCTCGGTGATGTCGACGTTGATCGACTCCACCACAGCGGTTTGCTCCTCAGTCGCGGTGGCCACGGACTGGTTCATCCCGTCGATCTCACCGATGCGCTGCGTCACGCTGCCCAGGCGCTCACCGGCCTGGTTGGCGATGCCGACGCTGCTTTCGCTCTGGCGCTGGCTGTCGGTCATGGTGCTGACCGCTTCCCGGGCGCCGACTTGCAGTTCTTCGATCATCTTCTGCACTTGCTGCGCCGAATCCTGAGTGCGGTGGGCGAGGTTGCGCACCTCATCGGCAACCACGGCAAAACCACGGCCGGCTTCACCGGCACGGGCCGCTTCGATGGCCGCGTTGAGCGCTAGCAGGTTGGTTTGCTGCGAGATGCTGGTGATTACTTCCAGAATCTGGCCGATGTTCACTGTGTTGCTGTTCAGGGTTTCGATGTTGCCGCAGGAATCGCTGATTTTTGCCGATAGCTGCTGCATGGCGGCGATGGTTTTATCCACCACTTGCTGACCGTCTTCGGCCAAGGCGCGGGCGTCGCTCGAATGTTGCGAGGCGAGGGCGGCGTTCTGGGCGATTTCCTGGGCGGCGGCGCCCAATTCGTTGATTGCTGCCGCCACGCTGCTGGTGCGTGAGGCCTGCTGATCGGAGTTGAACATTGACGAGTTGGATGCCGCGACGACCCGCAAGGCGACTTCGTTGACCTGGCCGGTGGCCGAGGACACTTCGCGGATCGAGGTATGAATGCGTTCCACAAAACGGTTGAACGAAGTGCCCAGCGCACCGAATTCATCCTGGCCGTGAATGGTCAGGCGTTTGGTCAGGTCGCCTTCGCCCTCGGCGATGTCATGCATGGCGCGGCCCATGGTCAGCAGCGGTTGCATCAGCACGCGGATCAACATGCTCAGCAGCGCGATGATGATCACCACGGCAATGATCATGGCGATGATCGCCGAGGTACGGAATTCGCTGAGCATCGAGAACGCGGTGTCTTTATCCAGCACCAGCGCCACGTACCAGTCTGCAGACGGCACGCCGTTGACGTGAGTGAAGGAGATGAACCGGGTTTTTCCGTCCAGTTCGACTTCCTTCAGGCCCGGGCTGATTTTCGGCGCCTCGTTGGGGTACGCGTCAGCCAGGTTCTTGAGCACCAGTTTGCTGTCCGGGTGGATCAGGATCTTGCCGTCGGCGCTGACGATAAACGCATGGCCATGACCGCCGAAGTTCAGCGAGTTGATGATCGCGCTGACGCTGGACAGATCAATGTCTGCACCGGCGACGCCAATCATTTGATTCTGGTGCTTCACCGGCGTGGCAACGGTAATCACCAGTTTGCCCGACGATGCCGCAATGTAGGGTTCGGTGACGATGGTCTGTTGCGCGTTGTTGGCCGCCTTGTACCAGCCACGAGCGCGCGGGTCATAGTCCGCGGCGCGATTGCCGGCCGGGACTGAGAACATCACGCCATCGGTGCCGCCGAAGTAGCTCAGCTGGAAGTTGCCGGTGTAGGCCGGCAGGTCGATGGCGCGCTTGAGATTGGCCTGGGCGCTGCCGTCCACAGCGATTTGCTGGGACAGCGATTGCAGCAATTGAATGCGGCTTTCCAGCCAGGTCTGAATGTTGCTGGTGGTCAGGCTGCCGAGTTCCTGCATCGAGGACTCGGTACTGCTGCGCAGAGTCTGCCGCTGGCGGTAATCGTTGAACAGGATGAAACAGACGAATGCAACGGCCACCACAAGGGCGGCGGCCAACAGGATTTTGTGGCTGAATTTCATGTTTCTGGTCATTAAATGAGCTACCGCGAAGGGCTGGTCAACAGGGGTGTCAATTTGCCACAGTGGAAGGCTTTACACTGCTTCTATGTCGACTGGCCGGCGCCAAAGATTAGGCGGCCTGCGGGAAAACCGACGAAATACTCAACGGCGCGAAAAAGTGGCTGATTTATCGTAAAAGGCAGACGGATGGCCGAACAAATAGCCGCAGGGTCAGGGAACCAGACAAGGGTTTTCTCTTCTAAGCTTCAGCTTGGCAGCCATGCCATTCCCTACGCCCCAGGAGTTACACCATGTCGCTGCGATCTATCGCCTTGCTCTCGTTCTGCGTGTTGTTGGCAGCGTGCGGCAAGATCAATCAAGAAAATTATTCGAAGCTGTCGACCGGCATGCCCAAGGCCGAGGTTGAAACCTTGCTGGGCAAACCTGCCGATTGCTCCGGCGCACTCGGCATGTCCAGTTGCACCTGGGGTGACAAAAACAGCTTTATCAGCGTGCAGTATGCCGGTGACAAAGTGCTGATGTTTTCTGGCCAAGGCCTGAAGTAAACCGGGGCTATTCGCCCACGGGAGAAAAAAATAATGAAGCGGTTACTGATCGTACTTTTTGCCGGCCTGGTATTGGCCGGCTGCGCCACTTCTGGCGTAGATCCGTTGGCACCCAAGACCGTCAACACGGTCAACCTCAAGCGCTACCAGGGAACCTGGTACGAACTGGCGCGTCTGCCGGTGTATTTTCAGCGCAACTGCGCACAATCCGAAGCCCATTACAGTCTCAAGCCTGAAGGTGACATGGCGGTGCTGAACCGTTGCCTGACGTCGGACTGGCAATGGGAAGAGGCCAAAGGCACGGCTTATCCACAGGTGCCCGGCAAGGCCGACAAGCTGTGGGTCGAGTTCGATACCTGGTTCTCGCGACTGATCCCGGGTGTGGCGAAGGGAGAGTACTGGGTGTTGTACGTCAGCGATGATTACAAGACCGCGATTGTCGGCGACCCGAGCCGCCGTCACCTCTGGCTGCTGTCGCGCACCCCGACGGTCAATGGTGTCGTGCGCGAAGAACTGCTGAGCAAGGCGCGTCAGCAGGGTTATGACACGACGCGACTGATCTGGCGCGCGTCGGATTCCAAGATGGCCAAGACTTCCAACTGATTACGCATAACTCTGTGGGAGCGAGCCTGCTCGCGATAGCGGACCTTCAGTCAACTTCATTGTTGAATCTGATGGCCCCATCGCGAGCAGGCTCGCTCCCACATTGTTTTTGGTGTTAGCCCAGAAGTTCGCGCAGCACCTGGGTAAACGCCCGATTACTCTCTTCTTCCCCGGCATGCCGCCCATCACGCACAACCCACTGGCCGTTGACCAGCACATCCCGCACCTGACGGTCACCACCGGCAAACAGCCAACGATTGAGAATCCCGTCGCCACTGGCCGTTGCCAGATACGGATCGTTGCCATCGAGCACCAACCAATCCGCACGCTTGCCGACTTCCAGGGCGCCAATCGGTTGCCCCAGCGCCTGGGCACCGCCATCCAGCGCGGCGTCATACAGTGTGCGGCCGACCATCGGCTGATCCGCGCCATACAAACGATTCCGCCGCTGATCGCGCAGACGCTGGCCGTATTCCAGCCAGCGCAATTCTTCCACCACGCTTAACGACACATGGCTGTCGGAGCCGATGCCCATGCGCCCGCCCTGCGCCAGGAAGTCTACTGCCGGAAAAATCCCGTCGCCGAGGTTGGCTTCGGTGGTCAGGCATAGACCCGCGATGGCGCGGCTCTTGGCCATGAGCGTGACTTCTTCCGGGTTGGCGTGGGTCGCGTGGACCAGGCACCAGCGCTGATCGACGTCGGTGTTTTCGTACAGCCATTGCAACGGACGGCGACCGCTCCAGCTCAGGCAGTCATCGACTTCCTTCTGCTGTTCGGCAATGTGAATGTGCACCGGGCACTGCTTGTCGCTGGCCGCCAGCACTTCACTGATCTGCTGCGGGGTGACCGCGCGTAACGAGTGGAAACACAAACCCAATGCCTGCGCCGGCTGTTGCGCCAGGATCGGCTGCAAGCGCGACTGGAGTTTCAGGTAGTTTTCGGTGCTGTTGATAAAGCGGCGCTGACCTTCGTTCGGGGCCTGGCCACCAAAACCGGAGTGGCTGTAGAGCACTGGCAGCAGGGTCAAGCCGATACCGGCGGAGCTGGCGGCCTGGCTGATGCGCAACGCCAGTTCGGCCGGGTCTGCGTACGGTTGGCCGCTCGTATCGTGGTGTACATAATGAAATTCCGCGACCGAGGTGTAACCGGCCTTGAGCATTTCGATGTACAGCTGACGGGCGATGACGCCGAGTTGGTCCGGGCTGATTTTTCCGACGAGCCGGTACATCAAATCGCGCCAGGTCCAGAAACTGTCATTTGGATTGCCCGCCACTTCCGCCAGCCCGGCCATGGCGCGCTGGAAGGCGTGGGAGTGTAAATTCGGCATCCCCGGCAGTAGCGGACCGCTCAGCCGTTCGGCGTCATCTGCGTGAGAATCGGCCTGGATATGGGTCAGCACGCCATCGGCGCTGACCTCAAGACGTACATTGTTGGCCCATCCACTAGGCAGCAGCGCGCGTTCGGCAAAGAAGGCGGACATGGTTCAGCACCCCATCGTGTGTTATTTGTATATACATATACAGACGTTTGCCTGCTCGGTAAACTCCGGCAAGCTAGCAACTCTCATAGATGAACAAGGATTAACCGTGCCGACTCCCTCTGCCACATTGCCGCCGAATGCCAATCTGAGCGCCAATCTGGGCGACAGTCCGGCGCCCTTGTACGCCCGCGTCAAACAGATGATCACCCAGCAGATCGACAGTGGAAACTGGCCGCCGCACTACCGCGTCCCGTCGGAAAGCGAGTTGGTCAATCAGCTGGGTTTCAGCCGCATGACCATCAACCGCGCCCTGCGCGAGATGACCGCCGACGGCTTGCTGGTGCGCATGCAGGGTGTCGGTACGTTCGTCGCCGAGCCGAAAAGTCAGTCTGCTTTGTTTGAAGTGCACAACATCGCCGACGAGATCGCCTCCCGCGGCCATCGCCACACCTGCAAGGTGATCACCCTCGAAGAAGAGGCCGCCGGTTCCGAGCGGGCCGTGGCCCTGGACATGCGCGAAGGCCAGAAAGTTTTCCACTCGCTGATCGTGCATTTCGAAAACGATATTCCGGTGCAAATCGAAGACCGTTTCGTCAACGCGCTGGTGGCGCCGGACTACCTCAAGCAAGACTTCACCCTGCAAACGCCTTACGCCTATCTGAACCAGGTCGCGCCGTTGACCGAAGGCGAGCACGTGGTCGAAGCGATTCTCGCCGAGCCGTCCGAATGCAAGTTGCTGCAGATTGAAAAGGGCGAGCCTTGCCTGCTGATTCGTCGCCGCACCTGGTCTGGTCGTCAGCCCGTGACCGCCGCCCGTTTGATCCACCCCGGTTCCCGTCATCGTCTGGAAGGACGGTTCCATAAATAAAGAGCCCGAAATGAGCCAGTTGAAAGTTTTACACGCGGCCGATTACCCGCGTATGCCGTGGAAAAACGGCGGCGGCAGCACTGAAGAAATCACCCGTGATGGAGGTGCTGGCCTTGAGGGTTTCGGCTGGCGTCTGTCGATTGCCGATATTGGTGAGTCGGGCGGGTTTTCAACCTTTGCCGGCTATGAGCGGGTGATCACCGTGCTGCAAGGCGAGGGCATGAGCTTGCGCGTCGACGGCCAGGACACGCGGCCGTTGTTACCGCTGGACCCGTTTGCTTTCAGTGGCGAGAGTCATGTGTCCTGCACATTGCTCGGCGGACCGATTCGCGACTTCAACCTGATTTATGCGCCGGACCGTTACAGCGCGCGGTTGCAATGGTTGGGGGGTGATCAGCGGTTTTTCAGTTCGGCCGGCACCGTGCTGGTGTTCAGCGTGTCTGAACAGCTTGAAGTGGTGGTTGATAACAGCGCCTCTCAGCTAGGGCGTCATGATTGTCTGCAACTGGACGGTAACGTTGGCCTGCTGGATATCTCCATCAAGGGCCAGTGCTGTGTGATCGAGCTGATCGCACGCGGTTAACTGTGGCGAGGGAGCTTGCTCCCGCTCGGCTGCGCAGCAGTCGTCATCCAGCATGCCGGTTTCATCTGACACACCACTTGCTCCGGTTTTTGGGTCTGCTTCGCAGCCCAGCGGGAGCAAGCTCCCTCGCCACAAAGCAGTAGCCCACGCCGTTTCCCATTGCGCACCACTTTGTTACCGAACGCCCCAGTGTGGCGCAAAACCACGCTCAAGTAACAACCGTCACGCCCTTCGCAAAATCCCCCAGAAAAATTTCATCTTCGCCAGAACCCTTGATTCAGGCGCTCTCCAGCCATGTTCAAAACTTTTCTTGAGCACCCATCCAGCAAGTTGGCCGCTTGATTGCATATGCTTGTATGTACAAGTAAAGACGTATGCGTATGAGTCGATCGAGACTCCTCGCAACGTCCACTGATTCGCTTGTGGCGCTTTGGCGCGCACAGGCTGGCTTGCCCACCGCCAGGGTTGGTTTGGATTGATTGATGAGGAGTCTTTTTCGTGACTGACAATAAGCCCACTAAGTACCGTAACGTCGAAATCCGCGCTGCCCGCGGTAACAAGCTGACCGCCAAGAGCTGGCTGACTGAAGCGCCGCTGCGCATGCTGATGAACAACCTCGACCCGGAAGTCGCCGAGAACCCTAAAGAACTGGTGGTTTACGGTGGTATCGGTCGTGCGGCACGTAATTGGGAATGCTACGACAAGATCGTCGAAAGCCTGACCAACCTGAACGACGACGAGACCCTGCTGGTGCAATCCGGCAAGCCGGTCGGCGTGTTCAAGACCCACAGCAACGCCCCACGCGTGCTGATCGCCAACTCCAACCTGGTGCCACACTGGGCGAACTGGGAACACTTCAACGAACTGGACGCCAAAGGCCTGGCCATGTACGGCCAGATGACCGCCGGCAGCTGGATCTACATCGGCAGCCAGGGCATCGTTCAGGGCACCTACGAAACCTTCGTCGAAGCCGGTCGCCAACACTATAACGATGACCTCAAAGGTCGTTGGGTCCTGACCGCAGGCCTCGGCGGCATGGGCGGCGCTCAGCCTCTGGCTGCAACCCTGGCCGGCGCTTGCTCGCTGAACATCGAATGCCAGCAGGTCAGCATCGATTTCCGCCTGAACAGCCGTTATGTCGATGAACAAGCCACCGACCTCGACGACGCGCTGGCCCGCATCGCCAAATACACCAAGGAAGGCAAAGCGATTTCCATCGCCCTGTTGGGTAACGCGGCTGAAATCCTGCCGGAACTGGTCAAGCGCGGCGTGCGCCCAGACATGGTCACCGACCAGACCAGCGCCCACGACCCACTCAACGGTTACCTGCCAGCCGGCTGGACCTGGGAAGAGTACCGCGCTCGCGCCAAAACCGAGCCAGCCGCTGTCGTCAAAGCCGCCAAGCAGTCCATGGCCGTGCACGTTAAAGCGATGCTCGACTTCCAGAAAATGGGTATTCCGACCTTCGACTACGGCAACAACATTCGTCAGATGGCCCAAGAAGAAGGCGTCGAGAACGCATTCGACTTCCCGGGTTTCGTACCGGCTTACATCCGTCCGCTGTTCTGCCGCGGTATCGGTCCGTTCCGTTGGGCTGCACTGTCGGGCGATCCGCAAGACATCTACAAAACCGACGCCAAGGTAAAAGAACTGATCCCGGACGACGCCCACCTGCACAACTGGCTGGACATGGCGCGCGAGCGCATCAGCTTCCAGGGTCTGCCGGCACGTATCTGCTGGGTTGGCCTGGGCCTGCGCGCCAAGCTCGGTCTGGCGTTCAACGAAATGGTTCGCAGCGGTGAGTTGTCGGCGCCGATCGTGATCGGTCGCGACCACTTGGACTCCGGCTCGGTATCCAGCCCGAACCGCGAAACCGAATCGATGCAGGACGGTTCCGACGCCGTGTCCGACTGGCCACTGCTTAACGCTCTGCTCAACACCGCGAGCGGTGCGACCTGGGTTTCCCTGCATCACGGCGGCGGCGTCGGCATGGGCTTCTCCCAGCACTCGGGCATGGTGATTGTCTGCGACGGTACGGACGAAGCGGCCGAGCGTATCGCTCGCGTGCTGCATAACGACCCGGCTACCGGTGTCATGCGTCACGCCGATGCGGGTTACCAGATCGCAATCGACTGTGCCAAGGAGCAGGGTCTGAACCTGCCGATGATCACCGGCAAGTAATGCTTGCCCCCTGTAGGAGCGAGCCTGCTCGCGATGAGGCCGGCACATTCAGCATCTTTGCTGACTGACACACCGCGATCGCGAGCAGGCTCACTCCTACAAAAGCCAGTACAAGAAAATACCCAGAACAATCCACAGAGGTTGAATCATGGCTGTTAATGACGATCGTGCAGGCAGTAAACCGTTGATCGAGAAACGTTCGATCGACTACATCCCGGAAGCGGAGAGACACGGTCGTCTGTTGAGCCAGTTCACCCTGTGGATGGGTGCCAACCTGCAAATCACCGCAATTGTGACCGGGGCCCTGGCCGTGGTGCTGGGCGGTGATGTGTTCTGGTCGTTGATCGGTCTGTTGATCGGTCAACTGCTCGGCGGTGGCGTAATGGCGCTGCATGCGGCGCAAGGGCCCAAGCTTGGCCTGCCGCAGATGATCTCCAGCCGGGTACAGTTCGGCGTGTATGGCGCGGCGATCCCGATCGTGCTGGTGTGCCTGATGTACCTGGGCTTCACCGCAACGGGCACCGTGCTTTCCGGCCAGGCGCTGGGCCAGTTGTTTGGCGTTAGCGACAGCGTCGGGATCCTTATCTTCGCCAGTGTCATCGTGCTGGTCACGGTGCTCGGTTATCGGGTGATCCATTTCATCGGCCGTGTCGCCAGTGTCATTGGCGTGATTGCCTTCGTTTACCTGTTCAGTCGCCTGATGAGCCAGACTGACGTTGGCGCACTCCTGCAAATCCGCCACTTCAGCTGGACCAGCTTCCTGCTCGCGGTATCGCTCGCGGCGTCCTGGCAGATCGCCTTCGGCCCGTACGTGGCTGACTATTCACGCTATCTGCCGAGCAGCACGTCTTCGGTGAAAACCTTTTTCGCCGCCGGCGCGGGTTCGGTCATTGGCGCACAGGTGGCGATGATCCTCGGTGTGTTTGCCGCCGCCATGGCCAACGGAAAATTCGCCGGCCACGAAGTGGCCTACATCGTTGGTTTGAGCGGCAGCGGTGCCACCGCTGCGCTGCTGTACTTCAGCATCGCGTTCGGCAAGGTCACCATTTCAACGCTGAACTCCTACGGCAGCTTCATGTGCATTGCGACCATCATCAGCGGTTTCCGTGGAGACCTGCGGGTAACGCGCTTGCAGCGTCTGGTCTTCGTGCTGGTCATCGTCGGCACTGCGACCCTGATCGCGTTGCTCGGTCAGCACTCGTTCCTCGGTGCGTTCAAGTCCTTCATCCTGTTTTTGCTGGCTTTTTTCACGCCATGGAGCGCGATCAACCTGGTGGACTACTACTGCATCACTCGCGAGCGCTATGACGTGCCAGCGCTGGGCGATCCGAACGGTCGCTACGGCCGTTGGAACCCCCTCGGTATCAGCGTCTATGTCTTCGGTGTGCTGGTGCAATTGCCGTTCATCGCTACCAAGTTCTATACCGGTCCGCTGGTGGACGCTCTGGGTGGTGTGGATATTTCCTGGATCATCGGTCTGGTGCTTCCCGCGGCTCTGTATTACGTGTGCGCGAAAAAATGGCACAGCGCAGTACCCGATCAACTGATCCTGCCGGTCGAGCAGGACAGCGATGCAGCACCTATAACAAGCGGGGCCAGTCGCGCTGCGGCGCAGGCCTGATTGGACGTGGACAGGGCTGGATGCCTCTTGACTGCCGTAAGCCAACTCATGATTAGGAGCGTCAAACAATGAAATCGAACAAGACCCTGCTGACCACATTGCTTTCCATGGGCCTGTTGGCCAGTGCCGGCGCCACTCAGGCGGCTGGCTGGTGCGAATCGGGCAAACCGGTGAAATTCGCCGGCCTGAACTGGGAAAGCGGCATGCTGCTGACCGACGTGATGCAAATCGTGTTGGAGAAAGGTTACGACTGCAAGACCGACAGCCTGCCGGGCAACTCCATCACCATGGAAAACGCCCTGAGCAGCAACGACATTCAAGTGTTTGCCGAAGAGTGGGTCGGTCGTAGCGAAGTCTGGAACAAGGCCGAGAAGGCCGGCAAGGTTATCGGTGTCGGCGCTCCGGTCGTTGGCGCGATCGAAGGCTGGTACGTGCCGCGTTACGTGATCGAAGGCGATGCCAAGCGCAAGCTGGAGCCAAAAGCCCCGGACCTGAAAGCGATCGCCGATCTGGGCAAATACGCTGCCGTGTTCAAGGATCAGGAAGAGCCATCCAAGGGCCGTTTCTACAACTGCCCGGCCGGCTGGACCTGTGAGCTGGACAACAGCGAAATGCTCAAAAGCTATGGTCTGGAAAGCACCTACACCAACTTCCGCCCAGGCACTGGCCCGGCGCTGGATGCGGCGGTGCTGTCGAGCTACAAGCGTGGCGAACCGATCCTTTTCTACTACTGGTCGCCAACCCCGCTGATGGGCCAGGTCGACCTGGTCAAACTCGAAGAGAAGCCAGGCGTGGACAAGAGCGTGACCATCAAGGTCGGCCTGTCCAAGACCTTCCACGAGCAAGCCCCGGAACTGGTGGCCGTGCTGGAAAAGGTCAACCTGCCGATCGACCTGCTGAATCAGAACCTCGGGCGCATGGCCAAAGAGCGGATCGAATCGCCAAAACTGGCCAAGATCTTCCTGAAGGAACATCCTGAAGTCTGGCACGCGTGGGTGAGCGAAGACGCAGCCAAAAAGATCGACGCGGCCTTGTAGGTCGAGTGTCTCCGACTGTCGGCAACGGCAGTCGGATGCTTGATCGCAACCCCTTGATTGAGAGTCTTTTTATGTTTCCCGAAAGCTTTACCTTTTCCATCGCCGACTGGGTCAACAGTTGGGTCGATACGCTGGTCACCAACTACGGCGATGTGTTCCGCAGCATCTCCGACACCCTGTTGTGGGCCATCGTCAATCTCGAAGGGCTGCTGCGTGCGGCGCCCTGGTGGCTGATGCTGGCGATCGTGGCGGGCGTTGCCTGGCACGCGACCCGCAAAGTCGTGACCACGTCGGTCATCGTCGGTCTGCTGTTCCTGGTGGGTGCGGTCGGCCTCTGGGACAAGCTGATGCAGACCCTGGCGCTGATGATGGTAGCGACGGTCATCTCGGTGCTGATCGGCATTCCGCTGGGTATTCTCTCGGCGCGCAGCAATCGCCTGCGTTCGGTGCTGATGCCGCTGCTGGACATCATGCAGACCATGCCGAGTTTCGTGTACCTGATCCCGGTGCTGATGCTGTTCGGCCTGGGCAAGGTCCCGGCGATTTTCGCCACGGTGATCTACGCCGCGCCGCCGCTGATCCGCCTGACTGATCTGGGTATTCGTCAGGTCGACGGTGAAGTGATGGAAGCGATCAACGCTTTCGGCGCCAATCGCTGGCAGCAACTGTTTGGCGTGCAACTGCCGCTGGCCCTGCCGAGCATCATGGCCGGGATCAACCAGACCACCATGATGGCCCTGTCGATGGTGGTAATCGCCTCGATGATCGGTGCCCGTGGCTTGGGTGAAGATGTGTTGGTGGGGATTCAGACCCTCAACGTCGGACGTGGCCTTGAAGCCGGTCTGGCGATCGTGATTCTGGCAGTGGTCATCGACCGCATTACTCAGGCGTATGGTCGGCCACGGCATGAGGTGAGCAAATGAGCAACGAAGCCATCAGCAAGATTGAAGTCAAAAACGTCTTCAAGATTTTCGGCAACCGTTCCAAGGATGCGCTGGGCATGATTGGCCAGGGCAAGACCAAAGACCAGGTGTTGGCCGAAACCGGCTGCGTGGTCGGCGTGAATGACCTGTCGCTGAGCATTGGCACTGGCGAGATCTTCGTGATCATGGGCCTGTCGGGTTCCGGCAAGTCGACCCTGGTGCGCCACTTCAATCGCCTGATCGACCCTACCAGCGGCGCGATCCTGGTGGACGGCGTGGACATCCTGCAATACGACATGGAAGCCCTGCGCGAATTTCGTCGGCACAAGATCAGCATGGTGTTCCAGAGCTTCGGCCTGCTGCCGCACAAGACCGTGCTGGATAACGTCGCCTATGGCTTGAAAGTGCGTGGCGAGAGCAAGCAGATGTGTGCCGAGCGTGCGTTGCACTGGATCAACACCGTGGGCCTGAAGGGCTACGAAAACAAATACCCGCATCAGCTTTCTGGCGGCATGCGTCAGCGTGTGGGCCTGGCTCGCGCCTTGGCGGCGGACACCGACATCATCTTGATGGATGAAGCCTTCAGCGCCCTCGACCCGCTGATCCGCGCGGAGATGCAGGACCAGTTGCTGGAGCTGCAAAAGACCCTGCACAAGACCATCGTCTTCATCACCCACGACCTCGACGAGGCCGTGCGCATCGGCAACCGCATCGCGATCCTCAAGGATGGCCGGCTGATTCAGGTCGGCACGCCACGAGAAATCCTGCATTCGCCGGCGGATGAGTATGTGGACCGGTTCGTACAGCGGCGGGCTGCGGTGGTTTGAGAGATTTGCGGGTGGTGAAATCTATTGTGGCGAGGGGGCTTGCCCCCGTTGGGCTGCGCAGCAGACCCAAAAAACTGCGACCGCTTCGCGCTCGAACGGGGGCAAGCCCCCTCGCCACAGGGTTTCATTGATCAACAGAATTTTGTATGAGGCTCCAGATGTCCCAGGCTGAAAAAATCGTTATCGCTGACGCTCCGTTGCGCTGGCAGGATGTGGTCGCAGTCGCTCGTCACGGCGCGCAGCTCGAGCTGTCGCCCCAGATCTGGGCGCGGATCGAGAACGCCCAGGCGATCGTCCAGCGCATCGTCGCCAGCGGCGAGCGTGCCTACGGCGTCAACACCGGCCTGGGCGCCTTGTGCAACGTCTCGCTCAAAGGCGAACAACTCAGCCAACTGTCGCGCAACACCTTGCTCAGTCACGCCTGTGGCGTCGGCGCGCCATTGGCCGACGAACAGACCCGCGCAATCATCTGCGCCGCTATTCGCAACTATAGCCATGGCAAATCCGGCATTCATCGCCGGGTGGTCGAAGCCTTGTTGGCACTGCTCAATCGCGGCATCACCCCGCAAGTGCCATCCCAGGGCTCGGTGGGCTACCTGACCCACATGGCCCACATTGGAATCACGCTGCTGGGTGTTGGCAATGTCAGCTATCGCGGGCAGATCGTTACCGCGCAACAGGCCTTGAGTGAGGAAGGTCTGCAACCGGTTCAGCTCGGCGCCAAAGATGGTTTGTGCCTGGTCAACGGCACGCCATGCATGACCGGTCTCAGCTGCCTGGCAATTGCCGATGCGACGCGTCTGGTGCAGTGGGCCGATGTGATCGGTGCCATGAGCTTCGAAGCTCAGCGTGGCCAGATTGCCGCGTTCGATGCCGAGATCATCGCGCTCAAGCCTCACCCGGGCATGCAGCAAGTCGGCATCAACCTGCGGGCGCTGCTCGATGGCAGTGAAGTGATTGCCAGCAGCAAGGGCATTCGCACTCAAGATGCGTTGAGCATCCGTTCGATCCCGCAAGTCCACGGCGCCGCTCGCGATCAACTTGAACACGCGAAAAAGCAGATTGAAACCGAACTCAACTCTGTCACCGACAACCCGATGCTGCTGGGCACGCCGGACAACTTCCGGGTGGTGTCCCAAGCCAACCCGCACGGTCAGTCAGTGGCATTGGCGGCGGATTTGCTGGCGATCGCCATGGCCGAAATCGGCTCCATCGCCGAGCGTCGGCTGGACCGCTTGATCAACCCGCACGTCAGCGGTCTGCCGGCGTTTCTGGTGGCCAATCCCGGGGTGAATTCCGGGATGATGATCGTCCAGTACGTTGCCGCGTCCCTGTGTGCGGAAAATCGTCAACTGGCGCAACCGGCGGTGCTCGACAACTATGTCACCTCGGGCTTGCAGGAAGACCACTTGAGCATGGGCACCAATGCGGCGCTGAAGCTGCATCGCGCGTTGGAAAACTGCACGCAGATCCTCGCCATCGAGTACTTGCTGGCGGCTCAGGCGTTTGAATTTCTCAAGGAACAACGCTTCGGCGCAGGCACCGATGCCGCCTGGCGCCTGTTGCGTGAACGAGTCCCGGCCTACGACCAGGACCGCTGGCTGGCACCGGACATTGCTGCCGCTGCCAGTGTTTTGAAAGACCCGATTTTGTTGCACAAGGCTTTACCGAACCTGAACTGAAATCCACAACACCAGCGTGCCAAGGCGCCAGCCCCTCTCAACAAGTCGGGAAGCGACGGACAACGGACATCTCCGGAGCGTCTGGTTAGTTAATAAAAAACTCTCAAAAGGAGAATGAATGTGACTGCGCTTAATTTGATTCCCGGCCAACTGAGCCTTGCCCAACTGCGTGATGTTTATCAGCAACCGGTCAAAATCACCCTCGACAACAGTGCCTCGGCCCAGATCGAAGCCAGCGTTGCCTGCGTGGAACAGATCCTCGCCGAGAACCGCACCGCTTATGGCATCAACACCGGTTTCGGCCTGCTGGCCTCGACCCGCATCGCCAGCGAAGACCTGGAAAACCTGCAGCGCTCGCTGGTGCTGTCCCACGCCGCCGGTGTCGGCGAGCCGATCAGCGACGCACTGGTTCGCTTGGTCATGGTGCTCAAGGTCAACAGCCTGAGCCGTGGCTTCTCCGGTATTCGTCGCGTCGTGATCGACGCACTGATCGCCCTGATCAATGCCGAGGTTTACCCGCACATTCCATTGAAAGGTTCAGTCGGTGCCTCCGGCGACTTGGCGCCATTGGCGCACATGTCGCTGGTGCTGCTGGGTGAAGGCAAGGCGCGCTACAAAGGCGAATGGATGGAAGCCACCGAAGCGCTGAAAGTCGCAGGTCTGACACCGCTGACCCTGGCCGCGAAAGAAGGTCTGGCGCTGCTCAACGGTACTCAGGTGTCCACCGCTTATGCATTGCGCGGTCTGTTCGAAGGCGAAGACCTGTTCGCCGGCGCCCTGGCCATTGGTGGTATGACGGTTGAAGCGGTATTGGGCTCGCGCTCGCCATTCGACGCCCGCATTCATGCGGCTCGCGGTCAGAAAGGCCAGATCGACGCCGCTGCCGCTTACCGCGATCTGCTGGGTGAGCGCAGTGAAGTGTCCGACTCGCACCAGAACTGCGAAAAGGTCCAGGACCCGTACTCCCTGCGCTGCCAGCCGCAAGTCATGGGCGCCTGCCTGACCCAGTTCCGCCAGGCTGCCGAAGTGTTAGCCATCGAAGCCAACGCCGTTTCCGACAACCCGTTGGTGTTCGCCGCTGAAGGCGATGTGATCTCCGGTGGTAACTTCCACGCCGAACCGGTGGCCATGGCCGCCGACAACATGGCCCTGGCCATCGCTGAAATCGGTTCCCTGAGCGAACGCCGCATCTCGCTGATGATGGACAAGCACATGTCGCAACTGCCGCCGTTCCTGGTGGCCAATGGCGGCGTGAACTCCGGCTTCATGATCGCCCAGGTGACCGCGGCGGCATTGGCCAGCGAGAACAAGGCACTGTCTCATCCGCACTCGGTCGACAGTCTGCCGACTTCCGCCAACCAGGAAGACCATGTGTCGATGGCCCCGGCTGCCGGCAAGCGTCTGTGGGAAATGGCGGAAAACACGCGTGGTGTTCTGGCAGTGGAGTGGCTGGCGGCGGCTCAGGGCCTCGACCTGCGTGAAGGTCTGAAGACTTCGACGAAACTGGAAAAGGCTCGTGCCATTCTGCGTGCCGAAGTGCCGTTCTATGAAAAGGATCGATTCTTTGCGCCGGACATCAATGCTGCTAGCGAGCTTCTGGCGACTCGTTGCTTGAACGAGCTGGTTTCGGCGAAGTTGTTGCCTAGTCTGTAACGACTCCTTCTCTGATGATCGTTCCCACGCTCGGCGTGGGAATGCCTCTTGGGACGCTCCGCGTCCAGTGACGCAGAGCGTCACGGGGCTGCATTCCCACGCAGAGCGTGGGAACGATCATGTCGCCAACAAAAATAATTAAGGACGAGAAATGCAACAGCCAGCAAAGGGTTTGAAACGCGGGCTCTCTGCCCGACATATTCGCTTCATGGCGCTGGGGTCGGCTATCGGCACCGGGCTGTTCTACGGTTCTGCCTCGGCCATTCAAATGGCCGGTCCTGCGGTCCTGCTCGCTTACCTAATCGGTGGCGCGGCGGTGTTCATGGTCATGCGCGCCCTCGGCGAGATGGCGGTGCACAACCCGGTGGCCGGCTCATTCGGCCAGTACGCCAGCACCTATCTAGGGCCGATGGCGGGCTTCATCCTCGGTTGGACCTACGCATTTGAAATGGTCATCGTCGGTATGGCCGACGTCACCGCGTTCGGTATCTACATGGGCTTCTGGTTTCCGGAAGTCGATCGCTGGATCTGGGTCCTGGGCATCGTTTCGGTGGTCGGCGGCTTGAACCTGTGTAACGTCAAAGTCTTTGGCGAAATGGAGTTCTGGCTGTCGCTGCTCAAGGTCGCGGCCATCGTCGCGATGATCCTCGGTGGCTTCGGCATCATGCTGTTCGGCATCAGCACGGCCCCCGGTGCCCAGGCGACCGACATCAGCAATCTCTGGAACCATGGGGGCTTCATGCCCAACGGCGTGGGTGGCCTGATCGCTTCGTTCGCCGTGGTGATGTTTGCGTTTGGCGGCATTGAAATCATCGGCGTAACGGCCGGTGAGGCCAAAGACCCACAGCGCGTGCTGCCCCGGGCGATCAATGCCGTACCGTTGCGTATTTTGTTGTTCTACGTGCTGACGATGCTGGTGCTGATGTCGATCTTTCCGTGGCAGCAGATCGGCAGCCAAGGCAGCCCGTTCGTGCAGATTTTCGACAACCTGGGTATCAGCTCGGCGGCGACCATCCTCAATATCGTGGTGATCTCGGCGGCGGTGTCGGCCATCAACAGTGACATCTTCGGCGCGGGTCGCATGATGTATGGCCTGGCTCAGCAAGGGCACGCCCCCAAAGGCTTTGCCCGCTTGTCGCGCAATGGTGTGCCGTGGCTGACAGTGGTGGTGATGAGCAGCGCGCTGCTGCTGGGCGTGGTGCTGAACTACCTGATTCCGGAAAACGTCTTTCTGTTAATTGCCTCCGTTGCGACCTTTGCCACGGTGTGGGTCTGGCTGATGATTCTGTTCACCCAGGTGGCGATGCGTCGCTCCATGAGCGCCGAGCAGGTCGCACAACTGAAGTTCCCGGTGCCGTTCTGGCCCTACGCGCCAATGGCGGCGATTGCCTTCATGCTGTTCATTTTCGGCGTGCTGGGCTACTTCCCGGACACCCAGGCAGCGCTGATCGTCGGCGTGGTCTGGATCGTGTTGCTGGTGCTGGCCTACCTGACTTGGGTGAAACCGGCGGCAGGCCAGGCCGCATTGGTGGCGCGGGACCCTGATTTTTCTCATCGATAACCTAACGGAGGCCAGGATGAAAACGCTCTGGCAACACTGCCACGTCGCAACCATGGCGCAAGGCGCCTACTCGATCATCGAGGATGCGGCCATCGTGACGTCCGGTGCGCACATTGAGTGGATTGGTCCGCGCGGCGAACTGCCGCCGGGCGAATACCCGGCGGTCAATGACCTGAACGGGGCTTGGGTGACACCGGGCCTGATCGACTGCCACACCCATACGGTGTTCGGCGGTAACCGCAGCGGCGAGTTCGAGCAGCGTCTGCAAGGCGTCAGCTACGCGGAAATTGCAGCGGCCGGCGGCGGTATCGCCAGCACCGTGCGCGCCACCCGGGCTGCCAGCGAAGACGAGTTGTTCGCCAGCGCCGCCAAGCGTCTGAAAAGCCTGATGCGCGATGGCGTCACCAGCATTGAAATCAAGTCCGGTTATGGCCTGGACCTGACCAACGAGCGCAAGATGCTTCGGGTCGTTCGTCGTCTCGGCGCCGAGCTGCCAGTCAGCGTGCGCAGCACCTGCCTGGCGGCCCATGCCTTGCCGCCGGAATACACAGACCGCGCCGATGCTTACATCGATCACATCTGCACTGAAATGCTCCCGGCCCTGGCTGCCGAAGGGCTGGTGGATGCAGTGGATGCTTTCTGTGAATACCTTGGGTTTTCGCCGGAACAGGTCGAACGGGTTTTCGTCGCCGCGCAGAAGCTCGGTTTGCCGGTGAAGCTGCATGCCGAGCAATTGTCGTCGCTGCACGGTTCGAGCCTGGCGGCGCGTTATCACGCCCTGTCCGCCGATCATCTGGAGTTCATGACCGAAGATGACGCCATTGCCATGACCAAATCGGGCACCGTCGCGGTATTGCTGCCCGGCGCGTTCTACTTCCTGCGGGAAACCCAATTGCCGCCGATGGAAGCCCTGCGCAAACACGGCGTCAAAATCGCCATCGCCAGCGACCTCAACCCGGGCACTTCGCCGGCGTTGTCCCTGCGCTTGATGCTGAACATGGCCTGCACCTGTTTGCGCATGACCCCGGAAGAGGCCCTGGCTGGCGCAACGATTCATGCCGCCACCGCGCTGGGCATGGCCGAGACTCATGGTTCGCTGGAAGCCGGCAAAGTCGCAGACTTCGTCGCCTGGCAGATTGATCGACCAGCCGACCTGTCGTACTGGCTGGGCGGCGACCTGGAAAAACGCGTCGTGCGTCACGGCGTCGAAACAAGCGTTTAGGAGAGCAGTTGTGGATAAGGTTCTGAACTTCAAACAAGGCCGCGTGCCGCTGCTGATCAGCATGCCCCACGCCGGCCTGCGCCTGACCCCGGCGGTTGAAGCCGGGTTGATTCCCGACGCGAAAAGCCTGCCGGACACCGACTGGCACATCCCCAGGCTGTACGAATTCGCCGCCGAGCTGGGCGCCAGCACGCTGGCCGCCGAGTACTCGCGGTTTGTCATCGACCTGAACCGACCGTCCGATGACAAGCCTTTATATGTCGGCGCCACCACCGGTCTGTACCCGGCGACACTGTTCGACGGTATTCCGTTGTTCCGCGAAGGGCTGGAACCATCGGCTGCCGAGCGGGCGACTTATCTGGAGCAAATCTGGACGCCGTACCACCGCACCTTGCAGGAAGAGCTGGCGCGACTGAAAGCCGAATTCGGCTACGCGCTGCTGTTCGATGCACACTCGATCCGCTCGATCATCCCGCACCTGTTCGATGGCAAGTTGCCGGACTTCAACCTCGGCACCTTCAATGGCGCCAGTTGCGATCCACAATTGGCCAGCCAACTGGAAGCCATCTGCGCACGGCACGGCGATTACAGCCATGTGCTGAACGGTCGCTTCAAGGGCGGGCACATCACCCGGCACTACGGTAACCCGGCCGAGAACATCCATGCCGTGCAACTTGAGTTGGGCCAGTGCACGTACATGGAAGAGTTCGAGCCATTCCGTTATCGCCCGGACCTGGCGGCGCCGACGCAAGTGGTGCTCAGGGAATTGCTGCAAGGGTTGCTGGCGTGGGGCGAGAAACACTACCGGTAACTGATCGTTCCCACGCTCCTGCGTGGGAATGCCTCAAGGGACGCTCCGCGTCCAGTGACGCGGAGCGTCACTGGCTGCATTCCCACGCGGAGCGGGGGAACGATCATCGGAACTGTCGCCACCGTGCAAATCTCGGTCGCTACAGTTCGCTTTCAGCCTCTCGACGCTGCGTAATGTTCTGGGCACGGTGCACGAAGACACCGGCCCCTGACAATAATCTGCCGCCCGAGAAAGCTCCCTATGACAAGCATCAAAGGTTTGTTCACCCGCTGTCTCTCAATCCTCTGCGGCACGGCTTTTCTGAGCACCAGCGTTCTGGCCAGTGACGAGCCATCCTGCAAGACCGTACGCATGGGCGTGGTCAACTGGACCGACGTGATCGCCACCAGCGGCATGGCTGACGTATTGCTCAACGGCCTTGGCTACGAAAGCAAGCAAACCAGCGCCGTGCAGCAGATCATCTTCGCCGGCATCCGCGACAAACGCCTCGATATCTTCCTCGGTTACTGGAAGCCGGCGATGGATAAAAACATCGCCCCGTTCGTGGCTGCCAATCAAGTGAAGGTCATGGACAAACCGAGCCTGGCCGACGCTCAGGCGACGCTTGCTGTTCCTGACTACGTTGCCGCGGCAGGCTTGAAAACCTTCAGTGATATCGCGAAATTCAAAGACCGGCTCGGCGGCAAGATCTACGGCATCGAGCCGGGTAGCGGCGCGAACACCACGATCAAAACCATGATCGAGACCAATCAATTTGGCTTGAAGGATTTCAAACTGATCGAGTCCGGTGAGGCCGGCATGCTTGCCGCCGTTCAGCGGGCGGTCAATCGCAAGGAGTTTGTGGTGTTCGTCGGCTGGACCCCGCATCCGATGAACATCAACATGAATGTCACCTACCTGACCGGCAGCGAAGACGTCTACGGTCCGAACGAGGGAGCGGCGACCGTTTCCACCGTGACTGCGCCGGACTATGCCGAGCGCTGCCCGAACGTGAACCGCTTGCTGGCAAACCTGACCTTCACCGCCGCTCAGGAAAGCCAGTTGATGGTGCCAATCATGGAGCGCAAGACGCCGCAGGATGTTGCCAAACAGTGGCTGCGTGATCATCCCGAAGATCTTCAGCGTTGGCTGGCAGGTGTCAGCAGTTTTGATGGCAAGGAGGGTGTGGCAACCGTTCAGGCCAGTTTGAAGAACTGATCACCATTTTTCGGAAAGTACGCTGTCTGTGGCGAGGGAGCTTGCTCCCGTTCGGCGGCGCAGCCGTCGTAAACCCGGCTGGTCGGGCGTATCTGATAAAACTGGGTTGAGTGGTTTGGGGGCTGCTACGCAGCCCAGCGGGAGCAAGCTCCCTCGCCACAGAACTGAGTTCCAATCCCCAACCGTTGACTGACTGGCTGCAGGCTCATGGCTTTTTATCCACTCTCTGAACAGATGGCGGCTTTTGTCGAGAAAACCCTCAGCTTCAACAGCACCGACAGCAGCCTCCCCGGTTTGCGTCAGGCCTACAGCGAGATGTGTCGGGCGTTTTCCCCGCCGCATCCTGCGGGGCTTGAGGTGGTCGACTTTCAATTGGCAGGCGTAGCCGTACGCTCCTGGCAACCACCGGTCACGCCGCCGACCAACGGTTGGCCGTGCATTGTGTACTTGCACGGCGGTGGTTGGGTGGTGGGGGATCTGGACTCCCACGCCTTCATCTGTGCCGAACTGGCGTCGGTGCTCGGCGTGCTGGTGATCGCCGTCGATTATCGGTTGGCGCCGGAGCATCCGTTTCCAGCGGCGTTCGATGACTGCCTGGGTGTCTGGCGCGCGCTGCTTACAGGACCGTTTCGGCTCGACCCTGCACGCACCCTGGTGGTGGGCGACAGCGCTGGCGGCAACCTTGCCGCCGCGTTGTGCCTCGCTTTACGCGATGCCGGCGAGCCTATGCCGTGCGCGCAAGTTCTGATCTATCCGGGACTGGGCGGCGATCACCGATTGCCGTCGCGCAGCGAGTGCACCGATGCGCCATTGCTCAGCAGCAGCGACCTGGATTGTTATCACGCGTTGTATTTGGGCGGTAGTCGACAACCGGGTGCCTATGCGATGCCCTTGCTCGCCGACGATTTCAGCGGTCTGCCACCGGCGTTGATCGCCGTGGCGCAGTTCGACCCGCTGCGCGATGACGGCGTGCTTTACGCCGAGCGACTCAACGCAGCTGGCGTGGGCGCAACGCTTTATTACGGGGAAGGACTGGTTCACGGCTGTTTGCGGGCGCGGGGGCAGGTCGCCGAGGTCGACCGGCTCTATGAAACCCTGCTCGGCTATTTGGCTGAGACGACGGCTGACAAACTCTGACGCTGCAAGGGGCATGCTCATTGACGTAATTCGGGTTTATGATGCCGGACGGCAGAATAATAGAAGTCCCCCCAGGGATGACCTCGACCCCTTACGGAGCGCGCAATGCAGACTTTGTACCCGCAGATCAAACCCCACGCCCGGCACGATCTGGCCGTCGATAAAACCCACACGCTGTATGTCGACGAAAGCGGTTCGCCGGAAGGTTTGCCGGTGGTGTTCATCCACGGCGGCCCCGGCGCCGGGTGTGATGCCCAGAGCCGCCGGTATTTTGATCCGAACCTGTATCGCATTGTCACCTTCGACCAGCGTGGTTGCGGTCGCTCCACGCCCCACGCCAGCCTGGAAAACAATACCACCTGGGATCTGGTCGCCGACCTGGAGCGGATTCGCAAGCACCTGGGCATCGACAAATGGGTGCTGTTCGGCGGCTCCTGGGGTTCGACCCTGGCCCTGGCCTACGCACAAACCCACCCGGAACGCGTGCACGGTTTGATTCTGCGCGGGATTTTTCTCTGCCGTCCCCAGGAAATCGAGTGGTTCTACCAGTGTGGCGCCAGTCGTTTGTTTCCCGATTACTGGCAGGACTACATCGCGCCGATCCCGCAGGACGAACGCCATGACTTACTGTCGGCGTTCCACAAACGCCTGGTCGGCAACGATCAGATCGCCCAGATGCACGCGGCCAAGGCCTGGTCCATGTGGGAAGGCCGCACCGCGACCCTGCGGCCGAATCCGCTGGTGGTCGACCGCTTCTCCGAGCCTCAGCGTGCGTTGTCCATTGCCCGTATCGAGTGCCACTACTTCACCAACAATGCTTTCCTCGAGCCGAACCAACTGATTCGTGACATGGACAAGATTGCCCACCTGCCCGGCGTCATCGTCCATGGTCGTTACGACGTGATCTGTCCGTTGGACAACGCCTGGGAACTGCATCAGGCCTGGCCGAACAGCGAATTGCAGGTGATTCGCGACGCCGGCCATGCGGCGTCCGAATCGGGTATCACCGATGCTTTGGTACGCGCCGCTGATCTGATGGCCCGTCGTATGCTCGACTTGTCGCCTGACGAAGCATGAAGAGCCTGCTACAACGCGTGCGTGGCGCGCGAGTCGAGGTTGCGGGAGAGGTGGTTGGCGCGATAGATCAGGGGTTGCTGGTGCTGGTGGCGGTCGAGCCCGACGATACGCGGGCCAGCGCCGACAAACTTCTGCATAAACTGCTTAACTATCGAGTATTCAGTGACGCCGAGGGCAAGATGAATCTGTCCCTGGCGGACGTAGGCGGCGGGTTGCTGCTGGTCTCGCAGTTCACCTTGGCCGCCGACACCAAAAACGGGTTGCGCCCAAGTTTTTCGACTGCGGCTCCTCCAGGTTTGGGTGAGGAGCTGTTCGACTATCTAACAGGTAAAGCGAAACAGATGCATGGCACTGTGGCATCAGGTAGATTCGGCGCGGATATGCAGGTGCATCTGGTCAATGATGGCCCGGTAACCTTCCTGTTACAGACGTGAAAGCGCTTAAAACATCTTTTTAAGGGCATTTCGACTGAAAACAGAGGCTTTTCCCTATAAATACTTGGTTCCACCTGATGCGTTGTAACGCGGCCTGCTAGATAATCGCGCGCTACGGGGATCAGCGTTCGTTGGTCCGTTTTGACTTAGGTAGAGACTTGTCCGAGACCTGTTGGGGAATCATTTTGCCCCATAGGAGTCGGAACAATGCTCGCCAACTTGGCAAGAGTCGTTCGCAGGGTCGGTTTTTTTCCACCGCACACCGTGCTGGCACTTTAACTGGCCGTTGGTTTTTTGATCTGTTTTCGGCGAGGGTTGCTCGTGATTGTTAGTCCCTGTAATGCACCAAAATTGTCTGCCAAACGGTTTCGAAGCGCTCTGGTAGCAGGCTCTGCACTGCTCTGCCTGTTCAGCGCCGGTCAACTTTGGGCATTCAATCTGGATGACGTATCGGTCAAGGCAAAAGAGCTGGCCGGGCAAAAGTACGAAGCCCCGCGCAGTAACCTGCCGAATGAATTTCGCGAGATGAAATTCGCGGACTATCAAAAAATCCGGTTCCTCACGGAAAAAGCCGAATGGGCGAACCAGAAAACCCCCTTCAAGCTGTCGTTCTATCACCAGGGCATGCACTTCGATACGCCGGTGAAAATCAACGAAATCACGGCCAACACCGTCGAAGAGATCAAATACGACCCAAGTCGTTTCGATTTCGGCGACGTGAAGTTCGATCCTAAAGCCACCGAACAGCTGGGCTATGCCGGTTTCCGTGTGCTGTACCCGATCAACAAGGCCGACAAGCAAGACGAAATCATGACCATGCTTGGCGCGAGCTACTTCCGCGTCATCGGCAAGGGGCAAACCTACGGGCTCTCCGCTCGCGGCATGGCCATTGATACCGCGTTGCCATCCGGCGAAGAGTTCCCGCGCTTCACCGAGTTCTGGATTCAACAGCCCAAACCGGGCGACAAGCACCTGGTGATCTTTGCCCTGCTGGATTCACCGCGTGCCACCGGTGCCTATCGCCTGACCGTACGTCCAGGCAGCGACACGGTCGTCGACGTCAAGGCCAAGATGTTCCTGCGTGACAAAGTCACCAAGCTCGGCGTTGCGCCGTTGACCAGCATGTTCCTGTTCGGCGCCAACCAGCCGTCGAAAGTGCTGAACTACCGTCGCGAGCTGCACGATTCCAGCGGCCTGTCGATCCATGCCGGCAACGGCGAATGGATCTGGCGCCCACTGAACAATCCGAAACACCTGGCGGTGAGCAACTTCTCGATCGAGAACCCGCGCGGTTTTGGCTTGCTGCAACGTGGCCGTGACTTCAGTCACTACGAAGACCTCGATGACCGCTACGACAAGCGCCCAAGTGCCTGGATCGAACCGAAAGGCGATTGGGGCAAAGGCTCCGTCGATCTGGTAGAGATTCCTACGGCCGACGAAACCAACGACAATATCGTCGCTTTCTGGAGTCCGGAAAAACTGCCTGAACCTGGCCAGTCCCTGGACGTTGCCTACCGCATGCACTGGACCATCGACGAAGCCTCCCTGCATTCGCCGGACAGCGCCTGGGTTCAACAGACCCTGCGTTCCACGGGTGACGTCAAGCAGTCGAACCTGATTCGTCAGCCGGACGGCAGCGTGGCCTATCTGGTGGATTTCGAAGGCCCTTCCCTGCAAGTCCTGCCGGAAGATGCTGAAGTGCGCAGCCAGGTGAGCGTTGGCGACAACGCAGAACTGGTTGAGAACAGCGTCCGTTACAACCCTGAAACCAAGGGCTGGCGCCTGACTTTGCGGATGAAGATCAAGGATCCGGGCAAGGCCACCGAAATGCGCGCTGCGCTGGTCAAGAACATCACGCCTGCCGAGGCGCTCAAGACCGCGGCGCCAGCGTCCAGTTCTTCCGTTGCCAAGGCAGACAAGATCGCCGCCCGCCAGCAAGAGAAGAAGGACAAGGAAGCCAAGCAGGCTGAATCACAAGCCCTGCAAGTCAAGGATACCAAGGACAAGGACAACAAAGACGCCAAGCAGCCTGTCGCTGCTCAAGCGGCCCCAGCCACAACGGAATCGGCACCGACTGAACAAGTCCTGACCGAGACCTGGAGCTATCAGTTGCCCGCCGATGAGTAATTCACAAGTACAGCCACAATCGCTTGCCGAGTATCTGGCGCATTTGCCGATGAGCGACGAGCAGCGCGCGGAACTCGCGGGCTGCAAGTCTTTCAGTGAACTGCACGAACGTCTGTCGTCCTCGACGTTCGACGCGCCGACCGAGGCTGCTCAAGCCTCGGTTGGCCGGCGCCTGACCCTGAACTCCGCCGAAGAACTGGCGGATGCGGAAATGCTGGTGCTCGACGCCAGTGGTCGGGTTTGCCTGAAGGCAACCCCACCGATCCGTCGGACCAAAGTCGTGCCCGAGCCGTGGCGCACCAACATTCTGGTGCGTGGCTGGCGTCGGCTGACCGGTCGCACCAATCCGCCTGCACCGCCGAAAGATGAGAACGTGCTGCCGGCGGCTCGCTGGCGCACCGTCGGTTCGATCCGACGCTACATTCTTCTGGTGCTGATGCTCGGTCAGACGATCGTCGCCGGCTGGTACATGAAAGGCATCATGCCGTACCAGGGCTGGTCGTTCGTCGATCTTGAAGAAGTCCTGCATCAACCTCTGACCCAAACCGCCACGCAAGTGCTGCCATATGCCTTGCAAACCAGCATTCTGATTATGTTCGGGATTCTGTTCTGCTGGGTCTCGGCCGGTTTCTGGACTGCGCTGATGGGCTTCCTCGAGCTGATCACCGGCCGTGACAAGTACCGCATTTCCGGCGCCAGCGCCGGCAACGAGCCGATCGCGAAGGACGCACGCACTGCACTGGTGATGCCGATCTGCAACGAAGACGTGCCGCGGGTGTTCGCCGGTTTGCGGGCGACCTTCGAATCGGTTGCGGCCTCGGGTAACCTGGATCGCTTCGACTTTTTCGTACTCAGCGACAGTAACGACGCCGATATCTGCGTTGCCGAGCAGCAGGCCTGGCTGGACGTTTGCCGTGAAGGCAAAGGCTTCGGCAAGATCTTCTATCGCCGCCGCCGTCGCCGCGTAAAACGTAAAAGCGGCAACCTCGACGACTTCTGCCGTCGTTGGGGTGGTGACTACAAGTACATGGTCGTACTCGACGCCGACAGCGTGATGAGCGGCGAATGCCTGAGCAGTCTGGTGCGCCTGATGGAGGCCACGCCGGACGCCGGGATCATCCAGACCGCGCCGCGTGCGTCGGGCATGGACACCCTTTATGCGCGTATGCAGCAGTTCGCCACGCGTGTGTACGGTCCGTTGTTCACCGCCGGTCTGCACTTCTGGCAGTTGGGCGAATCCCACTATTGGGGTCACAACGCGATCATCCGCATGAAGCCGTTCATCGAGCACTGCGCCCTGGCGCCGTTGCCCGGTAAAGGCGCGTTTGCCGGTGCGATTCTGTCCCACGACTTCGTCGAAGCTGCGCTGATGCGCCGTGCCGGCTGGGGCGTGTGGATTGCCTACGACTTGCCGGGCAGCTACGAAGAACTGCCGCCGAACCTGCTGGACGAACTCAAGCGTGACCGTCGCTGGTGCCACGGTAACCTGATGAACTTCCGGCTGTTCCTGGTAAAAGGCATGCACCCGGTGCACCGTGCGGTGTTCCTGACCGGCGTGATGTCGTACCTGTCTGCGCCGTTGTGGTTCTTGTTCCTGGTGTTGTCGACGGCCTTGCTGGCGGTCAACACGTTGATGGAGCCGCAGTACTTCCTGGAACCGCGTCAGCTCTATCCACTGTGGCCACAATGGCAGCCGGACAAGGCAATTGCGCTGTTCTCGACGACCATCGTGCTGCTGTTCCTGCCGAAGTTGTTGAGCATCATCCTGATCTGGGCCAAGGGCGCGAAAGAGTTTGGTGGCAAGTTCAAGGTGACGCTGTCGATGCTGCTGGAGATGTTGTTTTCCATGCTGCTGGCGCCGGTGCGGATGATCTTCCACACCCGTTTCGTACTCGCCGCGTTCCTCGGCTGGGCCGCGACCTGGAACTCGCCGCAACGTGACGACGACTCCACGCCGTGGAGCGAAGCGGTCAAGCGCCACGGCCCGCAAACCTTGCTGGGCTTCTTCTGGGCCCTGTTGGTGATCTGGCTGAACCCGAGCTTCTTGTGGTGGCTGGTGCCGATCGTCGGTTCGCTGATGTTGTCGATCCCGGTATCGGTGATCTCCAGTCGCGTCGGCCTGGGCCTGAAGTCCCGTGACGAAAGCCTGTTCCTGATTCCTGAGGAATATGCCCCGCCACAGGAATTGCTGGCGACCGATCAGTACACCCACGAAAACCGTTGGCATGCACTGAACGACGGCTTTGTCCGGTCAGTGGTCGATCCTCAGCAGAACGCTTTGGCGTGTGCGCTGGCGACGTCTCGTCACCGTCAGGCCGAGCCGATCGAATGGTTGCGCATCGAGCGGGTTCGCCATGCGATGAAGGTCGGGCCTGCCGGGCTGACCAACGACGAGCGCGTGGCCCTGCTGAGTGATCCGGTGGCGCTGGGTCGCTTGCATGAGCAAGTCTGGAACGAAGGCCATGCCGAGTGGCTGCAAGCCTGGCGCACATCGGTGGATGCCGATCCCCATGCGCCGCTGTTGCCGCTCAAGCCTGTGAGTGTTCAGCCTCAGCCGGCATAACGAAAACCCCGCGAAAGCGGGGTTTTTTTTGGGCTGATGATCTGACTGAGCACAACTTTGTGTTCGGCGCGGATCCTGTGGGAGCGGGCTTGCCCGCGATTGCATCACCCCGGTTTCAAGCGAGCCGGGATACCCGCATCAGCTCAAACCTTGAACCGCCCCACCAGCATCTGCAAATGCGTCCCCAGCCGCGCCAGCTCGACGCTGGAGGCCGCGGTCTCTTCACTGGCTGCCGAGGTCTGCTCGGACACATCACGCACGTTCAGCACGCTGCGGTTGATCTCTTCAGCCACCGCGCTCTGTTGCTCGGCAGCGGCGGCGATCTGCTGGTTCATTGACTGGATCGCCGATACGGTGCGGGTGATGCTTTCCAGCGAGCCACCGGCGCGGCGGGTCAGTTCGACACTGCTGTCAGTCAGGCTGCGGCTGTTGTCCATGATGGTCGCGACCTGCTGAGTGCCAGTTTGCAGACCGACGATCAGCTCTTCGATTTCTTCGGTGGACTTCTGTGTGCGCTGGGCCAGGCTGCGGACTTCGTCAGCGACCACCGCAAAACCGCGCCCGGCTTCACCGGCGCGGGCGGCTTCGATGGCGGCGTTGAGCGCCAGCAGGTTGGTTTGCTGGGCCACGGACTTGATCACATCGAGCACGCTGCCGATCTTGTCGCTTTCGCGTTTCAGATCGCCCATGGCGGCGGTGGAGTTGCCGACTTCGACGGCCAGGCGCTCGATCTGGGCGATGGCTTCGCCGACCACTCTGTCACCTTCGCGGGCTTGTTGGTCGGCGGCCACGGCAGCTTCGGACGCTTCCTCGGCGTTGCGCGCGACTTCCTGCACAGTGGCGGTCATTTCGTGCATGGCGGTGGCCACCTGATCGGTCTCGACCTTCTGGCTGTTGACCCCGGCGCTGGTTTGTTCGGTGACGGCGGACAGCTCTTCAGCGGCGCTGGCGATTTGGGTCACGCCATCGCTGATGCCACCGATCAGTTCTCGCAGGCCCAGGGTCATGCTTTGCATGGCGCGCTGTAGCTGACCCAGTTCGTCCTGACGTTCGGAAATCAGGTTGTGAGTCAGGTCGCCCGCGGCGACACGCTCGGCCACTTTGAGGGTCTGGCTCAGGGGAATGACGATCTGGCGAGTGATGGCCCAGGCTGCGAACAAGCCAAAGGCCGACGCGAGGACAGTAGCCAACAGCAGCATGTTCTTGGCATGCGCTGTGTCGGTGTCACGTACGACAGTTTGCGAGGCAGTGAGCTTTTTGCTGGTGTCGAACAGAATGTCGCCTTGCGCGCTCATACGCTTGAAGGCTGCAGCGCTGGCGACTTGGGAGTCGCGGAACTGGCTGACAGCCGCGCGATAGGCTTTGAGCGAGTCGGTCGCTTGTTGCAGGTTGGCGATGTGTTGTTCCGGCAGTTGAGACGGCAGGCTTTCGAGGTTTTTCAGGGCGTTGCCGATGGCGTCTAGCGCTGGCTGCTCGGCTTCGGGCTTGCCGCTGTAGGTGTAGCCGCGTACCTGGAAACGCGCTTGCTGGATCAGTTTGCTCAGGTCGATCACGCTGTTGAACTGGGCGACGCTGTCGCCTTGCAGCAGGGTTTTTTCGACTTCAGAGACTCGGGCCACGGCGTTATCGGCGGTGGCGCCCAGTTTGCTGCGAGCATCTTCGCGGGTGGCGGTAGCCTGAGTCATATCAGCGAAGGCGCGTTTGTACTCGCTGACGGCGGCAAGCTGTTGATCGACCATTGCCAGGTCGGCAGGCTGTTCGACCAGCGTACGGGCGGTTTTCAGGCCGGTATCGAGTTGACCGATCAGCTCGTTGACGGCGCCCGGGCCTTGTTCGCCACGGCGCATGTCGTAATCCAGACGGGCGAGACGCAGGTCTTTGGTCAACTCATTGAGGCTGGAAATAAACCCTAGCGTATCGCCACGGCTGATCACACCGCTCAGGCCGGTCCAGCCGGTAAAGGTGATCAACAAGGTCAGAAGCAGCACCAGACCGAAGCCGACACCCAGTTTGCGATTGACGCTTACATTTCCCAGTTTCTCGGCCAGCCATCGGTACATGCTGCTACTCCCTCGGACCATTAATTGGTTTTATGGAGACTGTATCGGCCGGCTGGCAGGGATCTGTAGGGGAGTAAACACCTGTGGCGAGGGAGCTTGCTCCCGCTTGGGCGCGAAGCGGCCAGCGCTTTTTACCAGCAAGACCGCATTCATCGGTTTTACGACTGCTTCGCAGCCGAGCGGGAGCAAGCTCCCTCGCCACAAGTAGGGTGTTTGACGTTAGAACAGGCGCGAGAGCAGCGCGGTGACGGCGGTTTCGACTCGCAGAATGCGCTCGCCAAGTTGCACCGGTTGCAGGCCGGCCTTGCCCAGCAAGTCGATTTCGTAGGGAATCCAGCCGCCTTCGGGGCCGATAGCCAGGGTCACGGGCTCGTCCAGGCCGCGAGGGCAGGGTGGGTAGTTACCGGGATGACCGACCAGGCCGAGGGTGCCTTCGATAATGGCCGGTAGACGGTCTTCGACAAAAGGCTTGAAGCGCTTCTCGATGACGACCTCTGGCAGCACGCTGTCGCGGGCTTGTTCAAGACCCAGGATCAATTGCTCGCGAATCGCCTCGGGTTCCAGGAACGGGGTTTGCCAGAAGCTCTTCTCGACGCGATAGCTGTTCACCAGCACGATGCGCGGCACACCCATGGCGGCCACGGTCTGAAACACTCGGCGGAGCATTTTCGGTCGCGGCAGAGCCAGCACCAAAGTCAGTGGCAGCTTGGCCGGTGGCGGCTGGTCGAGGGTGACGCGCAACTCGGCTTCATCGGCGTCCAGGCGCAGCAACTCGGCTGAGCCCATCAAGCCGCCGATACGCCCGACCCGCAGGCTGTCGCCAACCACCGAGCGATGGACTTCCTGCATGTGGGTCAACCGGCGATCGCGCAGGATCGCTCGGTCGGCCGCAATGAAGTCGGCCTCTTCGAGGAGCAGCAGGTTCACGCTTGGGTCGCTGGCGGCTGGTCGTTGTGATCGTCAGCCGGCTGGTCGTCCGGATGCTCGCCACGCTTGCTGATCAGGCTGCCGAACAGGATGCCGATTTCGAACAGCAACCACATCGGTACAGCCAACAGCGTCTGCGAGAAGATGTCCGGCGGCGTCAGGATCATGCCGACCACGAAGCAGCCGATGATCACGTACGGGCGGATTTTCTTCAGGTAGGCGACGTTGACCACGCCGATCCACACCAGCAGCACCACAGCTACCGGAATCTCGAACGCCACGCCGAAGGCGAAGAACAGCGTCATGACGAAATCGAGGTAGCTGGTGATGTCAGTCATCATTTCCACGCCGGCCGGAGTGGCGGCGGCGAAGAACTTGAAGATCAGCGGGAACACCAGGAAATAGGCGAAGGCCATGCCGGTGTAGAACAGCAGAATGCTGGAGACCAGCAACGGCACCGCGATGCGCTTCTCATGCTTGTACAGGCCCGGCGCGATAAAGCCCCAGATCTGGTGCAGGATCACCGGGATCGCCAGGAACAGCGAGACCATCATGGTCAGTTTCAGCGGCGTCAGGAACGGCGACGACACGTCGGTGGCGATCATCGTCGCGCCGGCCGGCAGGTACTGGCGCAGCGGCGTGGAGACGAAGGTGTAGATCTGCTGGGTGAAGGCGAACAGCCCGGCAAAAATGATGAACACCGCCACGACACAACGCAGCAGGCGAGTGCGCAACTCGGTGAGGTGCGAAACCAGCGGCATGTGCTGGTCGTTTTCGGGGAGATCGCTCATGGGGCTCGCGGCGGCAAAGTGGTGTCGTGAGGCGCCGGTATTGTCGGCGCGGCGGCAGGAGCAACAGGTTCTACTGGAGGTGCAGGTGCAGGTTCAGCGGCTGCAACCGCCGGCATAACCTCAGCCGCCGGCGCATGAATCGTCTGCGTCGCTACAGGTTCCACCGGCGTTGGCTCCTGCTGAGTCGGCGTGAAGATCTTCCGCGCCTCCTGCTCCAGGGACAGAATGTGCTCGTTGTGCAGTTGCCGGCGAATCTCGTCGGCACCGATTTCACGTTCAACTTCCTGTTTGATCGCGTTGAAGCTGCGCTTCAGCCGCCCGACCCACAGGCCGGCGGTGCGCGCAGCACCCGGCAGGCGCTCGGGACCCAGCACCAGCAGGGCGACGAGGCCGACGAGCAGCAGTTCAGAGAAGCTGATACCAAACATTAGTCAGTGCTCACGAGTCTTTGCGGATCGGCTCTTCGACTTTTTGCGCCTGCACGTCGATGGTGTGCGGCTGGTTCACCGAGGCCTGTGGCTGAACCGGCGGTACCGGTTGGGACGGCGTCGCGGTCGGATCGGCCGGTTTTTCGTCGTCGTTCATGGCTTTTTTGAAGCCCTTGATCGACTCGCCCACGTCAGTGCCGAGGTTTTTCAGTTTCTTGGTGCCGAACACCAGCACCACGACAACCAGGATGACGATCCAGTGTTTCCAGTCAAAAATGCCCATGTTGCGTTCCTCTCTAATAATTGTTCAGGCGGACGGGCGAGAGGCTTTCTCGGCGTGTCCGGACAGACCGAAGCGACGGTCCAGTTCATCGAGCACAGCCTGTGGATGCTGCCCCAACTGGGCGAGCATGACCATGCTGTGGAACCACAAATCGGCGGTCTCGTAGATCACATCGCTGCAGTCACCGCTGATGGCGGCATCCTTGGCGGCAATGATGGTTTCGACCGACTCTTCGCCGACTTTTTCCAGAATCTTGTTCAAGCCCTTGTGGTACAGGCTGGCGACATACGAGCTGTCGGCGGCGGCGCCTTTGCGCTCTTCCAGCACCTGGGCCAGACGGGTCAGGGTGTCACTCATGGGTATGTCCTGCCGAGTAGATAGCGTGCGGGTCTTTAAGCACCGGGTCGACGGTTTTCCAGTCGCCGTTCTCGAAGACGCGGTAGAAGCAGCTCTGACGGCCGGTATGGCAGGCGATGTCGCCGATTTGCTCAACCATCAGGATGATCACGTCAGCGTCACAGTCAAGGCGCATCTCATGCAGGGTTTGCACGTGGCCGGACTCTTCGCCCTTGCGCCACAGCTTGCCACGGGAACGTGACCAGTAAATGGCACGGTTCTCGGCAGCGGTCAATTCCAGCGCTTCGCGGTTCATCCAGGCCATCATCAGGACGCGTCCGGTCTTGTGATCCTGGGCAATCGCCGGCACCAGGCCATCGGCGTCCCACTTGATCTCGTCCAGCCAGTTTTTCATCTTCGACTCCGACAGCGGGCTCTACTTCAATAGTTGAGGCCAATGTTCAAATTCAGCGTTCAAACAGTGTGCCAGCCGATCATCCAACTGGCTATCGGCGAACGACCAGATACAAGCCGACCGCCACCATGATTCCGGCGGGCCAGTGCCCCAATTCGTTCAGTGGGCCTCCGGCGGCGAGTATCGTGCCACCCGCCAGGTGAGCGGTGCCGAGCAACCGCAGGAACCAGTCGTCCTTGCGCTTGTGCCAAGGGGGCGGCGGGTCGTTGGCATGGGGCTGGGACATGCGCTCGAGCAGGTCGCGGGCCATGTTGGCCAAGTGCGGGATCTGCTCGAACTGGCTCTGCACGTTGCCGATCAAGGCTTTGGGGCTGACGCGCTCGCGCATCCAGCGTTCGAGGAACGGCTGGGCGGTGTTCCACAGATCGAGGTCCGGGTACAGCTGACGGCCCAGGCCTTCGATGTTCAAAAGGGTTTTTTGCAGCAATACCAACTGCGGCTGCACTTCCATGTTGAAACGTCGAGCGGTCTGGAACAGGCGCATCAGCACCTGGCCGAAGGAAATATCTTTTAACGGTTTTTCGAAGATCGGCTCGCACACGGTACGGATCGCTGCTTCGAATTCGTTGAGTTTGGTTTCCGCCGGCACCCAGCCCGAATCGATGTGCAACTGCGCGACACGCCGGTAATCACGCTTGAAGAACGCGAACAGGTTGCGCGCCAGATAATCCTGGTCTTCCGGGGTAAGGCTGCCGACGATGCCGCAGTCGATTGCGATGTACTGCGGGCTCCACGGTTGCACGGTGCTGACGAAGATGTTGCCGGGGTGCATGTCGGCGTGGAAGAAGCTGTCGCGGAACACCTGGGTGAAGAAAATCTCCACGCCCCGCTCGGCGAGCATTTTCATGTCGGTGCGCTGGTCGGCCAGGGTCGCGAGGTCGGTGACCTGAATCCCGTAGATGCGCTCCATCACCAGCACTTTCGGCCGGCACCAGTCCCAATAGACTTGCGGCACATACAGCAGCGGCGAACCTTCGAAATTGCGTTTCAGCTGGCTGGCGTTAGCCGCCTCGCGCAGCAGGTCGAGTTCGTCGTAGATGGTTTTTTCGTAGTCGCTGACCACGTCCACCGGGTGCAGCAAGCGGGCGTCGGCCGAGAGTTTTTCTGCGGCGCGGGCGAGGATGAACAGCCACGCCAGGTCCTGCGCAATGATCGGTTTCAGACCCGGGCGGATCACCTTGACGACGACTTCTTCGCCGGTTTTCAGCTGCGCGGCATGCACTTGCGCCACCGAGGCCGAGGCCAGCGGTTCGACGTCGAAACGGCTGAAGACTTCACTGATTTTTTTGCCAAGCTGCTCTTCGATCAGCCTGATCGACACTTGCGAGTCGAACGGCGGCACGCGGTCCTGCAGCATCATCAGTTCATCGGCGATGTCTTCGGGCAGCAGGTCGCGGCGCGTGGACAGGATTTGGCCGAACTTGATGAAAATCGGCCCCAGGTCCTGCAACGCCAGGCGCAGTCGCGCGCCACGGCTCAGGTCCAGTGTCTTGCGCGGAAACCAGCGCCACGGCAAGGCATAGCGCAGCGCCAGCAGAAACCAGGGCAATGGCAGGGCGAACAGCAGGTCATCGAGGCGGTAGCGAATCACAACGCGCTGGATGCGCAACAAACGGCGGACGGCAAGCAGCTTCATGCGTTATCGCTTGGGTCGAGGGATCGGGAAAGGCGCTCGAAACGCGCCTCGAGACGTTCCAGATCGAGCTTGATCTGGTCCAGTTCATTAAAACGGGCGTCAGCTTCGCGCTGACCGACGAGGGCGCGCGATTCTTCGGCCAGGTATTCGCCCAGGTTCTGGTTCAGGCTGGCGAACCCTTGCTGATACCAGCGTGCGCGACTGCGCAGGTGACCGCCGACCAGTTGCGTGGCCACAGGTCCCAGCCAGCGCGAGAGTTCGTACTCCCAGTCCAGTTCGAGGTCCTGAAGGATCGCCGCCAGCTCCAGCAGCACGCCGCTGTCGCCGTCGAGTTCGACTTCCGGGGCATGCAGAATCGAAGTCTTGTCCTTGCTTGTCGCCAGTTTCAGCAGGCTTGAGGCCGGTGCGCGCAAGGTGCAGTCGGCGCCGGTTTCCCACTGGGAGGCGAGCATCAGGCCTTCATCGCTGGGCAGGATGAACACTTGCAGCGCCGGGCTGCGGCAGTCGATGGCAATCACCTTGCCACTCAAATGCGCCAGCCGCGGCAGGGCCGTGCTGTCAAGACGCAGCACCCGGTTCAGGCCGAGCTCAACGCTGGCGAGCAGGCCGGCCAGCAACATCAGGGCTTGATGCCGCGGTGCAGGGCGACGATGCCTGCGGTCATGTTGTGATAGGTCACGCGGTCGAAACCGGCCTCGACCATCATCGACTTCAGGGTTTCCTGATTCGGGTGCATGCGGATTGATTCGGCCAGGTAGCGATAGCTTTCCGAATCATTGGTGATCAACTTGCCCATCAACGGCATGAAGGCGAACGAGTAGGCGTCGTAGGCTTTGGACATCAGCGCGTTGGTCGGTTTGGAGAATTCCAGCACCAGCAAACGGCCGCCCGGTTTCAGCACGCGCAACATCGAGCGCAGGGCGTCTTCTTTGTGCGTCACGTTGCGCAGGCCGAAAGCGATGGTCACGCAATCGAAATGGTTGTCCGGGAACGGCAGCTTTTCAGCATCGGCCTGGACGAATTCGACGTTGCCGGACACACCCAGATCCAGCAGGCGGTCACGACCGACCTTGAGCATGGATTCGTTGATGTCGGCCAACACTACCTGGCCCGTCGGTCCCACAAGATGCGAGAACTTGCGGGTCAGGTCGCCAGTGCCGCCGGCGATGTCCAGCACGCGGTTACCGGTGCGCACGCCCGACAGCTCGATCGCGAAACGCTTCCACAGACGGTGCATGCCGCCCGACAGGAGGTCGTTCATCAGGTCGTACTTGGCGGCTACCGAGTGGAAAACCTCAGCGACTTTTTCCGCTTTCTGGCTTTCTGGAACGTTTTTGAAGCCGAAGTGAGTGGTGGGTTCGGCATCGCTGCCTTTGCGCTGATCAGTCATATCGCTGTCACCAAAAGAGAATGCGGGACATTCTAATCCCGGTGGCCTGCTTTGTCTTGGCAAGGCTGAAGGTAAGATAGGCAACTACCGGGACGTTTTGACGCATGCAGGGTCAAGATGTCTTGAGCAAGTCACGATAAAGCAGGAGTCATTCGATGGCCCGTATTAGTGTTGAGCGTGCCCACGGCCTGGGTAAGGAAGCGGCCCGCGAGAAGGCCGACAAGTTGGCGCAGAAACTGTCCGAACAATATGGCCTGGAGCCGCAGTGGTCTGGCGACACTCTGAACCTCAGACGCTCGGGCGTAAAAGGGGCGGTGTATGTGGGCGAGGACTCGATCAAGGTCGATGTCGAACTGGGCCTGTTGATGTCTGCCATGAGCGGCACGATCAAATCGGAAATCGAAAGGGCCCTGGATAAAGCACTGACCTGATCCACTTCCCTCTATGAAATGCGATCCCTGTGGGAGCGAGCCTGCTCGCGAAAGCGGTCTTTCAGTCGACATCTATGTTGAATGTGCCTGCCTCTTCGCGAGCAGGCTCGCTCCCACATTTGTTTGTGGTGTGCCCAAAGGTTTATGTCACTTGTTAGGGTGCCGTTTCTAATTATTCTCACTACTTTGTGCCTGAGCCCGACTCTCTGCGGGCAGTTCCTCGACCCTTCTGCGCGTGAGGTGCACCATGGCCAAAGTTATTTTGAAGAAAAAAGTCGACGTTGAGACTAACGCCCTGGGCGACGTCAAATCGTATGCCCGCAAGATCTGGCTCGCTGGCCTGGGTGCTTACACCAAGGTCGGCCAAGAGGGTAGCGAGTACGTTCAAGAGCTGATCAAGGCAGGTCAAGCTGTTGAAAAGAAAGGCAAAAAAGTAGTCACTGAAAAACTTGAAGCGGCCAATGCCGAGATCGATGAAGCCAAGAGTGAAGTGAGCACTTTCAAAGGCAAAGTCGAACTTCAACTCGACAAAGTCGAAAGGGCTTTCGATACACGTATCGCAAGTGCCTTGAATCGTATCGGCATTCCGTCTAAACATGACGTTGAGACACTCTCTGCTAAGCTCGATGAGCTGACGGCATTGCTCGAACGTGTCGCGCGTAAATCTTAAGGAGAACGGGATGGCTGGTAAAAAGAATACTGAAAAAGAAGGCAGCTCGTGGATCGTGAAGGTCGAAGACTACTCCCGCAAGATCTGGCTGGCTGGTTTAGGCGTGTACTCGAAGATCGACACTGACGGCAGCAAGCTCTTCGATACATTGGTTAAGGACGGCGAGAAAGCCGAGAAGCTCACCAAGAGCGCTGTCGGCAAGAAAGTTGATGCCGCCAAGGACTCCGCTTCGTCGGCCAAGTCGCGCATCAGCGGTGTGAAAGATCGTGCACTGGGCAAATGGGATGAGTTGGAAGGGGCTTTCGACAAGCGCCTGAACAGCGCCATTTCGCGCCTGGGTGTACCGAGCCGCAATGAGGTCAAGGCACTGCACAGCAAGGTCGATACCCTGACCAAGCAAATCGAAAAACTCACCGGTGCCAAGGTTGCGCCTGTTGCGGCGAAAACCGCGGCGGCCAAACCAGCAGCCAAAAGCGTAGCCAAACCATTGGCCAAGGCTGCCGCTAAACCGGCAACCAAAACTGCCGCGGCGAAACCTGCAGCCAAAGCGGCCGCCAAACCAGCCGCAAAACCGGCGGCCAAACCTGCAGCTAAAACCGCAGCAGCCAAACCCGCCGTTGCGAAAAAGCCAGCAGCCAAGAAGCCTGTAGTGAAAAAACCGGCCGCCCCGAAAGCGGCTGCACCGAAACCAGTAGTGGCTGCCGCCAAGCCGGTAACACCGGTCAGCACGGCGAACTCCGCCACTGCTCCGACACCTGCTGTAACCCCGACTGCTGCGCCGGCTCCATCGACGCCAACCAGTCAGTCCTGATGATCGTTCCCACGCTCCGCGTGGGAATGCCTCACCGGACGCTTCGCGTCCATTGCGGCAGTGACGCAGAGCGTCACCGGCTGCATTCCCACGCGGAGCATGGGAACGATCACGCCCGGCCTGCGAAGGTCGGGCGTTTTTGTTTGTGCATGGATTCTAGAAAGCACCACAAATCCGATGTGGGAGCGCGAAAGCGGTGGGTCAATCGACATCAATGTTGAATGATGAATAGCTTTCGCGAGCAAGCCCGCTCCCACAGGGTTAGTCGTGCTCTTCGAGGTACTGCAACGCCAACCGCTCGGTCGCAACCTTGACAGGCGGCAGCAAGTGCGGCGCCACCAGCATCATGATCTGATACACCACCAGTCGCACTTCACCTTCACGGTCGAGAATTCGCTGATAGTCCAGTGAGAACAGCAACGTCATGGTGATTTGTTCCACCAACTGCCCCAGCGCCTGGGTGTCACTGACCAACTGACCCTGAGCTTTCAATTGCGCCAGCAATGAAGCCAGTGTGCGCTTCAACGCATTGAGTAGATTGCGTATTCCCTTGGCCAGTTTCGGCAGGCGGCCGGCAAGGTTCGACAGGTCCTGGAACAGAAACCGGTAATGGGCCAGGCGTTCGATGATCAGGTGCAGGAACAGCCAGTAATCCTCGGGCGCCAATTCCACATCGGACGGTGGGTCGAGCAAGGGCGTCAACTCGGCCTGGAAGCGCTCGAACAGCCCGAGGATCAGCGGTTCCTTGCCGTGGAAATGGTAGTAGAGGTTGCCCGGGCTGATGCCCATTTCGTTGGCCACTTCCATGGTGGACACATTCGGTTCGCCCTTCTGATTGAACAACTGCAGGGCACATTCGAGAATCCGGTCGCGGGTTTTCATCCAGTCTTCTTAATGGTCGAGTCATGCCACGGCCTTTGGCGGCCGTGGTTCGTTAAACGTCAGCGCACACGCACGTAAGTACCGGGTGCCGCCTCCATCGGTGGATAGTTCTGGTTGCCGATGGCCATCCGGGTTTCGTGTTGTGCGCCGGAGCGTTCCTGAATCCAGCCCAGCCATTGCGTCCACCAGCTACCGTCGACGCGCTTGGCATCGTAATACCAGGCTCGCGGGTCGCTGCTCAGTTTCGGATTCTCGACGTAGTTGGCTTTCGGATTGTGGGGCGGGTTGAGAATGCTCTGCACATGACCGCTGTTGGACAGCACGAAGCGCCGCTCGCCACCCAGCAGCAATGTCGAGCGATACACCGCATCCCATGGGGTGATGTGATCATTCATGCCTGCCACGCTGAAGCTGTCGACGGTGACTTTCTGCAGGTCGATCGGCGTGCCGCATACTTCCAGCCCGCCAGGATGACTCAGCGGGTTGTGCTTGAAGAAATCCAGCAGATCGCCATGAAACGCTGCTGGCAGACGCGTGTTGTCATTGTTCCAGTAGAGGATGTCGAACGCCGGCGGCTCCTTGCCCATCAGGTAGTTATTGACGAAGTAATTCCAGATCAAATCGTTGGGCCGCATCCAGGCAAACACCCTGGCCATGTCACTACCTTCCAGAACGCCCTTCTGATACGAGCGGCGCTTGGCCGCTTCCAGCGTTTGTTCGTCGGCGAAGAGGGTGGCCGGGCTGTCTATCTGACTGTCGAGCATGCTGACCAGGTAGGTCGCGCTGGACACTCGTCGTAGCTGTCGCTTGGCCTGCAAATGCCCTTGCAATGCGGCAATGGTCAGCCCACCGGCGCAAGCCCCCATCAGGTTGACCTCGCGCGCGCCGGTGATTGCCCGGCACACATTCATCGCTTCTTCGACGGCTTCGACATAAGACGACAGCCCCCATTCGCGATGACGCACATCGGGATTGCGCCAGCTGATAATGAAGGTCTGCAAACCGTTTTTAAGGGCGAACTGAACGAAGCTGTTGTTGGGGCTCAAATCGAAAATGTAGTACTTGTTGATCTGTGGCGGCACGATCAGCAATGGCTTGGAATACTGCTTTTCGCTCATCGGCTTGTACTGGATCAGCTCCAGCAGTTCATTGCGAAACACCACAGAGCCGGTAGTGGTGGCGACCGTTTTGCCCACCTCGAACGCTTGTTTGGTGACTTGTCTTGGCAGGCCGTTGTTGTGCAGGACATCGTCGACCAGATGGCCGATACCCCGCACCAGACTATTGCCGCCGGAGTTGAAAAATTCCTTGATCGCCAGCGGATTGAGCAGGGTGTTGGACGGCGCCACGGCGTCATTGATCAAGGCAAAGGCAAAGTGGGCGCGGGCACGATCGTCCGGGCTCATGTTGCTTTCGTCGATCCAGCTTTTGACTTCTTTCTGCCAGCTCAGATAGGCCTGCAGGCTGCGGCGATAAAAAGGATTGAGGCTCCACGTCGGGTCGGCAAAGCGACTGTCTTGCGGGTTGGTCGGATGCAGGGTTTCACCCAACAATACGCGGCCCAACTGGCCGCCCAGCTTCAAGGCATGCCGGGCCGTATACACCGGGTTGCGCAGGCCGTGGGTGGCCAGGCTGCGCAAGGTCGAAAGCAGGTCCCGGCCGCGCAGGCCGGTAACCGCACTCTGAGCATTGATGAATGCAGCGGGAGTGGGCAAAGAGCCCTTCGCTGGTTTGTCGCGCATGAGTTAACACTCCTTCGTCATCAGGCCAAAAACAAACACACCCGAACAAAACACCATAGACGTTGTTGCGGGTTGTTGCGCGGCACGGCCTCCTGCCGACTCCTTTTCATAAACAAAAGTCGGGATCGGTTAACCGCCCGATGGCGCCGGATGTGGATGCATTACTGCGCGCTGACGTTCTTCCTCAAGAAACTTCATGATGATCGGTGCCACCGCTTCGGCGCGGGTAATCAAGAACAGATGGCCGTCGTCGATGATGTGCAGTTGGGCGTTGGGAATTCGCCAAGCCAGCATGCGCATGTTGATCAGCGGGATCAGTGGGTCGTCGTCGCCGGCCAGTACCAGGGTTGGTTGATGGATTTTGTGCAGCCAGTGAATGCTGGTCCAGCCGAGGCCGGCGAACAGCTGCCAGTAATAACCGAGTTTGCCTGCCGAACGAACCCTGGCGGCGTGACTGGCTGCCAGGGTCGGATCGCGACGGAACGAGCCGCCGTAGATCATCGGTGCAATGCGGATCACATGGGAGGGCTGGATGTAGCGTCGCGGGCTGGCCATCATCATCAGCACTTTAGGCTTGCCCGGAACCATCACGGTGCCTGCCGCCGTGGCCGCCAGCACCAGCTTCTTGCAGCGCTCGGGATAGTCATGGGCGAACTGCTGCGCCAGAGCGCCGCCCCACGAAACGCCAATCACGTTGACTTGTCCGTAATCGAGATAGTCGAGCATTCGCGCCGTGAGTTTTGCCAGGCCCGAGAAGCGATAGGGTCGATTGGGAGTCGATGAGCCGCCGACACCGGGCACGTCGAAGGCAATGACTTCCAGGTCCGGATCCAGAGCCTGGACGAACGGGAATATCAGCTCCAGGTTGGCGCCGATGCCGTTGAAAATCAGCAAGGGCGTCAAGTGAGGCTTGCCGGGGCGTACCGCTGTGCGGAGGGTCTGGCCATCCAGGTTGACGGTACGGAATACGAACGGTTGCGGCATGCACGAAGCCCTGTAGGTTTTAAACGCTGATCGGGCCGTCCCGGGCCGTCGCAGAATGTTCGAGGCTGGCCTCGAGAGTGATTGATAGAGATCGCGGCACCTCCCAGTGCCGCGGACTGCGTGTTACCTGAAACTCAACGCTCGTGTACATAAGTGCCTGGCGCCGCTTCACCCGCTGGATAGGCCTTGTTGCCAAGGTTGGCGGGGGATTTTTTCAGCTTGCCCGAACGCTCGGCCTGCCACGCCTGCCAATGCAACCACCAGGAATCGGTGTGTTTGGTGGAGTTTTCCATCCATTCTTCGGCTTTGACCGGCATGTCGGTGCTGGTCATGTAGCGCGCTTTCGGATTGCCCGGAGGGTTCAGGATGCTCTGGATATGCCCGCTGCTGGACAGCACGAACTCGACCTTGCCACCGAACAGCTGTGCCGACTTGTAGCAGGACTTCCACGGGGTGATGTGATCGTTGGTGCCGGCCAGGGAAAAGATGTCGGCAGTGACCTGCTTCAGGTCGATCGGTGTGCCGCACACTTCCAGTGCGTTGGGGCGGATCAGTGGGTTGTTTTTGAACATCTCGATCAGGTCGCCGTGGAACGCGGCCGGCAAGCGAGTGGTGTCGTTGTTCCAGAACAGAATGTCGAAAACCGGAGGCTCGTTGCCCAGCAGGTAGTTGTTGACCCAGTAGTTCCAGATCAGGTCGTTGGGGCGCATCCACGCGAAGACTTTCGCCATGTCACGGCCTTCCAGCACACCGGCCTGGTAAGAATGGCGCTTGGCGGCTTCAAGGGTCTGCTCATCGACAAACAGAGCCACATCGCTATCGAGGGTGGTGTCCAGCACGCTGACCATCAGCGTCAGGGCGTTGACCTTCTTCTCGCCGATCGCCGCGTAGTGGCCCAGCAGGGCGGTGCAAGTGATGCCGCCAGAGCAGGCGCCAAGCATGTTCACGTCTTTGCTGCCGGTGATTGCGGTGACCACGTCGACCGCTTCCTTGAGCGCTTCGATGTAGGTCGACAGACCCCACTCGCGCTGCTCCTTGGTCGGGTTACGCCAGCTGACGATGAACGTCTGCACATTGTTGCGCAGGCAGAAGCGCGCCAGACTCTTGTCCGGGCTCAGGTCGAAAACATAGAACTTGTTGATCTGTGGCGGCACCACCAGTAGTGGGCGTTCATGCACCTGCTCGGTGATCGGTCGGTACTGGATCAGCTCCAGCACGTCATTGCGGAACACCACTGCGCCTTCGGTTACGCCCAGGCTCTTGCCGACTTCGAACGCGCCCATGTTGACCTGGCTCGGCATGCCGCCGTTGTGCACCAGATCCTTGGCCAGATGGGAGAGACCGTCGAGCAGGCTCTTGCCTCCGGTTTCGAAGAAGCGTTTGACCGCCGCCGGGTTGGCCGCCGTGTTGGTCGGGGCCATGGCTTCGGTCATGAGGTTAATCACGAAATGCCCGCGAGCGACGTCCTTGGGCGAAAGATTGCTGTCATCGATCCACGCGTGAAGCTCCTTGCGCCACGCCAGATAAGTTTGCAAATAACGTTTATAGAGCGGGTTCTGACTCCAGGCCGGATCAAGGAAGCGACGGTCATCACTTTGCGGTTGAAGCTCGGATTTTCCGAACAGCACATTCTTCAGTTCGATGCCGAAATGAGCGACATGCCTGGCACTGTGGATGGGTTGTCTGATGGCCTGGGACAGCACCATTCGGGCAGAGCCCAAGAGATCCTTTCTACGTAGTCCAACAACAGGATTCAGCCCCAAGGTATTTTCCGAAGCCTGAAATTTCAAGTCATCGTTAAGCTTGTTACTCATCTACGACGCTCCATTGTCCTGAGACGAGTACCTGAGCCCAGCTGTGTAGTCACACAGCAAACGCCAGGTACTACTGCTCGGGTGACCGTTAATTGCGAATAGCTACAAATGCACGGAACTTGCCAGCTCCATTGGTTACCCGAGTTTAATTTTTTTCGCAAGCGGGCCAATCGTTGCCACCGCAGCGAAGCATTCAAACAGATGGAATTAGAAAATGCCCTCTAAATAGCCAGAGGCCTGTATTAGAGCATCAGCTTGACGACCGATTCGTTCGGATCACGGGTCTTTCCAGCCGCTTTGAGTTCAGCAAGATAATCGTTCCAAAGATCTTCTTGGCGCACTGCCAGCTGGTACAGATATTCCCAAGTGAACAGGCCGCTGTCGTGGCCGTCGTCGAAGGTCAATTTCAGTGCGTACTGACCGGCCGGTTCGACCTTGCTCAGGCCGACGCCGATCTTGCCAAATTGCAGGATAGGTTTGCCGTGGCCCTGGACTTCGGCGGAAGGAGAATGCACGCGAAGGAACTCGGCGGGCAGGTGATATTCCTCGCCGGACGCGTATTTGAGCGACAGGGTTTTTGAGGCTTTGTGGAGTTTGATGTCGGTGGGGATCATGACCGGTTTTCCGTTTTGTGTGGAACCTTGTGGGAGCGAGCCTGCTCGCGATTGCGGTGTATCAGCCAACACAATGGCTGAATGTACCTCCGTCATCGCGAGCAGGCTCGCTCCCACAGTTCCACTACACCTGTAAGAGTTTCTTACAGGATATAACGGGACAGGTCTTCGTTCTGCGCCAATTCGCCCAAGTGGCTGTTGACGTAATCGGCATCGATCAGGATCGGTTTGTCCTCGTGGGTGCTGGCCAGATCACCGGCGCTGAACGACACCTCTTCGAGCAGGCGCTCGAGCAGGGTGTGCAGGCGACGGGCACCGATGTTTTCGGTTTTCTCGTTGACCTGCCAGGCGATCTCGGCGAGACGCTTGATGCCGTCCGGGAGGAATTCGATGAGCAGACCTTCGGTTTTCAGCAGTGCACAATATTGCTCGGTGAGCGATGCATGCGGTTCGCTGAGGATGCGCTCGAAATCTTCCGGGCTCAGGGCCTTGAGTTCGACCCGAATCGGCAGGCGACCTTGCAGCTCCGGCACCAGATCGCTCGGCTTGCTCAGGTGGAACGCACCGGAAGCGATGAACAGGATGTGGTCAGTCTTGACCATGCCCAGTTTGGTGTTGACGGTGCAGCCTTCAATCAGCGGCAGCAAGTCGCGCTGTACGCCCTCACGGGACACGTCGACGCCCCCGGAGTTGCCTCGCTTGGCAACCTTGTCGATTTCGTCGATGAACACGATGCCGTGCTGCTCGACGGCTTCCAGGGCCTTGGCCTTCAATTCTTCTTCGTTGACCAGGCGACCGGCTTCTTCGTCGCGAACAAGTTTCAGCGCTTCCTTGACCTTGAGCTTGCGGTTTTTGCGCTTGCCCTTGCCCATGTTGGCGAACAGGCTCTGCAGCTGGTTGGTCATTTCTTCCATGCCCGGTGGCGCGGAGATATCGACGCCGGACACTTCGGCCACTTCGATTTCGATCTCCTTGTCATCCAGCTGACCTTCACGCAGGCGCTTGCGGAACAGCTGACGGGTGTTGGAATCCTGGGACGGTGCGGAGTCCTCGTTGCTGAAGCCCATGCGTGCCGGTGGCAGCAAAGCGTCGAGGATGCGCTCTTCGGCGGCGTCTTCGGCGCGGTGGCGAACCTTGGTCATTTCCTGTTCGCGCAACAGCTTGATCGCAGCGTCTGCCAGATCACGAATGATCGATTCGACGTCGCGGCCAACGTAGCCCACTTCGGTGAATTTGGTCGCTTCGACTTTGATGAACGGCGCGTTGGCGAGCTTGGCCAGGCGACGGGCGATCTCGGTTTTACCGACACCGGTGGGGCCGATCATCAGGATGTTCTTGGGAGTGACTTCGACGCGCAGCTCTTCGGGCAGCTGCATCCGGCGCCAGCGGTTACGCAAGGCGATGGCGACGGCGCGTTTGGCATCGTCCTGGCCGATGATATGGCGATTGAGTTCGTGGACGATTTCACGGGGGGTCATGGGCATAATAATTGGCGGTCCTCAAGCAGAAGTGAGCCGTGGCGCAATGGCCTGCACAGGCTTACTCAGCGAGATCCTGCTCCTCGATGGTGAAGGTGTGGTTGGTGAATACGCAGATGTCGCCGGCGATGCCGAGCGCTGTTTCGACGATTTCCCGCGCCGACAAATCGGTTTTCTTCAACAGGGCACTCGCGGCAGCCTGGGCGTAACCGCCGCCGGAACCCATGGCGATCAGGCCTTCTTCAGGCTCAACCACGTCACCGTTGCCGGTGATGATCAGGGAGGCATCTTTGTTGGCGACCGCGAGCATGGCTTCGAGGCGGCTCAAGGAGCGGTCGGTGCGCCATTCTTTGGCGAGTTCGACGGCGGCGCGAACCAGGTGGCCCTGATGTTTCTCGAGCTGGCCTTCGAAACGCTCGAAGAGGGTGAAGGCGTCAGCGGTGGCCCCGGCAAAACCGGCGATAACCTGGCCGTGGTAGAGGCGGCGAACTTTCTTCGCGTTGCCTTTCATCACGGTATTGCCGAGCGAAACCTGGCCGTCGCCGCCCATGACGACTTTGCCGTGGCGGCGAACTGAAACGATGGTGGTCAAGGGAGAGTCTCCACGCAGCGGGGCGAAAATGCCTTATGCCAACTCATATGGGGGTGGTGGAGCGTTTTTCAACTGTAGGACGCGGCGGGGGACGAGCGGTGCGAGGCGCGTAGGAGCTGCCGAAGGCTTGATCGTTCCCACGCTCTGCGTGGGAATGCCTCAAGGGACGCTCCGCGTTCCAGCTCTAGAAAGGGACGCGGAGCGTCCCGGGCTGCATTCCCACGCGGAGCGTGGGAATGATCATGAAGGGTCAGCGGCTTTGGCGTTGTTGTAACAACAGGTTGCTGAAGCCGCTGCCCGCCAGTTGCTTCTGAGCGGTTGTCAGCTGTTCGCGGTTGCTGAACGGACCAACCAGCACCCGATACCAGGTCTCGTCCTTCACCGTGCCGGATTCAACCGCCACGGCCTGACCCAGCAGGATGATCTGCGCACGCACCTTGTCGGCATCGGCTTCCTTGCGGAACGAACCGGCCTGCAGGAAGAACTTGGTCACCGGCGCAGCTTTCGCCACGGGCGGCGCTGGCGGCGGGGTGATGCCGGCCAATGCCGCTTGAGCCCTGGCCGTGTCGATCTTCGCCGCTTCCGCAGGCGTCACCGGCGTGGTCGGAATGGCCGGCACTTGTGGTGTCGGCAGGGTTTTCTCCGGCACTGCGTCCGGCGGCACGATGACTTCCGATTCCGGCAGCAAGGTGTAGAAATCGTACTTCGGCTTCACCGGTTGCGTCGGGCTCGGCGGAGTCTTGTTGGCCTCGGCGATCTTGGTGGCTTTCTGCTGCTCGATCTTCTCGCGCTTGACGGTATCGCTGCCCTTGCCCGGCTCCAGCTTCATCAGGAACACAATGAACGCACCGACCGTCAGGCCGATGGCCATCCACAGCCAGCCCGGGATCGGTTGCTTTGCAGGAGCTTGGTAACGGCTGGCGCCACGCTTGGGTGCAGGTTTTTTCTTGGCAGCCAACTTACATGCGCTCCAGAGTTTCCAGACCCAAGAGTTCCAGGCCTTGCTTGAGAGTGCGGCCGGTCAGCGCGGCGAGGCGCAGGCGGCTCTGCATTTGCGCCGGGGTGTCGGCGCCGAGTATCGGGCAGTTCTCGTAGAAGCTGGAGAACAGGCCGGCGACATCGTACAGGTAGGTGCAGAGGATGTGCGGCGTGCCTTTGTCGGACACGTTGTTCAGTATTTCGCCGAACTGTGCCAGTTTCGCGGCCAACTCATGTTCGTGCGGCGCTTCGAGGGCGATCTGCCCTTCGACTTCGCTGAAGTCCTTGCCGAGTTTGCGGAACACGCCGGCCACCCGGGTGTAGGCGTACAGCAAGTATGGCGCGGTGTTGCCTTCGAAGTTCAGCATCAGGTCGAAGTTGAAGCTGTAATCGCTGGTGCGGTGCTTGGACAGGTCGGCGTATTTCACGGCGCCAATGCCCACGACCTTGGCGATGTTGCGCAACTCGTCTTCGGCAAGCTCCGGGTTCTTCTCCTTCACCAGGGTGTAGGCGCGTTCCTGGGCTTCGGTCAGCAGGTCGATCAGCTTCACGGTGCCGCCATCACGGGTCTTGAACGGACGGCCGTCGGCGCCGTTCATGGTGCCGAAGCCCATGTGTTCCATTTCCATCGGGTGCGTCACGAAGCCGGCCAGGCGCGCGACCTGGAACACTTGCTGGAAGTGCAGGGCCTGGCGCTGGTCGACGAAGTACAGCGCGCGATCGGCCTTGAGCTTGCCGCTACGGTAGCGCACGGCGGCCAGGTCGGTGGTGGCGTAGAGGTAGCCGCCGTCGGCCTTGACGATGATCACCGGCAGCGGGTCGCCGTCGGCGTTCTTGAATTCGTCGAGGAACACGCATTGAGCGCCGTTGCTCTCGACCAGCAGGCCAGCGGCCTTGAGGTCGTTGACCACGTTGATCAGGTCGTCGTTGTAGGCGCTTTCGCCCATTACGTCGGCCATGGTCAGTTTGACGTTCAGCAATTCGTAGATTTTCTGGCAGTGCGACAGCGAGATGTCTTTGAACTTGGTCCACAGCGCCAGGCAGTCCGGGTCGCCGGCTTGCAGCTTGACCACCAGGCCGCGGGCGCGATCGGCGAATTCTTCGGATTCGTCGAAGCGTTGCTTGGCGGCGCGGTAGAAGTTTTCCAGGTCCGACAGCTCATCGCTGGTGATCGGGTTTTCCTGCAGGTAAGCCATCAGCATGCCGAACTGGGTGCCCCAGTCGCCAACGTGGTTCTGGCGGATCACTTCGTCGCCGAGGAATTCCAGAACCCGGGCCACGCCGTCGCCGATGATGGTCGAGCGCAAGTGGCCGACGTGCATCTCTTTGGCCAGGTTCGGGGCCGACAGGTCAACCACGGTGCGCTGCACCGGACCGGCTTTGCGCACGCCGATGTGGTCGTCGGCCAGCGCCGCGTCCAGGCGGGTCGCCAGGGCTTGAGTGTTCTGGAAGAAGTTCAGGAAGCCAGGGCCGGCGATTTCGGCTTTGGAGACGTTCTCGTCAGCCGGCAGCGCGGCGATGATTTTCTCGGCCAGGTCACGGGGCTTCATGCCCGCAGGCTTGGCCAGCATCATGGCGATGTTGCTGGCGAAGTCGCCGTTTTTCTTGTCACGGGAGTTTTCCACCTGGATCGCCGGCGACAGGCCTTCAGGCAACACACCTTCGTTGACGAGTTGGGTGATGGCTTGTTGGATCAGCTGGCGAATGGTGTCTTTCATGGTCTTCTCTTTCGACCGCTAGCGCGGCGGCGCTTCGATGCGCTGGTGGAAAAACTGGGCATTATCCGTTGCGAAGACGGGCTTGCCAACTATAGCGGGCAGGTTATGGATATGTGGTGACAAATCGACCGCTATCGCGGGCAAGCCCGCTTGTATGCTGGGACTTGAAGGGAGGAGGAGGGACAAAGCCCGATTCTGACTGTTGACGCAGTACAGATCCGTGGGAGA
>NZ_JBNNVP010000018.1:0-116649 GCF_050280605.1 Pseudomonas sp. NPDC089918 | reverse complement strand
GTTCCAGATTCGCCAGGCCTACCAGTACTCGCGACCGAATGATGACGGTACGTTCACGTTCACCCAACAGGGCGAACAGAAAAACACCGGGCTGGAGCTCTCGGCCAATGGCTGGGCCAGCCAGCGCCTGCAGATCGCCGCCAGTGTCGCGGCGATCCGCGCCCGGGTCACCGACAGCGGCACGCCAGCTTATGAAGGTCACCAGGCGATCAACGTTCCGACCCTTCGCGCCAACCTCTATGGCGACTATGCCCTGCCCTGGTTCGATGGCTTGGCGCTGCTCGGCGCAGTGCAATACAGCGCCAGCAAGTACGCCAACCGCCAGGGTGAAGTGCAGACCGGTGCCTATGCCATCTTCAATATCGGCAGCCGCTACAGCACTCGCATCGACGGTTACGACACCGTGTTCCGCCTGACCGTGGACAACCTGTTCGACAAACGCTACTGGCGCGACGCCGGTGAATACATGGGCGATGGCTACCTGTTCCAGGGCGCCCCACTGACCGCCCGGCTGAGCGCCTCGATCAACTTTTAGCGTCGGGCCAACTCATGCCGGATGCATTGCTCGTAGTACGTTTGCTTGATAGCAGCAGGCTTGAGACGTGAGGCACTGTTATAGGTTTGTTCGGTAATCCCCATGGCCGTCATGCGCATCCACGGCCGGGGGAATTTTCGCGATTGCAGTTTCTTGCGTGCCCCGTAAAGCGTGAAACCGGAAAGCTTCGCCGCTTGCGCGTCTGCGGCTATGTCCGAGCCCCAGCTGCAGACGAAACGACTGTTCTTGCTCAGGTCCTTTGCCTGAGCCTCAAGCGAGAGCATCAGGGCAAACGTCACAGCCATCCATACCAAAGTCCGCATATCGCCAGTGCCTAACCTTCTGAAAAGAAAGCAAGTTTGACAACGAAACAGAAATCGGTGGGCCAGCAGTTCGCCTCATTCTCATCTGTTTTTTGGTCTCGATTGGCATAGCAGAATCACCTTGGCGGTGTCCGAAACTTTTTTGAGCTTTAACTGAGCCTTGCAGTCTCTAGTTTGAGGGCGTCGTGGTTATCGACAGGTCATTTGCGGCGAGCGCGGTCAGCCGGTGGAGGCTATCGATGTCAGATCTTGAGCATGTCATTCAGCCCTTTGATGCCAGGTTGGTGATGATCGGCTCTGGCTGTATCGGAAAAGGCGTACTCCCTCTACTGTTGCGCCATCTTGAACTTGAACCGCAGCGACTGTTGATCCTCAGCCCCGATGACGATGGACGCTTGCTCGCGCAGGAATTTGGCGTTGCCCACCAAGCCGAGCAACTGGATCAGAACAATTACGAGGCGGTGCTCGACCCTCTTTTGAGCGCTGGCGATTTCCTGCTCAACCTCTCGGTGGGGGTTTCGAGCCTGTCGCTGATTCAGTTCGCCCAGCGTAAAGGGGTGCTGTATCTGGACACCTGTATCGAGCCGTGGGAAGGCGGTTATACCGACCCCGACAAATCCCTGTCCGAAAGATCCAACTATGCATTGAGGGAGGCGGCTCTTCAGCTTCGCAGGGAAAGTGCACAAGGTTTGTCCACCGCTGTCTTGACTCACGGGGCCAATCCGGGGCTGGTGTCCCACCTGATCAAGCAGGCACTGGTCAACCTCGCTGAGGATTTGGGTGACACAACGCCCCAGCCCACTACTCGCGAAGAATGGGCGCAGCTGGCCAGCCGACTGAATATCCGCTGCATCCACATTGCCGAACGCGATTCGCAGTTTTCATCGCAACACAAAATCGCCGATGAGTTCGTCAATACCTGGTCCGTGGACGGCTTCATCAGTGAAGGCAGCCAGCCGGCGGAATTGGGTTGGGGCAGCCATGAGAAAGCGCTGCCCGAGGATGGCTATTACCACGCCTTCGGGTGCCAGGCCGGGATCTATCTGCAACGTCCCGGTGCCTCGACGCGGGTTCGAACCTGGACCCCCTCGACGGGGCCAACCCATGGGCTGCTCGTGACCCACAACGAAGCCCTGTCGATTGCCGACTACCTGACCCTTGGCCAGGGAAGGCAGCCGACTTACCGGCCGACCGTCCATTACGCGTATCGGCCCTGTGACGATGCCTTGCTCTCGGTGCATGAACTCGCCGAGCGCAACTGGAAACCCCAGAGCGGCCAGCGCCTGCTCGATGACGAAATCCTCGACGGCAGTGACGAACTCGGCGTGCTGCTGATGGGGCATGCCAGAAACAGTTATTGGTATGGCTCGCGCTTATCGATCCAGCAAGCCCGGACACTCTGCCCCCATAACAGCGCCACCAGCCTGCAAGTGACGGCGGGAGTGCTGGCCGGCGTGATCTGGGCTATTCGCAATCCGCAACGCGGTATTGTCGAACCGGATGAATTGCCCTTCAGGGAGATTTTGCAGATCTGCATGCCTTACCTTGGCAAGGTAGAAGGCATTTATTCCGACTGGACGCCGCTTACCGGACGTCACTCACTGATGCCCGAGCAGACCGATGAATCCGATCCGTGGCAATTCGTGAACGTCAGGATCACTTGAAAGCCTGACGTGGTTTGCTCCACGCCAGGCAACGGCTCAAATACCGGAACCGTTCTGAAATGAGTCGCCCGAACCGGACTCTCGTTGCCAGGCCCGGTGCAGAAGATCGATGACCTCTTCGTCCGATGTCTGCGAAAAATCCGTGTACCAATGCCCGATCGAGATCATCCAGTCGGGGATGAGCGGGCAAATCAGCTCGTCCACTTCATCGCGCAGCGCCTCTGCCGTCTCAACCGGTGCCACCGGCACGGCAACGACGATGCGCGATGGCGCTTGCAGGCGCGCGGCCTGTATCGCGGCCATCATCGTGGCGCCTGTCGCCAGGCCGTCATCAATCAGAATCACCACTTGATCCTTGAGCGCAACAGGTGCACGTGATGCCCGGTATAGCTGCTCGCGACGCAACAACTCCTGCGTTTCCTTTGCAACCACGGCATCGAGCGTGCGTTGATCAATACCGTTAGCCCGCAGCGCATCCTCGTTGACGATTTGTATGCCGCCACTGGCAATTGCGCCCATGGCGAACTCCTGGTGGGTCGGTACTCCCAACTTGCGCACCAGCATCAGCTCCAGACGAACCTCCAGGGCCGTGGCGACTTCATAGGCCACCGGAACGCCGCCACGGGGTAAGGCGAGAACGATGACATCGGCTCTTTTAGCGTATTTGAGCAACGGCTCCACCAGGCCTCGGCCGGCATCAACCCGGTCATGCAAGATGGTTTGCAATGAAGGACTAGTCATTTGAAAACCTCCCTGGGGCGGGATCCCCAAAAACGGGCGTTCGTTTGACGGCGGCCATCATTCCGATTGGGGCGCCCGCCCCTAGACCGCCAGAATGCTGCAAGGCACCTGGTACAGGATATGTTCCGTCGTACTGCCGAGCAGCCGCTCCAGACCACGGTATTGAGCCCTGCCCATCACGATCACATCCACTTGATGCACGTGGGTGAATTCGCTCAGTACCGAGACAGGTTGCCCCATGATGAAATGTCGACACTCAGGGGGGACACCGAACCGAGCGGCCAGCTGGAGAAAAGCTTTTTCCAGGTCGTTGCGCAACTCCTTGGTCAGCTCCGAGAGCGTCAGATCGCCGCCCAGATCCGCCAGAAAAGCTGCCGAAATGTCACAGGCATACAGCATATGCAACTCGGCATTGCACTGCAGCGCAAGGCCCGACGCCTGCAGGATGATCCGGTCATTGAGTTCACTGTTCGAAGGCTCGGTGTCTGACACGTCAACCGCGGCTACCACCTTCTGCGGCAAGGCATGGCATTCACTCCCCACCAGATAAACCGGGACCGGACAATGGCGCAACAAACGCCAATCCAGCGGCGTGAAGAACGCGCGCTTGAGCACGGGTTCATGCTGCACTTGCTTGATCAACAGATCGGGTTGCATTTGCGTGACGTGGTCAAGAATGTCCTGACGCATGTTGTCGGCCCATGCGACTTCGGTTGTCACCTCGATCCCCCGGCCTCGCATCTTTTCCGCTTGTTCATCGAGCCAGTCGCGGTGCTCCTGCAGGTAGGTCGCCCGAGCCATTTTGCGGTCGCCTTCTTCGAGCAGCGACAGAATATCCAACGAGGGGATCAGGCCGGCAATGTGCAAGCTCGCCCCGCTGGCCTTGGCCAGGGCGGCGCCATGGTTTATCGCAGGAGAATGGCGCAGCAGCGGGTTGATGATCAGTAATAACCGTTGATACTGGCTCATGGGCAGACTCCAGACAGGTTGATTCTCGACGCCGGCTCGAGAATCCAGCATCAGGCCCAGATTCGTCCCTTAAAGCCTCTTAAGCGTTGATTTATATCAACTCCCTTGAATGAGGCATTGAAAGGGCCACTTGAGAAGAATAGTTCACAACGCTGCTGTGCATCTCATGCCAGACTCATCCGCGATGGCCGTTCGCCTGAAAATCGGCGATCTGCTGCCACATCGCGATCGGATTGGAATACATGGGGAAATGCCCGCACTGCGCAATCGACGCCAGCCGCACGCCTTGGGCCTGGATATGCGGCAGATAGGACAATGAAGCGTTCTGCTCGCCGTACATGAACATGCGCGGGCATGGCAGGCCGAGGAACTTGCCCATCAAGTCGGCGTTGTCGGAAAGATCGACCATCGACTCGAAGATCCCGCGTACCGCTCCGGCACGAACCTTGTGCCGCAAGCTTGCGGAATAAAGCGCGCTGGCATAAGCCGGGGCGTGTCGGGCGCGTTCGATGAAGGCGGCGAAAAACACCTCGGGATCGTCCGCCGGGTAATCGACGATCTGCCGGCTGAGGAAACAGTCCTCCGGGGCGATGTTGCCCTCGATGTCGACGAAGCTGAGCACCCGGTCCGGGCATTGATGAGCCAGCATCAGTGCGGTCAGTCCGCCCATGGAATGGCCGACCAGATGAAAGCGTTCGATACCGAAATGCTCCAGCATCTGCAAGGCGGTCTTCAGCAGAAAAGGGATGGAAATCCGCGAAAGGTCGCCGCACTGGCTTTCCCCGCAACCCGGTGCGTCATACGCGACGAAAGGATGACCGGCGAAGGCGGCTTGCTGCACGATGTCGGCGTAGTCTTCCTTGGTCGAGCCAAACCCATGCAGGAACACAATCGGCGCCAGGACACCGTCGCGGTGAAGGGTGGCGATGTTCAGCCGGACGCCCTCCACCGTCAGAGGAATGTGCGCTTGAGTGAAGGTTTCAGGTTTGGACACGTGATGGATTCCTTGAGCGAAAAGGGTGACCGCCGGGCTGCAAATACTGTTCACTGTGGCGAGCGAACTTGCTCGCGCCGGGCTGCGTATCGGCCCCGGAAATCTGACAAACATTGCCTGTTTTTTGTGAGTGCTGCGCACTCAAGCGGGAGCAAGCTCCCTCGCCACAGCAGGCCGTCAATTTCGCGGGGATCGGGCCTTCTGTAAATTCCTCATTCAGGAATACCGTGATAGGTCAAACCTATCAAACGCTCTTTCGGAGCCGGGCGACCACCTCCTCCACCAGCGGATTGGGCCGATCGGCGTTCCAGGCCACCGCTGTCGTCACCACATTGAGCGGCTGGCTCAGTGGTCGCAACACCACATTATCGGGGGCCAGTTTTTTCAGCGACGCCGGCACCAGGGCGATGCCTTGTCCACAACTGACGAAAGCGATTTGCGACGCGACGGAGCGCACTTCATGCAGCACGCGCGGGGAAAAACCGCTGGCGCGGCAGGTTGCGATCAGATTGTCGAAGTACACCGGGCTGACCTTTCGGGAAAACATCACCAGGGGCTCGGTGGCCAGGCTCGACAGGCTGATGCGCTTGCGCGAAGCCAATGGGTGATCGCTGGGCAAAGCCACGACCAGGCGATCCTCGGTCAGTGGCAGCGACTTGATCGAGGCGCCCAGGTCGCCGTCCAGACGGGCGAAGGCCAGGTCGATGTCCCCGGCTTCCAGCGCAGGCACGGCTTCGACGCTGTCGATCTCCCGCACGGACACGGTGAGGTGCGGGTAATCGACCTTCAGCTGCTCGATCAACCCGGGCAACACATCGAACATCGCCGTGGAAATCGCGCCGACAGTCAACATCCCCGACTGCCCCGCCACTGCCTCCTCCACGGCCAGTTCCAGGCGCTCCAGTTGCTCGGCGAACTTGCGCACCGCTGGCAGGATCGCGGTGCCTACCGGGGTCAGTTTCGCTCCCCGCCGCGAGCGGTCGAACAGCCTGACCTTGAGCGCCTGCTCCAGCACCTGAATCTGCTCGCTTAACGGTGGCTGGGACATTCCCAAGCGTTTGGCGGCGCGGCCGAAATTCTGTTCTTCGGCAACGGCCAGGAACAACCAGAGGTGACGAATCAAGCGGAAATTGATCATGGTTAATCCATAGGTTTAACGTATGCAATGCTTCTGTGATTAGTAATATACCTATCAAATAGCCTCGCCGACACTGGGCGCCTCCGTCACCACTGGGGCTTTCCCATGATCAATAAAAGTTTGCTGGATCGCTTGGCGGCGCTGGATACCAACACGGTCTCCGATGCGCTCGACTTCCTCGGCCTGCCGGGCGCCACCGTGGGGCTACGCCCGCTGTGGAACTGCCCGAAGATCGTCGGCCGCGCCAGTACCGTCTTGCTGGCGCCCAAATCCGACACCCTACCGACCGTGCACCTGATTACCCCGGTGGTGGAACAGATCAACAGCGACGATCGTGTGCTGGTGATCGCCGGCGGTATCGAAGGGATTTCCTGCTGGGGCGACATCCTCGCCAACGCGGCGGCCGGCAAGCACGTACGCGGCACGGTGATCGACGGTTTCAGCCGCGACATCGACGGCAGCGAAGCAATTGGTTACCCGGTTTATGGCCGTGGGGTCACCATGATCAGTGCGCGCAACCGAGTGGTGCAGATCGATGCCGCGGTGACGATCAAGGTGGGCGGTGTCGACGTCAGCGAGGATGACTATGTCATTGCCGATACCTGCGGAACCGTATTCGTCCCACAAACCCATATCGAAAAGGTCATCGATCTTGGCGAACGCATCGCCCGCCGTCAGGACGGCATGGTCGAGGCCGTGCGCAGCGGTCGCTCGGTGGCCGAGGTGATGCACGACACCCAGTTCGAAGCGATCCGCGTGGAGCACATCTGATGAATCTTGAAGATCAAACCCTGGTCGCCTTGTTTGAAGGCCTCGACACTCCGGGCGTCTCCGATGCCCTGGACAAGCTCGGCCTGCCCGGTCAATGCCTCGACGTGGCGCCGCTGGACAATTACGCCAAGGTCATCGTCGGACCGGCGTTCACCGTGCAGTACGTCTCGGCCAGTGTTCCGCCGGGCACGGTGGGTGATTTCATCGAAGACGTCGCACCCGGCGACGTGGTGGTGATCGACAACGGCGGCCGTACCGACTGCACCGTTTGGGGCGACATCATGACCCAGTACGCCGGCATCCGACAGATCGCCGCCACGGTCATCGACGGGGTGTGCCGCGATGTGAACAAGGCGCTGGGTGATGGCTACCCGATCTTCAGCAAAGGTCGCTTCATGCGCACCGGCAAAGACCGCGTGCAAGTGCAGTCGGTCAACCAGCCGGTGTCCATCGGCACGGCACGGGTCTGCTCCCGTGACATCGTGGTCGCCGATGCCAACGGCGTGGTGATCGTGCCTCGCGCCCGAGCCGCTGAAGTGGCGGCGTGTGCCCGTCAGATCGAATCGGTCGAAGCCGACATTCGCGCCCTGATCGCTCAAGGCAAAACCCTCAAAGAAGCCCGTGCTGCATTGGGTTACCACAACCTGCAGAGGAAAGTCTGATGACCACGCTCCCCTTCCCCCCGGATTTTCGCGCGCGGGCAAAAGTACTGGGCACCTCGACGCTGTATGAAGCGTCCCATCTGCCCTGCGCGGTTGACAGTGCGATCCGCCCGATCTGGGACGGCGCCTTTATCGCCGCCCCCGCCTACCCGCTGGAATGTTCGCCGGGCGATAACCTGGCCCTGCATCTGGCGATGGAACGCGTGCCCCGTGGCAGCGTACTGGTCGTGGGCACCGGTGGTTTCATCGCCGGTTATTGGGGCGAGGTGCTCACCGTGGCGGCCGAAGCGGCGGGCGTGGTCGGTTTGGTAATCGATGGGGGCGTACGCGATATCGCCGCCTTGAAGAAACGCCAGTTCCCGGTATTTGCCCGTGGCATCTCGGTCAAAGGCACGGTCAAGGCCAGCGCCCCCTCAGTGGGACAACCGTTCAATTTCAATGGTGCTTTTGTGGCGCCGGGCGACCTGGTGGTGGCTGACGACGACGGCGTGATCATCATCCCCAAGGCCGATGCAGCACGTACCCTCGCCGAAGGCGAAGCGCGGGCGAACAAGGAAGCGCAGATGATGCAGGCGCTGACCGAAGGCCGCTCGACCCTGGAACTGATGAACCTGACAGACTGGAGAACCCGGGCATGAGCATCGACATTCAGCGCCTCAACCAGCGCCTGGCCAGCGCACAGCCCTCGGCGACTTATCGGATCATGGATCGAGTGGCGGAACGCCGGGCACAAGGGGCGAAGATCATTTCGCTGTGTGCCGGCGAGCCCGATTTCGATACCCCCAAACATGTGCGTGAAGCGGCCATTCACGCCATCGAGCATGGCCACACCCGCTACACCCAGGTGGCCGGTGTGCGCTCGTTGCGAGAAGCGGTGGCGGCCAAGTTCCGGCGCGAAAATGGTCTGGACGTGAGCTGGCAAGACACGCTGGTTTGCAACGGTGGCAAACAGGTGATCTACAACGCCCTGGCCGCCACCCTCAACGAGGGCGACCAGGTCATCGTGCCGGCGCCGTACTGGGTCAGTTACCCGGAAATGGTGCAACTGTGCGGCGGTGAAGCGCGGATCGTCACCTGCGACGCCGATACCGGTTTCAAGCTGACGCCTGCGGCACTGGCCGCCGCGATCACCCCGCAGACCCGTTGGTTGATTCTCAACTCACCGTCCAATCCGACCGGTGCGGTGTACAGCGAGGTGGAACTTCGTGCCCTGGCGGCTGTGTTACTGGATCATCCCCACGTGCTGATTCTGGCCGATGACATCTATGAACACCTGATCTTCGACGATCAAGCGTTCTACACCCTGGCCCAGGTGGAGCCACGACTGGCGCCGCGAACCCTGACCATGAACGGTGTCTCCAAGGCCTACGCCATGACCGGCTGGCGCATCGGTTTTGCCACCGGGCCGCGCTGGTTGCTGGAGGCCATGGAAAAACTGCAGGGCCAGCAGACCTCGGGCGCGAGCTCGGTTTCGCAGCAAGCCGCACTCGCCGCGCTGGAGGGGCCGAAAGACTTCATCCGCGAAAGCCGTGCCGCTTTCCAGGGCCGGCGCGATTTGATGGTGGCGCTGCTGAACGACACGCCGGGGCTGGAATGCGTGAGCCCGGCGGGCGCGTTCTACGCGTTCGCCTCTTGTGCAGGGCTGATCGGCCGCACCTCACCCGCTGGTCGAGTGCTGCACACCGACGAAGATGTCGCCCACGCGCTGCTCGACGAAGCGGATGTGGCCGTGGTGCATGGCAGTGCGTTCGGCCTTGGCCCCTACATTCGTATTGCCTATGCGCTGGATGACGCTTCATTGCGCCAGGCCTGCGAGGCGATTCGGGCGTTCTGTACAGCGTTGCGTTAAACCTGAGGGAGTGGGCTTGTGTGGCGAGGGGGCTTGCCCCCGTTCGGCTGCGAAGCAGTCGTAAATCAGGACACCGCGTTTCTGACTAAAGATCGCGGTGACTGGTTCTAGGGTCGCTTCGCACCCCAACGGGGGCAAGCCCCCTCGCCACACAAACCCGCTCCTACAGGGATTGCGGCTTGGCTGACTGGCATTGGTCGATCGCCGGTTTTGTTTGTGACTCAAGAATGGGGCATCCAGTCCCAAGAACAAACAACTCCAACATGGCCCAAACAGCATGCATCCGCAAAGACTGATCCTGCACAACGAGTTGCACGCGCGCCCGTCTCTGTATTTCGATGAGCCCGCCCATGTGTTTCATCTGGCGTTTCTGGCGAATGACGGGCAGTGCGACACCTTGCTGAGTCGCTGCTGCCCCGGCCCGGTCGACCCGGAAGCGGCTCAGGGCATCACCGAGTTGGAGGGCCATGCCTTGAAGTGGGAACGGCACGCAGAGTTCCTGACGCTGACGCTGGTGGTGCCCTCCTCCAGTCAGGAACCATGCTGGAGCCCGCCACCCAGGGCCTTGATGGACCGGGTCGAGCCTTTCATGCAGCACGTGATCAACGCTGTGCAGATTGTGGTGCGCACCGATACGTCTTTTTCCGGCGATCTGTCCGTTTATGGATTCAAGGATCCCAGCGGCTCTTGCATCGGCGGTGGCGATGCGACGGTCTGGAGCGATTTTCGCCTGAGCGAGGATGGCACCAACCGTTTTCTCTTCGTGAACAAACGCCTGAATGCCTATCGCTTGGGACGGATGATCCGCCGCCTGCTGGAAATCGAAACCTACCGAATGATGGCTTCGCTTTCACTCATCACCGCGAAAGCCTTGAGCGCTCAGCTCAACGTCTTCGACAAGACCCTGGTCAACCTTTCGGAACGTAACGCCGGCCCCGATACCGGAAATGCGAAAGCGTTGCTGACCGATATTGCCAACCTGTCGGCGCAAGTGGTCAGCAGTAACGCAAAAACCCGACACCGCTTCAGCGCCACCCAAGCCTATGCACAGCTGGTTTTCGAACGCCTGGGCGAACTGCGCGAAAGTCATGTGGGTGATTGCCAGCGACTGGGTATCTTCATCGAAAGGCGCTTCAAACCCACGGTCAGATACTGCGCCGTCACCGAACAACGCCTGGAGCAACTGGCCGAAAGCGTGGCCAACCTCGGGGACCTGTTGCAGGCCCGTGTCCAGGTCGAAATGGAAGAACAGAACTCGGAAATCCTGAAGAGCCTGAACGCCCGCGCCGATACTCAAATCAAAATCCAGCGCGCCGTCGAAGGCTTGTCGATTATCGCCATCACCTATTACTTGTTAAGCCTGTTCAAGCTGTTCTACTCGGGGCTGCACGTCATGGGCGCGGACATTTCCGCGAGAGACGCCTTGCTAGCCATGACTCCGCTCGCGCTCTGCGTCCTGCTGTTTATTTTGATCAGGATCAGGAAAGCCAAAGAGCATTGATACGGGGCACCAGAATCGACCGATTCCGAAGCTGACATCCGGGATGATCCGCTTCGGATCCGGCTGGCTTGGCAGAGGGCTAGAACTACGCCAATGGATCCATAAAATCGTTAACAAACAGAATCAGTTTGACAAACACCCTATAAATCAACATTAATGGATCCACTAAACAACAAAAACAGCCTTGGAGAATCTCCATGTACCCCAAGAACACCTGGTACGTCGCCTGTACACCCGATGAAATTGCCGACAAGCCGCTAGGCCGTCAGATCTGTGGTGAAAAGATGGTTTTCTACCGCGGGCATGAAGGCAAGGTGGCGGCTGTCGAAGACTTCTGCCCTCATCGCGGCGCACCGCTGTCTTTGGGCTATGTGGAAAACGGAAACCTGGTATGCGGCTATCACGGCCTGGTGATGGGCTGCGACGGCAAGACCGTGGAAATGCCCGGGCAGCGGGTTCGCGGCTTTCCGTGCAACAAGACATTCGCCGTGGTCGAGCGTTATGGATTTGTCTGGGTCTGGCCCGGCGATCAGGCGTTGGCCGACCCGGCGCTGATCCATCATCTGGAATGGGCGGACAGCGATGAGTGGGCCTATGGCGGCGGCCTGTTCCACATCCAGTGCGACTATCGCCTGATGATCGACAATCTGATGGACCTGACTCACGAAACCTACGTTCACGCGTCCAGCATTGGCCAAAAGGAAATCGACGAAGCACCGCCGGTGACCACGGTCGACGGCGACGAGGTGGTGACCGCCCGGCACATGGAAAACATCATGGCCCCGCCCTTCTGGCGCATGGCCCTGCGCGGCAACAACCTGGCCGATGATGTACCAGTGGACCGCTGGCAGATCTGCCGCTTCACCCCGCCCAGTCATGTGCTGATCGAAGTCGGTGTGGCCCATGCCGGCAAAGGTGGTTATCACGCCCCCCAACAGTTCAAGGCGTCGAGCATCGTCGTCGACTTCATCACGCCGCAAACCGAAACCTCTATCTGGTACTTCTGGGGCATGGCACGCAATTTCAACCCGCAGGATGAAGCCTTGACCGCGAGCATTCGCGAGGGTCAGGGCAAGATTTTCAGCGAGGACCTGGAGATGCTCGAGCGCCAGCAACAGAACCTGCTCAGCCATCCCCAGCGCAACTTGCTCAAGCTCAATATCGACGCCGGCGGCGTGCAGTCGCGCCGTGTTCTGGAACGCCTGATTGCCCAGGAACAAACGCTGCAGGAGTCAATGGCATGATCGAAGTCCTGGTGGTATCCCGCAACAACGAAGCCCAGGACATCTGCAGCTACGAGCTGGCCAGCCTCGATGATCAACCGCTGCCGACCTTCAGCGCCGGTGCCCATATCGATGTGCACCTGCCCGGCGGCTTGATCCGGCAATACTCCCTGTGCAACCACCCTGAAGAACGGCATCGCTACCTGATTGGCGTGCTCAAGGATCCGACCTCTCGCGGTGGTTCACTGGCCATGCACGAGCAGATCCACCCCGGCACGCGGCTGTCTATCAGTGAGCCGCGCAACCTGTTTCCATTGGCACATGAGGCCCGGCGCAGCCTGCTCTTCGCCGGCGGTATCGGCATTACCCCGACCCTGTGCATGGCCGAGCGCCTGGCCCACAGCGGCGCGGATTTCGAACTGCACTACTGCGCCCGTTCGCGAGAGCGCGCAGCCTTTGTCGAACGCCTGCAACACTCGCCTTTTGCCCACCGGGTATTCCTGCATTTCGATCAGGAACCCGACACCGCGCTGGACGCGGCCAAGGTCCTGGCCACACCTCAGAACGATGTGCATTTATATGTGTGTGGCCCCGGCGGTTTTATGCAGCATGTGCTGGACACGGCCAAGGCCAAAGGCTGGCAGGAGCAATGCCTGCATCGCGAGTACTTCGCCGCCACCCCCGTCGACACTGGCGCCGATGGCAGTTTCTCGATCAAGGTCGCCAGCAGCGGCCAGGTCTTCGAGGTGCCGGCCGACAAGAGCGTGGTGCAGGTGCTGCAAAACCAGGGCATCGAGATCGCCATTTCTTGCGAACAGGGTATTTGTGGCACCTGCCTGACTCGGGTTCTCGAGGGCGTGCCGGAACACCGTGACCTGTTCCTCACCGAGGATGAACAGGCCTGCAACGACCAGTTCACCCCTTGCTGCTCGCGCTCGAAAACGCCGATGCTGGTGCTGGATATCTGAAAGAGTCGCGCCTATTCCGAGCGGAGGATGACCTTCATCCGCTCTTCGGCCGTCGCCGAGCCGAAGATCTCGGCGTAGCGCAGCGTGGCGTTGGCGTGCTCGCGCATGATCGCTTCGGCACGCGCGCCCTGGCGGTTGACCAAGGCATCGAACACCGAATGGTGTTGCATGTGGGCGTAGTTGAAGCGTCGGTATTCCCGGACCATGTCGTTACGGTCCACAGCCAGGGCTGTTACCGAAGCGAAGGGCAAGTGGTCGTTGCGCGCCAGTGCGTCGGCGATCGCCGGATTATGGCTGCCTTCGACAATCACCTCGTGAAAACGCATGTTGAGGTCGTGATAGACCTCCAGGTCCTCGATGGTCACAAACCCCTTGTCGAACAGCTGATCACCTTGCATCAGGCACTGTTCAAGGGTCGCCCGGGCCTCGTCCGATAGCCCGCGCTCGGCGGTCTGACGCGCCGCCAGGCCTTCGAGTACACCCCGCACTTCAACCGCGCCGGCAATGTCATCGGGGCTGACCGAACGCACCTGAAACCCACGCCCGCCAAAGCGCACCAGCAAACCTTCCTGCTCCAGCGTGCGGAACGCCATGCGCACCGGCATCCGCGAGACACCAAACAACTCTGCTGTGGGAATTTCCATCAAGCGCTCGCCAGCCGCCAGCTCGCCCGAGGCGATCATCTTGCGCAACGCGACCAGCACCGTTTGACCGGGCTTACTCATCCAGGCAACTTCCAGAAAGGTGGGTCTGCATAGTAACGCAAGACAGTGACGCAAGGATTGGGCTGACTGCAGCAAAGACCTCGGGGTTCTGCTTCAGCCTTGATACGCCGGGTTTTCGATCAGCAGAGCCATGCCCTGCCCGCCACCGACACACGCGGCCGCAATGCCATAACGTAGATTGCCCTCGCGCAATTGCCTGGCCAGGGTCAGCACCAGGCGCAAACCCGTGGCGGCCAAGGGATGCCCCAAAGCAATCGAGCCGCCCCGCCGGTTGAGCCGATCACCGTCCAGTTCAAGCGCCTGGGCCACAGCCAATACCTGAGCGGCCTGGGCCTCATTGATTTCCAGCAAGCCGATTTCACCAAGGGTCAGCCCACTGCGTTGCAGCAGCAACTGGATGGCTGGCGCCGGCCCTATCCCCATGAATTCCGGTGCCACGCCCACCACGGCACTGGCCAGCAAATGGGCCAACGCCGGACGCCGGGCCGCAGACGCTCGCCCCACCAGCGCGGCCGCCGCGCCATCGACCACCGCGCAACTGTTGCCAGCCGTTTGCACACCGCCGGCATGCACCGCCCGCAACCGGCCCAAGGCGTCCAGATCGGTGGGTCGCGGATGACTGTCGCGAGTCACGCGGTCTACGCCCCGTGGCAACTGGATACTCCGTGGCTGATAGCCAGTCAGTTCAAAGCGCTCATTGCCGAGCGCCACCAGCTCCGGTTCAAACCAGCCATCGGCCTGGGCCTGCTGCGCCAATTGATGGCTGTCGAGGGCGTAACGATCCACCTCTTCGCGGCTCAGGCCGTGCCGCCGGGCCAGGTTGTCGGCGGTGGTGATCATGTCTACGCCCGGGGCCGGGTCGTAGAGGGCTTCCCAGAGAAAGTCCTTGAATTCCACGCCCGCACCGAGCCGGAAACCGCTGCGGTGGGTATAGGCGGCAATCGGGTTGCGCGACATGGATTCAGCCGCCACGCACAGGGCTAACTGCACGCCGTCATCCAGCTGCCTGGCGGCCTGCCGCAAGAGTTCGAAACCAGTGGCGCAGATGCGCTGCACACCCAGTGCCGGAGTCTCTTGCGGCACGCCACTGTAAAGGCCGATATGCCGAGGCAGCAGGTAAGCATCGAAACTGGCCTGAGCCATGGAGCCGGCCAACACACTATCGACCAAAGATGGATCGATAGCGGCGCGGGCCAGCACCTCGCGCCCGACCTTGATCCCCAGGTCGATCGGCGAAACCTGGGCCAAGGCCCCGCCGAGATCGACCCAAGGCGTGCGCAGTGCTTCGAAAATGGCCACATCGCCAAAGCTCGAATACTGCCCCACTCCACTCATGGCAGAGGTCCGGCACGCAAGATGGAAGGTTCTTCGCCGCGATACAGCGCCTCGACCTTGTCGGCGCGCCACTGCAACACCGCGCGCTGGTTGATCGAGCCCTTGTCGGTGATTTCACCGCGGTCGATGGAGGCGGGTTCGTCGAGCAGTGCAATCCATTCCAGGCGGCTGGCATTGCCGGTGGCGTCGCGGTTGAGCCTTTGCAGCCAATCGCCGAACCAATCTCGCACCGGCGCGCTGGCCAGGACTTCGGCATCGCTGGCGTGCGCACTCAAACCGGCCAGACGTCGGCATTCGTAAAGACGGGGAAAGACCAGCGCACCCAGGCACTCACGGTCCGGCGCGGCCACCACCAAGTCCTGAACATAGGGTGAACCTTCGAGCACTGCGCGATTGCGCAACGGGCCGACGCTGACAAACACGCCGGAGCTCAGCTTGAAGTCCTCGGCGATGCGCCCGTCAAACATCAACCCCAGTTGCGGATCGCGGGCGTCGGCCAGTTTCAACGCGTCGCCGGAACAGTAAAAGCCCTGCTCGTCGAACACTTCAGCGGTCTGCTGCGGCGCACGCCAGTAACCCGGCATGATGTGCGGCCCGCGAAAACGCCCCTCCAGCTTGCCGTCCACCGGCACCAGCCGCACTTCGCAACCGGGTGCCGGCAGGCCGATGTAGCCGGCCATGGACAATGGCCCGGTGGTGAACGTGCAGGACGGTGCCGCCTCAGTCATGCCGAGCCCGGCCATCATACGAATGCGTTCGCCACAATGCAGTTCGGCAACCCGGTCCAGGCGATCCCAAACGCGTTGGGACAAACCGGCGGCGGCGAAAAAGAACAGTTTCATGCGCGAGAAGAAACATTCACGCAACTCGCCGTCCTGCTCCAGCGCGTTGACCAGTTCTTCCCAGCCTTTAGGCACGGTGAGGTACGCGGTGGGCGATATTTCCTTGAGGTTGCGCAGTGTTTCAGCAAAACCCTGGACGGTCGGCTTGCCGTCGTCCAGATAAAAAGTGCCGCCGTTGTACAGCACGATCCCGACGTTATGGCTGCCGCCGAAGGTGTGATTCCACGGCAGCCAGTCCACCAGCACCGGAGGTTCTTCGCCGAACACCGGGAAGGTCTGCAACAGCATCTGCTGGTTGGCACAGAGCATGCGCTGGGTGGTGATCACTGCCTTGGGCAACTTGGTGGAGCCTGAGGTAAACAGGAACTTGGCGATGCTGTCCGGCCCGGTAGCCGCAAAAGCATAATCGGCCTCGGCACTGCCGGGTTGTTCCAGCAGGCTGGCAAAGCTCGCCTGATTGCGGCCAGGAATTTGACCGCGCACGGTGATCAGCGGCGTTTCGGCCGGCAGCACCGCATCGATCGCCCGCTGATAGGCCGCAGCGTCGCTGACGAACACCAGGCCCGGTTGCAGCAGATTGCAGACATGCCGCAGCTTGGCGAAATCCTGGGACAACAGCGAATAGGCAGGAGAAACCGGGCAATAAGGAATCCCGGCATACATCGCGCCCAAGGCAATCTGTAAATGCTCGACGTCGTTGCCCGAGAAGATCGCCAGCGGTCGTTCGGCCGAAAGCCCATAACTGAGCAGGCGTTGGGCAATGGCGCGGACGCTGGTCAGCATCTCGGCGTAACTCACCCGGCGCCAGTCGCCGCCGTTCTGGCGAGCAGCGATAAAGGTCTGTTGCGGGCGCACATGGGCCCAATGCACCAGGCGATCCAGCAAACGTGCAGGCAACTTGGCCAAGGGTTCCAGGGAGCGCATATGCAGGATGCCCTGCTCTTCGCTGACCTCGACCGCAGGATTGCCGATGGACACCTGGCGATAGCGCGGTGCGTTGGCTTCGATCTGGCGTGTCGATCTGAATTCGGAACTCACGTGCTTGCTCTCCATCAAGGCACGCCACCGGCTCGCAGAAATGCGTTCAACCGGGGCATGGCAGCCAGTGGCTGCAGCCTCTTTATTGTTATGTCTGCCTGCACACGGGCAACGATTGCTCTCAAGCGTTCGCTTGCCCGACGGTACGGCGGATGCTCAGATCGGGTAGTGCCGCGGGCCGTTCTGCAAGGTCACCCAGCGTAACTGGGTGAAATGCTCGATGGACGCCTTGCCGCCAAAACTGCCATAGCCGCTGGACTTGACCCCGCCGAAGGGCATCTGCGCCTCGTCGTGCACGGTCGGGCCGTTGATATGGCAGATGCCCGACTCGACCCGCTGAGCCAGGGCCAGAGCACGGCCAGTGTCGCGGCTGAAGATCGCCGCCGACAGACCGAACTCGGAATCGTTGGCCAGGCGCAGCAGTGCTTCCTCGCCCTCGCCACGCAACACCACCGCCACCGGGCCGAAGGACTCTTCACGGTACAGGCGCATGGCATCGGTGACGCCGTCGAGCAAGGTCGGCTGCAGAATACTGCCCGCAAGCTGGCCACCCGTGACCAAAGTTGCTCCCTTGTCGAGGGCATCGTCGATCAACAATTTGATGCGTTCACCGGCGCTGCTGTCCACCAGTGAACCGAGCACCGAACCTTCGGCGTTGGGGTTGCCGGCGGGCAAGGTGGCGATCTTCGCCGCGAGTTTGGCGACAAAGGCATCGGCCACTTTGGCATCGACGATCAGGCGCTCGGTGGACATGCAAATCTGCCCCTGATTAAAGAAGGCGCCAAAGGCTGCAGCCTCCACCGCTGCATCCAGGTCGGCATCCTCCAACACCAGGAACGGCGCCTTGCCTCCCAGTTCCAGCAACGCCGGTTTGAGATGACGCGCCGACAATTCACCGACGATGCGCCCGACATGAGTCGAGCCGGTGAAGTTGACCCGACGCACCGCCGGGTTGGCGATCAGCCGCTCGACAATCGCCGCGGCATCCTGGGGCGCGTTGCTGATGACGTTGACCACGCCATCACCGAGGCCTGCGTCCTGCAACACCTGGCCGATCAGCCGGTGCACCGCCGGGCTCAGTTCCGACGCCTTGAGCACCACGGTGTTGCCGCAGGCCAACGGCATGGCGATGGCGCGGGTGGCGAGGATCACCGGAGCGTTCCACGGCGCGATGCCCAGCACCACGCCGCAGGGTTGCCGCAAGGCCATGGCGAAGCTGCCGGGCACATCGGAGGGAATGACTTCGCCGGTGATCTGGGTGGTCATGCACGCCGCTTCACGCAGCATGTTCGACGCCAGGTGCACATTGAAACCGTACCAGTTGGCCATGGCGCCGGTCTCGCCGGCCGCTGCGATGAATTCCGCGCTGCGGGCCTGCAACTGCTCGGCCGCACGCAACAACCGGGTGCGTCGTTCATTAGGGGCCAGGGCCGCCCAAGCGGGGAATGCCGCTTTGGCCGCGGCGACCGCAGCATCGGCATCTTCCAGAGTGGCGGCGGCAACCCGCGACACGACTTCGCCGGTCACCGGATTACGCCGTTCGAAGGTTCGTCCGTCTCGGGCGGGGCACGACTGGCCGCCAATCAGCAGGGGCACGTCCAGCATGGTGATTCCTCTTTATTGTCTTTATCGGGAATACGTTCGAGGGGCTCACAGTAGCGCCTGGGCGCCGGGGCGAACAGCTGGCAGACGCTCGATCGCCCGGCCAGCTCGCCCTGATTCAATGCCGGGTTTCAGCGTTTGTAAGCCTGCAGACCGGGCTTGATGCTCTTGTCGTCGAGGAACTGCTTCATGCCCTGCTCGCGGCCACCTTCGGTGTCTAGCAGGCGCGACTGATCGAGCTTGGCGTAGAGGTAATCTTCGTTCTGCTCCCAGGTCAGTTCACGGCAACGCTTGAAGCCGTGCTTGGCCGCCCGCAGCACCACCGGGTTTTTCTCCAGCAGGTTACGCGCCAGCTCGATCGTCACTTCACGCAGTTGCGCCAGGGGTACGCTCTCGTTGACCAGGCCCATCTCGGCGGCTTTCTGCCCGCCAAAGGTCTTGCCGGTCATGATGTAGTACAGCGACTGGCGATGGCCCACGGTGTCGGCCATGGCCTTGCTCACCAGGTTGCCTGGCGGGATGCCCCAGTTGATTTCCGACAGGCCGAAGGTCGCTTCATCGGCGCAGATTGCCAAGTCGCAGGCCACCAACGGGCTGAAACCGCCACCGAAGCACCAACCGTTAACCATGGCGATGGTTGGCTTGGCATACATACGCAGCAGTTTCCATTGCCATTGAGAGGCTTCGCGACGAATTTTTTCCTGAAGGATTTCCGGGCCAGCGTCCACTTCGCGGAAGTATTCCTTGAGGTCCATGCCTGCAGTCCAGGCTTCACCCGCACCGGTCAACACCAGCACGCCGGCGTCTGGATCCTGCTCCAGGGTTTCCAGAACGTCGATCATCTCGCGGTTCAGTGTCGGGCTCATGGCGTTGCGTTTTTCCGGGCGGTTGAGGATGACCCAGGCGATGCCCTCCTCGATCTCGACCTTGACGGTTGTCCAGCGACCTTCGTAATTGCTCATGGCGTTGCTCTCTTGTTCTTGGCTTGACGATGGGTAAAAACTAAACTCCAATATTAGTTATGTCAATTAACTATTAATGAAATTAACCGAATATTTTTTGTCTCGAAAACAGGCGCAACGCCTAGAGATCTGAAAGAGGTCATGGCTATCCCCGGCCAACCTCGGCAAACTAGATAGTCTTCTTAACCGCCAGCCTGAGGATTCACCCTGCAATGGCCAAGTCTTCCAAGATTGCCGCCGCCCCCGAGGCCCCTGCCGACAGCGCCGAAACCCAGGCGCCGCTGGATTCCGCCCTGGACGATCTGATCGGTTACGCCATGCGCCGGGCGCAGCTGAAACTGTTCCAGAACCTCATTGGCCGACTCTCGGCCCATGACTTGCGACCGGCGCAGTTCTCGGCCCTGGCGATCATCGACCAGAATCCCGGGCTGATGCAGGCCGATCTGGCCAAGGCTTTGACCATCGAGCCACCGCAAGTGGTGCCGCTGCTGAACAAACTGGAAAGCCGGGCACTGGCGGTGCGGGTGCGCTGCAAACCGGACAAGCGCTCCTATGGGATTTTCCTCAGCAAGACCGGCGAGGCCCTGCTCAAGGAGCTGAAACTGATCGCGGCCGAGAGCGACATGGATGCAACGTCCAACCTCGACAGCCAGGAACGCGAAGAACTGCTCAGGCTGCTGAAGAAGGTCTATCAGGCCTGAAACGCCAACGCCGGCGCGTTCCTGGGGGGAACGGCCGGCCTCGTGGCAGGTAAAACGACTTACCAGATCGGTACGGTGTAGAGCACCAGAAAGCGGGTCTGGTTTTCATCGCGAAATGCCGCGCCGGCGGGGAAGTCATTGCGATAGATCGACTTGCGCGCCATCAGCCCGACGTTCTTCAGCGGGCCACTCTGGATGACATACCCCAGCTCCATCTGGAATTCTCGCTCCTTACGGTCGTCGGCATTCAGTGCCGTCAGCTCGATATGGTCACCGCGCACATAACGTAGCCGGCTCTTCAGCCCGGGCACCCCGGCGGCGGCAAAGTCATAGTCGTACATCGCCTGCCAGGTCCGCTCCTTGGCATTGAGGAAGTCCGAACTCATGGTCAGCTCACTCATGCCCATCAACTCGGTGCCCGACACATAAGGCGTCGCGGTGTCGCCACTGGCATGCATATAACCCAGGCTCAGGCGATGACCGCCGAAGCGATAGCCGAACAGCGCCGACAAGTTGCGGTTGTCCACCTTGCCGGCCTTGGCGCTGCCATCTTCGTCGCTGAAAAAACTGCGCAGATCGGTGGTCAGCGTGCCCTCGCCCACTTGCAGATTGTGCAGCAAGGCCAGGGTGTTCTGCTGGTACAGGTCCGCCACTTCGGCGTGATAGGCACGCAGACTGAGGTCCTTGTTCACCTGATAATCGCCGCCGACATAGGCCATGTGCGATGAAGTGGCCGCGCCGTTGAAACGCCGGTTCGGCGAGGCGATGCTCATCGGCTGGTAGTCCGTGGAATCACGCTTGTTGATGCGATCGATGTAGCCAGTGTTGAGGGTCAGCCCGTCGATGTCCTTGGAACTGAGGGTGGTGCCGCGAAAAGTCTGCGGCAGTAGTCGCGACGGGCTGGCGAAAGCGAACGGCAGGAAGATCGACACATCACCGGTCTTCACCATGGTCTGGGCAAAGCGCATCTTGGCGGTCATGGCCAAGCGCGAATATTCGTCCGCCGCGCGCTTGTCGCTGCTGGACACCGGCAGCAACTCGGTGCCGCTGCGGTCCGGCGACGAGTCCAGCTTCACCCCCATCAGCCCGCGGGCATCCAGGCCGAAGCCGACAGTCCCGGGGGTAAAGCCCGACTCCACATTCATGATGAAACCCTGAGCCCATTCCCTGGTCGCGGTTTTCGCCCCGTCATCCTTGTAGTCCCGATCCAGGTAGTAATTGCGCAAGGTCAAGGTGCCGTGGCTGTCGTCAATAAAGCCTTCGGCCAGCGCCGGGGTGGCAATCACACTCAAGCCCAACAGGACCAGGCAAGGTGCGCGAACAGGTAAGGCTGAAGTCGCCGCAAGGGCGTTCCAAGGGAGCGTTGGCATGTTCGATGTCCACTTATTGTTGTTGTTTTTTGAACGGGATCGCTAGGGTTGCCCCAGGAATCTCAGGCCAGAGAATGGAAAGAGCTGAGGGTGGCGTCAATCCACAATGACCGATAAACGAACATTAATATTATTATCTATTTTTTAGATCCATCTTCGCCAATACGCCATAACATTGATTTAAATGGAATTAATGACATTTTCCAGCGAATACCCTTGACCGTTCATTTTTTAGTTATCTTTGTTAATCTTAATTCCAGCCTATCGTCGCTTGAGGCGAGCAGGCTCGCGTTCATCCGTCAGCACACCCACAAAAACAATAAATGAGGTTCGCCATGGACACCCCATCACGTCGTACGACGCTGACCATCGCCCTGTGTTTTATCGTTGCACTGATTGAAGGCTTCGACCTGCAAGCTGCCGGCACTGCCGCCGCGGGCCTGCGTCAAACCTTTGCCCTGGACCCGAAAATGATGGGCTGGGTGTTCAGTGCCGGCATCATTGGCTTGCTACCGGGCGCCTTCTTCGGCGGCTGGATTGCCGATCGCATCGGTCGCAAGAAAATCCTCATCGGCGCCGTGCTGCTGTTCGGCGTGTTCTCGCTCAGCACTGCCTACGTCAGCACTTTCTCCAGCCTGCTGTTGGCGCGCTTCATGACCGGCCTGGGCCTGGGCGCCGCCCTGCCCAACCTGATCGCCCTGTGCGCCGAAGCCGTGGGTGAACAACGCCGTGGTACCGCCATCAGCATCATGTATGCCGGCGTGCCGTTGGGTGGAGCACTGGCGGCGGTGGTCGCCATGCTGTTCACCGATCATTGGCAGGCGACCTTCATCATCGGCGGTCTCGCACCGTTGCTGGTGGTGCCGCTGATGATCCTGTTGCTGCCCGAGTCCAGCGCCTTTCGCCAGCAGCAAGGGACTGTCAATGTGGCGCGCGCTTCAACCGGCCAGGCACTGTTCGGCGAAGGCCGGGCTCGCGTCACCCTGGCGTTGTGGCTGAGCTACTTCTTCACCCTGACCGTGATGTACATGTTGCTCAACTGGCTGCCGTCACTGCTGCTGGAACAGGGTTTCAGCAAACCCCAGGCGGGCCTGGTGCAGATGCTGTTCAATATCGGCGGCGCCCTCGGCTCCCTGCTCGGCGGGGTGCTGCTGGATCGCTGTAACGGCATCAAGGTGGTGCTGTTTGTCTATACCGGATTGCTGGTGGCGCTGGCCGGGGTCGGCCTGTCGGTGGGCATTGTCCCAATGGGCATCGCCGGGTTTGCCGCAGGGTTGTTTGTGATGGCTGCGCAACTGGTGCTTTACGCCCTGGCACCGCCGTCGTACCCAACCTCGGTGCGTGCCACCGGCGTCGGCGCGGCAGTGGCCATCGGGCGCCTGGGATCAGTCGCCGGGCCCTTGGCCGCTGGGCAGATTCTGGCGGCCGGGGCCGGCACCACCGGCGTATTGCTGGCGACCTCCCCCGGGTTGGTGATTGCAGCACTGACCATCATCAGCGTGATTGCCCGTTCGGCCCCACTGGCTGTATCGATGGAAAAGGCCAAGGCCTGATTCCCGTCAGTTAAAACGCGAGACCTGTGGGAGCGAGCAAGCCTGCTCCCACAGGGTCCGGCGTGCCGAGCCCCTTCAGCTCTCCTTGACCCACTCCACAAGCACGCTCGCCTCAGGCTTTTTTGCGAAGACCTTCTGCGGCAGCAGTAGCCAGGCCAGTGCCGGCAGCAGGATCAAGGCACCGAGCATGTTCACCAGGAACATGAAGGCCAGCAGGATGCCCATGTCGGCCTGGAATTTGATCGGCGAGAAGGCCCAGGTCGATACCGCGACCGCCAGTGTCATGCCGGTCAGCAATACCACTTTGCCGGTGAACAAGAGTGCTTGGTAATAGGCCTGGGCCAGGGTGTCACCGGCACGCATCCGAGCCAGGATCACGCTCAATACATAGAGCGCATAGTCGATGCCGATGCCCACGCCAAGCGCGATGACCGGCAGTGTCGCGACTTTCACCCCCATTCCCAGACCCACCATCAGCGCCTCGCAAAGAATCGAGGTGAGCATCAGCGGCAGCATCGCGCAAAGGGTTGCACGCCAGCTACGGAAGGTCAGCAGGCAAAGCAGGCTGACCGCGCCATAGACCCAGAACAGCATCTCGTGCATGGATTTTTTCACCACGATATTGGTCGCGGCTTCGATACCGGCGCTGCCGGCGGCCAGCATGAATTTGACCTCTGGCACCTGATGCGCAGCGATGAAGGCTTCGCTCGCCTCCACCACCCGATTCAGGGTATCGGCCTTGTGATCGGACAGGTAAACGTACAGCGACAGCATCGAACAGCCCTGATTGAACAGCTCCCGCGGTGCACGGGTCTGCACCGCACCCAGCGCGCCGTCATTGGGGATCAGCTCATACCACTTGAAGTTACCTTCGTTGTAACCGGCCGTGGCGATCTTGCTCATCGCCGCCATTGAAGTGGTCGACTCCACGCCAGGCAACTGCTCCAGTTGCCAGGCCAACGCGTCCACCGCAGACAGGCTGGCATAGCGCGTGCACTGATCTTCCGGCGTCTTGATCATGATCACGAAAATATCGGAACTGGCCGCATAGTTTTGGGTCATGAACAGCGCGTCGCGGTTGTAGCGCGAGTCGGCGCGCAACTCCGGGGCGCCAGGATCGAGATCGCCGATTTTCAGGTTCAGGCTCACGGCAAAACCGAATGCTGCCAGCAGCAGGCCGCCCAGCATGGCGCCAATGGCCCAGCGCCGCTGGGTGAACAAATCGAGCACACGCCACAACGGATGCTTGATCTGTGCTTGCAGCTCGGCGGTTTCCGAACTCAGGCTGCGTTGCGCCGCTGCCGGGCTGACACCGATATAGCTGAGCAGGATCGGCAGCAGAATCAGGTTGGTGAAAATCAGCACCGCCACGCCGAGGCTGGCGGTGATCGCCAGGTCCTGAATCACCCGGATGTTGATCAGCAGCAATACGGCGAAGCCCACCGCATCGCAGAGCAAAGCGGTCATCCCGGCGGCAAACAGTCGGCGAAAGGTATAACGCGCGGCCACTACCCGGTGGGTGCCACGACCGACGTCCTGCATGATGCCGTTCATCTTCTGCGCGCCATGGCTCATGCCGATGGCAAACACCAGAAACGGCACCAGCGCCGAGTACGGGTCCAGCTCGTACCCAAGTAGCGCGAGCAGGCCCATCTGCCAGAGCACGGCCACCAGCGAACAGGTCACCACCACCAGGGTGCTGCGTGCGCAACGGGTGTAACCGTAAAGCACAACCACGGTCACCAACACAGCCATCACGAAGAACAACAAGACCTGGGTCAGCCCCTCGATCAGGTCGCCGACGATCTTGGTAAAACCTGTGATGTGGATGCGCAGTTCATCGGTCTGGTACTTGTCCCGCAGCGCCTCCAGCTGTCGGGAAAACTCGCCGTAGTCCAGGGCTTTGCCGGTCTGCGGACTGATTTCCAGCAGCGGCACGAAGATCACGCTGGACTTGAAGTTACCGGCGACCAATTGGCCGACCTCACCGGAACGGGCGACGTTGGTCCGCACCTGCTCGATGCTGGTCGCCGAGCCATCGTAATCGTCGGGGATCACGGTGCCGCCATCGAGCCCCTCTTCGGTCACGGAGGTCCAGCGGGTGGTCGGGGTCCATAACGACTTCATATAGGGACGATCGACACCCGGCAGCAGATAAAGCTCGTCGTTGAGCCTGGCCAGGGTGTCGAGGTAATCCTTGGTGAAGATGCTGCCCTGCTTGACCTCCACGGCGATCCGCAACGAGTTGCCCAGACCGCTCAACTCGCTGCGATTCTCCAGGAAGTTGGCGACATAGGGGTGCCCCGTAGGGATGGTCTTCTCATAACTGGCGTTGATACCGATGCGCGTGGCTTGCCAACCGAGCACCAGCGTCACCAGCAGACACAGCAGGATCACCAGCGGCCGATGGTTGAAGATCATTCGCTCGGCGAAGTTGCCCGACGCCTGGTCGAAGTCTTCCAGGCGGCCGATCACGGTTTGGGTTTTGTCGTCTTTCAAGTCTGACTCCTGTTGCACGGGCCATGGCCCGATAGCGCTACACCGTGAAGTTTCAAGGTTTGGCGGAGGCCCGTGGATCCTGATCAGTGGCCACGCCACTCAAACCGACGCTGGCCAGACTGCCGTCGGCTGTCTGTTGCACGGCAGCGACCGTCCCGCCGCTGCGACTCTGGCGCTTGTCGAAGCTGCGACCCTGGTCATGGCTGAACAACAGTTCACCGCTCTGACTGGCCAACAGCAGGCTGCCGTCACGCAACTCGATGGCTGTCGCCAGTGTTGATTCGATGCCGGTGTCGAGGCGTCGCCAACTGCTGCCACGGTCCTCGGACCACCAGGCGTTGCCGCGCAATCCATAGGCGATCAACGCTCCGCCGCGGGTGCCGAGCAGACCGAAAAAGCTGCCTTCATAAGGTGATTTCAGAGGCTGGAACGAATGCCCGGCATCGGTCGAACGCAACAACAGACCGCGCTCTCCTACCAGCAGCAGGTCGTTACCCGAAGCGCGAATGCCATACAGATTCAGGCCCTGCGGATTGTCCACATGCTGCATCCACGGTCGCCAGTTTCGCCCGCCGTCGTCGGTGCGATAGATCTGGTTGTAGGCGCCAACGATGTAGCCATGCAGGCGGTCACTGAAGTACAGGTCGAGAAACGGTTTATCCGGCCCGTCATCCAGCATCTGCCGTGCCTGCGCAAGGTTGCTGGCGCCGCCCGGCTGATGGGCATCGCGCTCCGCAGCCTGCACCGCCAGCGCGGCGGCACGCTCACCGTCGAGTTGCTTGTGCCAGGTTTCACCACCGTCCTCGGTGTGCAACACCACGCCCAGATGACCGACCGCCCAGCCCTGCTCGGCATCGACAAATTGCACCGCGGTCAGGCTGACGCTGACCGGCACACGGGCCTGGCGCCAAGTCATTCCAGAGTCATCCGAGAGCAGCACGATGCCGCGCTCGCCTACCGCCACCAGACGCTCGCCAGCCCGGGCCAACCCAAGCAATACCGCGCGCGCGGCCTTGGCGGTCGGCAGTGCCGGCTGCTGTAGAACAGCAAACGTCGCGGCCTGCGCAACCATGGACGTGCTCGCCAACAGACACAACGCCAGCGCGCAGGCACTCCATCGCAGACCGAAACTTGCAAAGATTTTTTCAACGTTCATGTCTTTATCCCGCCTGGAAAATCGCCAGCGACCGCGACGAGCTTTTCACTCGTCACGGCGCTCCATGGTTCAACGCATGTTTTCGTTGGCCATGGCATCCGGTGTGTAAAAGGAAGCCGAAGGTTTTGCGATCGTCTGGTACTGGACCGCCAGATCGTTGCTCGAAGAGTTAAGGAAGTAGGCGCCGGTATCGAGGTTGTAGCTGCCCCACATGACCTGCGCAGTGAGCGCCGGCAGGTCCGGTGCCAACAGCGTCAGCGAATACATCTGCCGACCCAGTTTGCCCTGAGCGTCATACCCGTCGACCATCAGGATCTGCCAGGAGTCCTCGTCGACGTAGTAGGTCCTATGCGGCACCACATGGCGCTTGCCGGATTTGAGCGTGGCCTCGACCACCCAGACCCGATGCTTCTCCCAGCGCACCAGATCAGGATTGAGGAAGTTCTGTTTGACCAGGTCGTCGCTCTTGGCCAGGCCGGCGCGGTTATTGTTGTAGGGAACGATCAGTTCTTTCTTGCCCGCAAGCTTGAGATCGTAGCGGTCGGTAGGCCCGAACAGCATGAACGCTTCGTCAAACAGACCGACGCCAGAGGTGACGAAGTCCGGGGTATCGTAGGCGATGTTCGGCGCTCGGCGTACCCGGCGCTGGCCGACCAGATACTGCCAGGCCGCACGGTTGGCCGGGTCCATGTCCCAATGGGTCATCAGGCCTTCGCCGGCCTTGGATGACGGCAGTTCGGTCAGCAGCTTGCCAATCTGGTACTTGCCGGCAAAATTTTCCAGGCTGCCGCTTTCCGAGTAGTAGGGAAACTGATAGCTGAACAGGGCTCGGGTCGCCTGGACCTTCTTGCCACCGGCGGTCATCAGCCAGGTATCAAAAGGTGCGCTGATGGTCTCGCCGCCCTGCCAGGACAACCGGTAGTTCCACAGAACCTGCGCGCCGTTGTCCGGGATCGGGAACGGGATACCGCCATAGGCGCTGCTGACTTTCTCGGTGTCCACATCCAGCGTGGCACGGGTGGCATTCTTGCCGGTGTTGTCATACACCCATTGCGGGGCCGCTGCCGAGCGATGGGTCGGATATACGTCCAGGCGATAGTCCGGGTATTTCTTCAGCAGGAGCTTGGTGCCTTCGGCCAATCCGCTGGCGTACTGCTCCATGTTCGAGGCCTTGATTGAATACAGCGGTTTCTCGCTGGCGAATGGATCGGGACGTTTGTCACCCGGTTTGTAGCCCGGCGCGACCTTCGTGTAGCCGCCATCCCAGGCCGGGATGCTGCCATCGGCGTTGCCGGCCCGCTCACCGCCAAGGGGCGTCAGTTCAGACTTCAAACGTGCAGCCTGTTCAGGCGACACCGCTGCCTGCGCCAGGCTGATGCCAGCCAGGGCCAGGGTAAGGACGCAAGTGTTCAGGAAAGCGTTGTTCTGCATGGCGAATCCACCTTATTAGAATGAGGTTTTCACGTAGAGCGAGACGAAGTCACGGTCGGCCAGCGACTGCCCGTAACTGAAATTGCCGTCCTCGCGCAGCCCGGCTTTCGGCGCACCGAAGAAGTTCACGTAGTTCAGGCCGACATCCCAGCGCTGCAGATACGTGGCCTTGAGTCCGACACTCCAGTCGCCAGCATGGGTATTGCCGAAGCCCGACTTGTTGACGGCCGAAGAACGCCCGTCGAGCACCACGCCCATGCCGATTGGCACGGTCAGGTCGATCCCGTCGACAACCTGGAAGTACGCAGGCTCCATCAATACCCGCAACGCAGTGGCATCGCGGGTGGTGTTGGAATCCAGGGCCGCGGCGTTCTCGGTGACACTCAGAGTGCGGTTCCACGCCAGTTCGGCCAGTGCCGAGCCGCCATCCCAAAAAGCACCAGGCGATAACAGGTAAATCGCCGACAGGTTGGCGTGAGCGGTTTTGCCCCGGGCAAACAGTGAGTCATCGCCGCCATCGGCCTCCATGCCTGGGGTCACCACTTGCAGGTTGCTCACCAGTGGCGCATTCCAGCGTACGGAGGTTTCACCGGCAAAGTTGAACGGCCCATAGGCAGTGGAGAAGCTGACGCCGGCAGTCTTGATATCTTCGGCGTAGACCTGACGATAAGAACCCAGGATCGGCAGCCCGGTGGCTGCCGCGGCCGCACCGTCGAGGTAGGCGTACAGGCCGATCGGGGCTTTGTCGTGATACTGCGCGGCGTAGAAACCCAGCTCCAGTTCGGTCCCGGTCGGTTTGAAGCGAATCTGCATGCCGCCCTGCCCCGAGTTCCTCGGTTTCAGATCGCCGCCATTCACGGTGTCGTTGCCGAACACTTCGCGCAGGGAACCGCTGCCATAACCGATGGCATCGGCATCGCTCAGGTAGCTGCCGGCGCCGGGCAGATTGGAACGCTCCCACTCGAACTGGTAGTAAGCGCCCACCGACAACTGCGGGTTGATCTGCAACTGCCCGGAGATTTGATTGACCGGGCGCAGGATTTCCTTGAACTGGGTCCCCGGCACGCTGAGCAACTTGACTACATCGGTCGGCCCCTGGGCATTGGCGATGCCGTTGCCACCGTAGAACAGGCTTTCACCGTAAATCAGGCTGTGCCGGCCCAGACGCACCACGCCCTGGGAATCTTCACCGAGGTCACCGCGCAGGAACACGAAGGCGTCGAGAATTTCCGCGTCGCGACCGTGGAGCTCGCGGGTTTCGCTGAGGAAATGCGGTTGCTCGCTGCTGTCGGTGTCCTGGTTGTAGATATCGTCGTACCAGGCCGCGCCGCTCACACGCAGCCCATAGTTTTGCCGGCTGAGGTCCATTTCAGAAAACAGATCCAGACGGTTGGAGACCAGGCCGCGGCTGAAGTTTTTATCGCCCTGACTCTGGATCGAGGGGTACAGGCCGTTGGCGGTCGGTGCGTTGACCAATCGGCTGTCCTGACCTTGCAGGCGCCAGGCCTGGCTGTACTTGATGGTGTTGTCCCAACGCAGTTTCCAGTCCGAATCCCCCAGGTCCATTTGCATGGCCTCGGCCCTTTCGATCATCACGCCTGCACTGCATAACGCCATAAACAGGGCGCAATGCTTGAAACGAAAGCAACGTTTAACGTTGTCCATGGACGCTCCTCATTATTTTTATTTTTGGCATGGCTTTGCACGTGTGGCGAGGGGGCTTGCCCCCGCTGGGGTGCGCAGCGGCCCTGAATTCAGGCAACGAGTTCTCTCAAGCAGACCCCGTGTACCGGTTTGCGACTGCTTCGCAGCCGAACGGGGGCAAGCCCCCTCGCAACAGGGTTTCAGATGTAGGTGGAGGCCAATCCGCCATCGACTGCCAGATTCACTCCGTTGATCCAGCGCGACTCGTCGGCACACAGGAAAGCGATCACCGCCGCCACCTCATCGGCATAACCGGGGCGTTTCATGCGATGGGCATCGGCCTGGGTTCGTGCTTCACCAAGCATGCTCACGAAGTCGCCGAGGATGGGCGTGAAGACCGGGCCCGGCGCCACGCTGTTCATGCGCACTGAATGTTCGAGAAACCAGGGCTGGGCCTGCAGGTAGTTCCAGACGATCAAGGCTTCCTTGAAATACTGGTAGCAGGTCTCATCCGGTACCGGGTGCTCGGCCAGCCAGGCTTGTGCGGCAGCGAAACCTTCGATGCGCGCCAGCTCCTTGTGCTGTTCCAGCCGTAACGGCCACTCGGCACCGAGGATCGAGGCGATATTGACGATGCTGCCGCCAGCGGTGATGCGCGGCAACAATGACTGACTCAGGTGACGCAACCCCAGGTAGTTGACCTTGGCCAGCAGTTGCGGGTTTGCGGTGCCCGGCACCCCGGCGATATTGCACAGGCTGTCGATCCGTGCCGGTAGCTGCGGCAACAGCCGGTCGATGTTCTCGGCACTGCTCAGATCGCCCTGAACAAAACCGTCCAGAGTCATGTGCGGGGCCTTCAGATCCACGCCAATCACGTGGGCGCCGTGGGCGCGCAGCAGGCTTGCAGTGGCGGCGCCGATACCCGAAGAGACCCCGGTCACCAGCACAATCTTGTTGTCGAGTTTCATGTTGAGTCCTCTTATTATTTTTGTGTACTCGCCCGACCTCGTCGGTCTGGTCCTGTCCGTCAGAACGGGTAGCGTGGCGCCTTATCCTTGACCGTCACCCATTGCCATTGGGTGTATTCGTCCCAATCGGCCGGACCGCCCACGCTGCCGCCATTTCCTGAGCTGCCGCGCCCACCGAACGGGTTGATGCACTCGTCGGCCACCGTCTGATCGTTGATGTGCAGCAGACCGCAATTGAGTTGCTCGCCAATCGCCATCGCGTGCCCGACCGAAGGCGAAATGATCCCTGCGGACAAGCCATACTCGGTGCGGTTGGCCAGATCGATGGCCTCATCGTCGCTGGCAAAACTCACCACCGTGGCGACCGGGCCGAAGATTTCCTCGTCGAATGCGCGCATGCCCGGGCGCACGCCGGAAAGCACCGTGGGTTGGTAGAACAGCTGTTCAAACTCGCCGCCGGCTTGCAGTTTTGCCCCGGCAGTCACACTCTCCGTGACGATTTCATGCACGCGTTGCAACTGTCGTTTGTTGATCAAAGGCCCCAATACCGCCTCGCCACGAGCGGCATTGCCGACCGTGATCGCCCGGGCTTTTTCTGCCAGCCGGCGGACCAGTTCCTCCGCGATCGATTCATGGGCCAGGATGCGTCCGGTGGCCATGCAGATTTGCCCCTGATGCAGCCAGGCTCCCCAGGCGGCATTGCTCGCCGCCAACTCAAGATCGGCATCTTCGAGCACGATCAACGAGTTCTTGCCGCCCAGTTCCAGGGCGACTTTTTTCAAATGACGGCCAGCCACCTCCGCAACCTTGCGTCCGGCCGCAGTCGAACCGGTGAACGCGATCATCCGAACATGCGGGTCGCGGCACAGGGCCTCACCGGCCACTGCTGCGCCCGGCAAAACCTGCAGCAACCCTTTTGGCAAACCGGCCGCCTCGAACAACCGCGCAATGATGAAACCGCCACTGACCGGGGTCTGCGGATCGGGCTTGAGCACCACCGCATTACCAGCCGCCAGCGCCGGTGCCACCGAACGCAGGGAGAGCACCAGGGGAAAGTTGAACGGCGAGATCACCCCGACCACGCCATGGGGCAACCGCCGTGCATAGGACAAACGCCCCGCTTCACTTGGGAGAACCACACCATGGGGTTGCGACAGCAGACCGGCGGCCTGATGCAGCAAGACGATCGCCTCGCGAACCTCATGTTCACCCTTGAACAGGCTGCCGCCGCTTTCCCGGGCGATGTACAGCGCCAGTTCGGCAAAGTGTTGCTGGGCCAGGGCTGCCGCTTTGCGAAAGATCTCCGCGCGTTCCCGTGGCCCCAATGCCGCCCAGGCCGGTTGAACACGGGCGGCAGTCAGGGTGGCAAACGCGATGTCCGCCGCATCGGCTAAACCGGTGACGGTCAGTACCTCGCCGGTGGCCGGCTCGATGACTCTGTTGACACCGCCCAATGGACGTATCCAGTCGCCATTGAAGATGCGTTCGCACCAGAGTGCGTCCCGCAGAAAATCAGATGGTTCACTTACCGACATTTCGGTCTCCCGGCTCTTGTGTTTGTAATTGCCTGACGCGCCTCGCGAAAAGATGCAGCGTCGTGAAAGCACTAGAGCAAGGGCTGTGCCGACTTCCCCTGTTGCCACGCGTTTTAAGTGGCGACGGCTCTGGCCTGAAGGTTAGAGAGGAGCACTGATGAATAGGGCAAGGCGTTTGGCGCCCGGTCGACACCCGGCCACTTGTCCAAATGATAAAGTTATGTTTAATAACTGTTTTGCTAATTGATCATTTCGATCAGTGGACTCGCTCAGGGGCATATAACAATGAATAATCCCCATTCGCTGCTTCCTCATCTCGCGGTGCAGGAGGAACATTTCTCCCCCCGAGGAGACAGCACTCAACTGACCGAGGGCAACTCACCGACCCTGGCCGAGTTGACCGAATGCCTGTTCTTTTCCCCTGTCGACGGGCGCATCTGGCTCAACGACCAGCGCATGCTGCTATTGCACAGTTCATCCTTCGGCGCGCTGCGGCGGGAGATTATCGAGCGCCAGGGACTGGAGCAGACCCGCGGTCTGTTTACCCGCACCGGCTATCTGTCCGGCGCACGCGATGCGCGATTGATCCGCGAGCGCTGGCCAGACGCCGATGCCGCGGCGGTTTTCTCGGCCGGCACGCGCCTGCACACACTCGAAGGCATGACCAAGGTCGAACCCCTGCACTTCAAATTCGACGCCGACTCAGGCTTTTACGAGGGTGAATTCCTCTGGCACCACTCCTGTGAGGCCGACGAGCATATCGCCGCCTACGGGATCGGCCAGGATCCGGTGTGTTGGACCGAACTGGGCTATGCCATCGGTTATGTCAGCGGACTGTTCGGCCGCCTGGTGATCTTCCGTGAAACCGAGTGCCGGGGCATGGGCCATGAGAGCTGCCGGGTGATCGGCAAGACCGCCGAGCAATGGGGCGATGTCGAACAGGACCTGAGTTATCTCACCGCCACGCCTTCCAGCGTCGCCCCCAAGCAGCGTCCAGCCCCGGCGCCCGCGCCCCAGGACGACGACAGCGAAATGCCCGGCGGGCCAAAACCCATTGGAGCCAGCGCCGCCTTCAACGCCGCGACCCTCGCCTTGCAGCGGGTTGCGCCAACGCCAGCCACAGTGCTGTTCAGCGGCGAGTCCGGAGTCGGCAAGGAATTGTTCGCCCGTCAGTTGCACCAGTTCAGCCCACGCCATCAAGCGCCGTTCGTGGCCCTCAACTGCGCCGCGATCCCGGACAATCTGATTGAGGCAGAACTGTTCGGCGTCGAACGCGGTGCCTATACCGGCGCGACTCATTCGCGCCCTGGACGCTTCGAACGGGCTCACGGGGGCACCCTGTTTCTCGATGAAATCGCCAGCCTCAGCCTGCCCGGGCAGGGCAAGCTGCTGCGTGCATTGCAAGAGCGTGAGATCGAACGCATCGGTGGCAGCCAGCCGATCAAGGTCGATGTCCGGGTGGTGGCGGCAACCAATGTCGACCTGCGCAAAGCCGTGGCGGCCGGAGACTTTCGCGAGGACCTGTTCTACCGCCTGAACGTTTACCCCATCACGTTGCCGCCACTGCGCGAACGTCGTGACGACATCCCGTTGCTGGTCAATGCGTTCCTGCGCCGTTTCTGTCAGGCCTACGCCCGCAAGCCCGCCGGGCTGACCATGCGCGCGCTCAAAGTGTTGTTGCGTTATGACTTTCCCGGCAACGTGCGGGAATTGCAAAACCTGGTAGAGCGCGGCCTGATCGCCAGCGAAGACGGTCAAGCCATCGATCTGATCCACCTGTTTCGCAACGAGCCCATGCCGCAGGAAGCGTACTCTCTGGACGGCAATGGCAGCCTCGCAGCCACTGACCCGAGCCCCGCCAGCACGCAACCTCGTCCAGCCTTGCTGGAAACCCTGGCTCGTCTGGAACACGGCTTCTCCATTGAAGGTCTGGAGTCGCGTTTGATCGACGAAGCGCTGCAAAAGAGTGAAGGCAACCTGGCCGCCGCCGCACGACTGCTGGGATTAAGTCGTGCGCAGTTTGCCTACCGATTGAAGAAGTACCGACAGGCATCGGCCTGATGCAGGCCGACCTGGGGATGAAACGAAATTATCTTGCCAATATAGTTATTAACATTAACTATATTGAAGGTTAACTTGTTTGCCTCATAACACGCGCCCCGGAGTCCACATGCCCTACAACAACATCGACGGCCTCATCGAACAACTCAGCCAACTGCCCCCCCTCGGCTCGCTGACTGTCGACCAACAACGTCAACAGGCCGAACTACTCTTTGGTGCCGGCTCCTGTGCCGAGGGCGTGACCTTTGAGGCCGCCAATCTGGCCAGCGTCAGCGGGCTTTGGGCCATTCCCACAGATACCCGGCCCGACTTCGTGTTGCTGTATCTGCATGGCGGAGGCTACTCATTCGGCAGTGCCCAGGCCTATCGCCCGCTCACCAGCCAATTGGCAGCCCGCAGCCGGATTCGTACCCTGTGCATCGATTACCGCCTGGCCCCGGAACACCCTTTCCCGGCCGCCGTAGAGGACGCTCTGGATGTGTACCGTGCACTCCTCGAAAACGGTGTGAACGCCGAACACTTGGTGCTGGCCGGCGACAGTGCCGGCGGCGGTCTGTGCATGGCTCTGATGTTGGCTGCCAAGGCCGCGGGTTTGCCGCTGCCCGCGGCTGCGGTAGTGATGTCGCCTTGGGTGGACATGGCTCAGACCGGAGAGTCGTGGAATTTGCAGAAGGCTCGAGATCCATTGCTCGGCCCGCTTGCTGGCAAGACCATTATGGCCGACACCTATCTACAGGGCGCCGAGCCACTGAATCCGCTGGCCTCCCCCCTATACGGCGACCTTCGGAGTCTACCGCCAGTGCTGATCCAAGTGGGCAGCCGGGAATGCCTGCTGGATGATTCAACCCGGCTCGCCAGCCGCCTGGCCAGCGCCGAAGTGGCGGTACACCTGGACGTCTGGCCGGGAATGATTCATGTCTTCCAGACCATGAGCGATCAACTCGAAGAAGCCCGCCGGGCACTGGACCAGATCAGCGCCTTCCTCCTTCGGCACCTGGGGGAAGATGTGACCTGACCTCAAGTTTGCGTAGAATGCGGGGCGATACCGTATCCAATAATAAACAACGACCGGTAGACTCATCCCCCCTGTGATCAACTGGTGACTTGTGGCGCCCTTCTACGCTCAATGCCTGAACTATCAACCATGAGCGCAAGCTCATGGGTATTAAATGCCTACGCAAAAGCACTTTGCAGATTTTTTCTGTCGGGATCGCTGCTGATTGCCTATAACGCGTGTGGCGCCCCCTTGCCGCTCGAACTGTATATCCCTGACGCTCCGCCACTGACGTTTGTCGATGACGCCAAGGGTCACGGAATGGTCGGAGAAGCCGTCCTGACAGCCATTGCCAACGCCGGCTATGTCGCTCATGTCCATGGGCTTCCCTGGGCCAGAGCGCAGAAATACGTCAGCGAGAAGCAGGATCTTCTGATAGCCCCCTTGTCTCGCACGCCTGAACGCGAAGATCACTTCACCTGGATCGCATCGATCATGCCCATGGAGCGCGCTTTTTTCAGCCTCGACCGGCCGGTGAGCAGCTTCGCGCAAGCGAAAAAAACCTACCGGGTGATCGGCGTCGGCCTCGGTAGTGCGCAGGAGGAAATCCTGCATGCACAAGGCTTCAGCGACGAGCAGATCTACCCCCTGACCATTGGCGACAACCCCGCGCAGATGCTCTTGAAAGGTCGCATTGATGCCTGGTTCAACGGAGTTCCCGAGAGTCGATACATCTGGCCGAAGATGTCTGAACGCAAACTGTTCATGAGCCCGGTCATGAGCAGCGCGGAGCTCTATCTGGCTTGCTCCAGGCTTTGCTCCGCTCAACTGGTGCAAGACCTGCGCGAGGCGGTTGAAAAGCTTCGCGATGACGGCACCTTGGCGCGTATACAACAGAGCTATTTGTCGCAATAACGGAACCGCCAGCGCCGCTCAGTCTGCGTATTGCCGGGGCGGCTAAACCCATTCAAGACAGACATCCCTCCTCCGCTGGCTCCTGCAACCCCATGAACCGTCGCACTCGATGAGCCTCCGGCTCCTCGCGGATCGCCTGTGGCGAGGCATCCAGCTGTATGTGGCCGTTGTCCATGAAGATCACCCGGTCGGAAATCGACAGGGCAAAGTCCATCTCATGGGTGACGATTAGCAGGGTCATGCCTTCCCGGGCCAGATTGCCGATGACCGTGAGCACCTCGCCGACCAGCTCCGGATCCAGCGCCGAGGTGGGTTCGTCGAACAACAAGATGTCCGGGTCCATGGCCATGGCCCGGGCAATAGCCACGCGCTGTTGCTGGCCCCCGGACAGTTGATGCGGATATTTGTGGACGTGCGCCAACAAGCCGACCTTGTCGAGCAACTGGCAGGCGCGTTGTTCGCTCAGTGCGCGGCCGACGCCATGATAACGGGGAGCGAGGCTGATGTTGTCCAGCAGTGTCCGGTGAGGGAACAGGTTGAAGTTCTGGAACACCATGCCGATGCGCCGTACGCCCTGACGAACCCGACGGCCATCCGGTTTGTCCCCGGCATTGATGAAGCTTTCCCCGAACAACAGGATTTCGCCTTGATTGATGTGCTCCAGGCCATTGATCGTACGAATCAGTGAGGTCTTGCCGGAGCCCGACGGGCCGATGATAGAAATCACCTGGCCACTTTGCACCTTCAGGTCGATGCCCTTGAGCACATGATGATCACCGTAGCGTTTGTGCACGCCCTGCAGCTGCAAGGCCGGGGCGGCGCCTTTGGCCGGGGGTTTGAACGTGCTCGTTACGACAGGCGCCAGACTGTCACGCAGCACTTTTGCCGAGGCGCTATCGAGGGTTTGCGGTGTCCGCAGGTTGAGGTCCAGGTAGCGCTCCAGACGCTGCAGGGCGAAGCCGAACACAGTGACGATCAGCACGTAATACACACCCACCGCCGCCAGGGTTTCCATCACCAGGAAGTTCTGGGCATACAGGCGCTGACCCACCGTCAGCAGCTCGGTCAGTGAAATCACCGAGATCAACGAGGTCAGCTTGACCACTGTGATGTATTCGTTGATCAAGGTCGGCAGTGAGATACGAAACGCCTGGGGAATCACAATCAACCGTTGCAGGCCGAACAGGCCGATACCCAGGGCACGGCCGGCTTCCTTCTGCCCCTTGGCGACCGAGATCAGTCCGCCACGATGAATTTCGGCCATGTAGGCGGCCTCAGTGACCACCAGCGCCAACAGGCCGGAATAGAACGGTACTGACAGGATCGGCCCGGCACCGGGTAGCAACTGCGGCAGGTTGTAGATGAAGACCACCAGCACCAGCAGCGGAATGCTGCGAAAGAACCAGATGTAGAGTGACGCCGGCATGCGCAGCCAGGGCAAGCTGGACAACTTGGCCGATGCCAGAACGAAGCCCAGCAACATCCCCAGGAACCAGGCCAGGGCACTCAGTTCGATGACGGTCAGGCTCGCCGCCCAGAAGTCAGTCTTGGAAAACAGCGAAACAAAGTAAGACCAGTCGAATTGCATAGACACCTCGTACGAGCCGCGCCCTCGACCGAGGGCGCGGTTTCAGCCATTACTCGGAGACCGGTTCCAGATCATATTTTTTGAGAATGGCGGTGTACTCTCCGCTGGCTTTACTGTCGGCCAGGGCTTTGACCAGCGCCTGATAGGTAGCGTCGGCGTCTTTCTTCACGTAGATGCCCAAGGTCTGCGGATAAACCAGTTTCTGCGAACTGACCACGACCCGCCCGTTGGTGCGCTGGGCGATCATGTGCGCGGCACCGGCGATTTCCACCTGCGCCTGAATGTTCTTCGAGAGCAGCGCCTGCGTCACTTCGGGAGCCGAGGGGTACTCGTTGACGGTGATGGCGCCTTTGTTGTTCGGCACGCAGTAGTCGCTGGACAATTGGGTGAATTTGGCGACCCAGGTGGTGCCCTGCTCCAGACCGATCTTCAGGCCGCACAAGTCCTCGGGAACCTGCGGGGTCAACTCACTGCCCTTGGGCACCATGATCGCGGCGCCGGTGTTGGCATAGGCGATGGTGCGGGCCTGGAGCTGGCGTTCGGGAGTGATGTACATGCCGGAAATGATCGCGTCGTAATGCCCGGCGTTGAGGCCGTTGATCAGATTGGGAAACTTGGTGTCGACGAAGTTGGCCTTGACGCTCATCGCCTTGGCCAGGGAGTGGGCCAACTCAGGGTCGGAGCCAACCACATTCTTGTCAGCGTCATAGGACTCGAACGGCGGGTAGGTGATTTCCATACCGACCTTCAACACACCGGGGGTCGCGGTGCTGGCGAAGGCGGCGTTGGCGCAGAACAGGCCGGCGGCGAGCAGGCTCAGTTTGCTCAGGGCGTAGTGGCTTTTCATCGTGGGAAGCTCCGTTGGTTGTTTTTTTAGGAATGAGTGATGGTGTTTTTCAGGCGGCCGAAGCTCGATGGCTTTCGAGCCCGGGACGGCAGCTCAAGCTCGCCGTTTTCCACGCGTTTGCGCAGATACTGGTAGGTCTGCAGCGCTTGGCTCCACATGTGCTCGCCAATCGCCAATGCCTCGTAATCCCCGGCATCCTTGGCGAAAGCCGGCAGCGGTTTGATCAGCGTGTGATAGTCGCAGGCGTAGAACAGCGGGAAGCTGTAGCGCTCCTGAGCGACCTTGCGCACCCGGTGGGCGGTGGCGACAAAGGCACCTGCGGTCATGACTTCCAGCATGTCGCCGATGTTCACCACGAACGCCCCGGGCATTGGCGGTGCATCGATCCATTGATCCTGATCGTTAAGCACCTCCAACCCCGGCTGATCGGCGTGCAGGATGGTGAAGCACTCGTAGTCGGTATGCGCGCCAATACCCGGCGCATCCACGGCTTCGGCGTCGAAGGGGTAATGGATCAGCCGCAGCTTGGAGGGCGGGCGAGTCACCAGCGCATCGAAATAGCCCTCCTTCAGCCCCAGGGCCAACGCGAAGCCATCAAACAGCCGGCGGCCAAGGGCAAACACCGCCTGATAGTAGTTTTGTACCGCGCCCTGGAAGCCCGGCACATCGGGCCAGTGGTTCGGCCCCAGCAGCGGCGTACGGTTGAGGAACAGCGGGTCATCCACTGACACTTCGAAGCCGATATCGAAGGCCTCTTTATGATCCGGCTTGCCCTTGGAATACACCTCCTCACCTTCGGGCACGAAACCCTTATGGCTTTGCGAGGCGCCGATGTAGTGGCGCATCTTGGCTTCCAGCGGTTGTGCAAAATAATCCCTGGCCGCCTGGCGCAGGCCCTCGATCAGCGCCGGATCGATGCCATGCCCGGTGATGTACAGAAAGCCCACATCGCTGGCGGCGCGGCCCAGTTGCTCGGCCACTGCAAGGCGGTGCTCCAGTTCAATACTGAAGAGTCCCGCGATGTTCACCACCGGGATGCTGTTGAAGTTGGCCTGGGTTGATGAGGTATTACTCATGGCGGGTTCCTTCACGGGTGAAACGGTCGAAGTGTTCGCGCTCGGTCCGGGCCATCCACTGGTTCAAGGTCCAAAGGTCAGCCACCGGCATATTGGTGAAGGGCAAGTGATGCAGATAACCGTCGGCACCGAACTCCGGCGTCAGGGTGCTGACCGAATAGCCGCGCTGAAGCTGAGAGGCCCAGACGGCCTCCCAGTGGCGCTGATGAAACGCCAGTTCACGGGCATATTCCGGGGCGGCGGGATGAGGGACTTGCGGGCCCTGGTCATAGCCGACCCGGGCCTGAAGGTGATGCACACGCTCGACGAAGGTCGAAAGATCGTCGGCCGGGTCGTCCAGCAATCGCTCACAGCAGACCACCCAATGACTGATGTCACTGGTGAAACGCAGTCCCGGCAGTTGGCGGATCAGTTCCAGGGTTACCCAAGGGCTGTATAGGGAACGGGCGCGGTGAGTCTCGAAACTGCAGAACACCCCATGTCTGGCGGCCAATTCCATCGCCTGGCCGAAGAACTCGACCTGCAATGCTTGCGGCCAGCGGTCGTTACCTGCCAGCAGATTGACGAAACGTGGGGTCAGCTCCGTGGCCCAGCCCAGCTTGCGATCAATGTCGGCCAAGTGTTGGGCGGGTGTGGCGTTCTGGTCGGGCAATACATCGTAAGCACTGAACAATGTGCAGATATAGGGAACCTGATTACTGCGCAGGAAAGCGCCGAACTCACCACGTTCATCGGCCTGAAGTGGCACGCGTGCTTCGATGCCATCGAAGCCGGCGGCGAGCAATTCATCCAGGGCCTGTGCCTTGCTGGCGGTATAGCCCCACAATGTGCGGAAAATCTCTAGCTTCATGCATTCCTCTCGGCTGCGTCGGGCCACTAGCGGATTGGGCTGGTGGCGTTACTGGGCAGTCGAAAGGGTTGCTGCGGGCTGCTGCTCTGATGGCGTCAGTCCCGTGGGGAGGATCCTAAGATCATGTCGGCAAATGATTGAATAGGCTGCAGCAAATAGTTAGTTCAGAAATTCATGAACTAACGCTGGCGGGTTTCCTCGTGGGAACAGTGATCCGCAACACCTCGTCCCTTCACCGTAGATTCGCTACTATGTTTGCCCCCGCTTTCCTTGTCTGCGGATATCTCATTCTGGAGCCCGAATGCCTAGTCAAAAGGACATCGCCGCCGAAAGCGGCGCACCGATGATCCCTGAACAGCGCCGTGAATTGATGCTGCGCCAGTTGCGCAAGCATCAGGTGCTGAGCGTTCATCAGTTGATGGAAATGTTCGACTGTTCGCACATGACCATTCGCCGCGATATCGCGCTGCTGGAACAGGAAGGCCGTGCTTACTCGGTCACCGGTGGCGTGCGAATCGCCAGCCAGCTCCATAGCGAGCCCAGCCATCAGTTCAAAGCGGTGGTCGAGTTGCCGCAGAAGCAGGCGATGGCCAAGCTGGCCGCGCGGCTGCTGCATGCCGATATGACGATTTATCTGGATGCGGGGACGAGCACGCTGGAGATCGTCCCGTATATCAAGGCGCTGTCGGGCATGACCGTGGTGACCAACGATTTCGGGATTGTCCAGGCGCTGATCGATGCGCCCCATGTCACGGTGATTCACACCGGCGGGCAACTGGATCACTCCAATCAATCGTGCGTGGGCGGTCTGGCGGTGGCCACCTTGCGGCAGATCGTCACCGATATCGCGTTCATCTCCACCAGTTCCTGGGATTTGCGTCGTGGCCTCACCACGCCTTCGGCGCTGAAGGTGGAGGTCAAGCAGGTCGCGATGCAATCGGCCTCGCAAGTGGTGCTGGTGGCCAGCAGTTCGAAGTACGGCACGTTCAGCATGTACAGGATCGCCGGGCTCGAGCAGTTCGACATCATCCTCAGCGACGACGCGCTGACCCCTGCCGCGGCCGATAGCATCCGCAAGCAGGGTGTGGAACTGCTGTTGCCCGGCGATAATAACGTGTAAGGCGTTAGCGCGCCTTCCAGTCACGCAACCATTGCAAGCCGGCCGATGTGTTACCACGCGGCCGGTATTCGCACCCTACCCAGCCGTCATAACCCAACTGGTCGATCAGCTCGAACAGGTAGGGATAGTTGACTTCTCCCAAGTCCGGCTCATGTCGATCCGGCACGCCGGCGATCTGGATATGGCCGATGCCGTCGAAGTCGCGACGCAGTTTAGTGGCCAGGTCCCCTTCGACGATCTGGCAGTGGTAGCAGTCGAACTGAACCTTCAGGTTACTGGCGCCCACTTCCTTGCAGATGGCCTGGGCCTGATCCTGGCGATTGAGGAAAAAGCCCGGCATGTCCCGCGTATTGATCGGTTCCAGCAGCACCGTGATGCCAGCCTTGGCGGCCTGCGCGGTGGCGTAAGCCAGATTCTCCAGGTACACGCCGTGATGCCGTGGGCGATCAGTTTCCGACGGCAGCAAGCCAGCCATCACATGGATGCGTGAGTTGCCCAGCACCGCGGCGTACTCCAGCGCGCGATCGAAGCCGCTACGAAATTCACTCTCTCGCCCGGGCAACGACACCGTGCCGCGCTCGCCCGCCGCCCAATCGCCGGGCGGTGCGTTGAACAGCGCCTGAACCAGGCCGTTATCGTTCAAGCGCTGTTTGAGTTCCTGGGCGCTGTAGTCGTAGGGAAACAGGTATTCCACGGCTTCGAAACCATCGGCGGCAGCGGCGGCGAAGCGGTCCAGAAACTCATGTTCCGGATAGAGCATGCTGAGGTTTGCAGCAAAACGAGGCATGGTAGCTCCTTGGTTAGAAGGTTAGACAAACGGCCAGATCAACAAGGTAATACCGAAACCCAACGTACCGAGCAAGGTGGTCAACACCGTCCAGGTGCGCAAGCCGTCGGCCACGTTCAGCCCGGACAATTTGGTGAAGATCCAGTAACCGGCATCATTGATGTGGGACATGGCCAACCCGCCACCGCCCATGGCCAGGCACAACAGTGCCATGTGGTTTGCCGTGAGATCGAGGGTAGCGATCAGCGGGCTGATAATGCCGGCGGTGGTCACCAGCGCCACCGTGGTCGACCCCTGAACCGCACGCAACAGCATGGTCAGCAGAAAGCCCAGCGCGAGTACCGGCAGACCGGTGGTGCGCAGCATGTCGGAGACCACGGCGCCGATTCCGGTATCGACCAACACCTTGCCAAACACACCGCCGGCACCGGCAATCAGAATCACCATGGCCACGCCAGGCAAGGCCGAGCCGATCACGTCAGACACCTGAGTACGACTCCAGCCCCGACGCGAACCCAGCAACCAGGCACACAGCAAAGTATCGATCAGCAGCGCCACCAGCGGCGCGCCGAGCACGGTCATGATGCCGCGCAGGACCGAGTCGGCAGGCAGCAACGAGGTGGACAGCGTTCCCAGCAGAATCAGAATGATCGGCAACACAATCAGGCTGACGATCAGGCCAAAACCCGGTGGCGGTGCCGGCGGCAGTTTGGAGACGATGCTGCTGGTGGCTTCTTCCAGACCCATGTGAGACGCGGCCACGGCCGCTCGTTCAGGGCTCTTGTCGTTACCATTGGACCAGGCAGCCAGGTCCTCGTTGGTGACATGGGGGCCATAGACCTCGGCACGAATATCGTCAGTCATCGGGTACACCCGACGGGTCATGCGCCCGGCCACGCGGTAGCCGACATAGCAAAGGAACGCAGTGATTGGCAGACCGAACATCAGCACGCGGCCGAGGTCGGCACCCAATTGGCTGGCAGCGGCCACCGCACCCGGATGTGGTGGCAGAAAGGCGTGGACGGTCAACAATGCAGCGCACATCGGCAGCGCGTACACCAACAGCGGCTTACGCGCACTGCGAGCAACGCCATAGGCCAGTGGCATCAGGATGATCACGCCGACTTCGAAGAACACCGGCACCCCGACCATGAACCCGGCAATCGTCAGCGCCAGTGGCGTGCGGCGGTTGCCGAACCGGGTAATCAACGTTTTGGCCAGCGCCTCGGCACCGCCGGAGAGTTCGATGATTCGCCCGATCATCGCGCCCAGGGCAATGATGATCGCGATATGGCCCAGGGTCTTGCCCATGCCGCCTTCAATGGTGGCGACCAGATCAGCCGGTTTAACCCCGGCCACCAACGCCACCAGAATGCTCACCAGCATCAAGGCCACGAAAGGCTGGAACTTGTACTTGAGCACCAGAAACAACAACAGAGCGATCCCTAGCCCCGCGGTAACCATCAAGATTAACGGGCTCATTTCAGAAGCCCTCCACATCGGGTGAACGAAAGGGTTGTTCTGAAAATGTCGCAGTGAAGGTGAGTCATGCCTGGATGTCCTCTTGTTATTGTATTTTTCAGGCAAGCCGGGAGCGTGGGAAGTCGCTGCGCGTCTCCCGAACAGGGCCTGCTTTATCGGTCTATCGTGTTAAAAAATTAGAGCGCTACCAGTGCGCGCCGAAAGTCACTCGCAGCTCGTCCAGCGCTGCCTGATCGAGCGGTTCGGGCTTGGGATTGCTCATCAGCCACAGCCGCGCAGTTTCCTCGAGTTCTTCCAGGGCGTAGCTGGCCCTGGACACTGAACTTTCCCAAACCACCGGCCCCAGCCGTTCGAGCATCACGCCGCGAACGCGGTTGGCCCATTGCGCGACCTGTTCGGCCACCTTCGGCGAGCCGGGCCGCTGGTAACCAATCAACGGGACAGGCCCGACTTTCATCACCTGATACGGCGTCAGCGGCGGCAGGATGTTGTCCGGCTGCCAGACACCGGCCAGCGTCAACGCCACCAGATGGGTGGAATGGGTATGCACCACGCCACCGACGCCCGGGTTGCGATCGTAGACCTGGCGATGCAGCGCCAATGTCTTTGAGGGCTTGTCACCAGAGACCCATTCGCCCGCCAGATTGACCTTGGCGATGGTCGCCGGGTCGAGGCGGCCGAGGCAGACGTCAGTCGGTGTGATCAACCAACCGTCGTCCAACCGCGCACTGATGTTGCCGGCGCTGCCGACGGTGTAACCGCGCTCATAAAGGCTGCGGCCAACCTGGCAGATTTCTTCGCGCAGGGCGTTTTCATTACTCACTGCACCGTTCATTGCACATCCCCGGCCAGTTGCTTCAAGGCTTTGCTGAAGAAATCCCGGCTACCGAAGTTGCCCGATTTGAGTGCCAGGGCCAGCGGCTCATGAGTACTGCTGACCGTCGCCGGCACACCCGGATCGATCTGCGCGCCGATCTGCAGCAATTGCACACCCAGCGCCTGAACCACAGCGCCCGAGGTTTCACCGCCAGCAATCACGAAGCGGCGTACGCCGCTCTGGCGCAGGCCCTCGGCAATTTCGCCAAACGCGTTTTCCACCAGACTGCCAGCCTGCTCGACGCCCAACTGGTGTTGCACGGCCTTGACCTCATCCGGTGAACTGGTGGCGTAGATCAATACGGTTTGTTCATTGTCCTTGGCGAAAGCCAGGGCCTGGGCGACCACCGGCTCCCCGGCAGCCAGGGCCAACGGATCAATCCGCAACGCTGGCCGACCGGCTTCGAGCCAGGCTGCCACTTGCCCATTGGTAGCGATCGAAGCGCTGCCGGCCAACACCACTTCACCGCCTGATACTGCCGGGAGTTTCGAGGCATCGAGGTCACGCAGTTTGCCGGCGCGACGGAAGTTTTCCGGCAAGCCCAATGCAAGCCCCGAACCACCGGTCAGCAACGGCAAATCGGCGCAAGCGGCCCCGAGGGTGTACAGATCGCGATCCGACAAGGCATCGGCAATCGCCATGCCGACACCTTGAGTCCGCAGTTCTGCGATGCGCTCACGCACCTGCTCGGCCCCTTGGGCAATGGTGTCGTAGCGCAACAGGCCGACGTTCAGGCCGGTCTGCGATTGCAACACCCGAACCAGGTTGGCATCGGTCATCGGCGTCAGCGGGTGATGCTGCATGCCCGACTCGTTGAGCAGTTGATCCTGCACAAACAGGTGGCCGCGAAAGATCGTCCGGCCATTTTCCGGAAACGCCGGGCACGCCAAGGTGAAATCGCTACCCAACGCCGCCAGCAGCGCTTCGCTGACCTGGCCGATGTTGCCGGCTGCTGTGGAATCAAACGTCGAGCAATATTTGAAAAAAATCTGTTCGCAGCCTTGCTCGCGCAGCCAGGCCAGCGCCGCGAGGGACTGTTCAACCGCTTCGGCGACGGGGATGGTGCGCGACTTCAGTGCGATGACAATCGCATCGGCATCAAGCCCGGCAGCCACTTCGCTGCTCGGAATGCCGATGCTTTGCACGGTGCGCATACCGCCGCGTACCAGCATGTTGGCAAGGTCCGTGGCGCCGGTGAAATCGTCGGCGATGCAACCCAGCAATGGGCGTGCGGTGGTGGTGTTCATTGGGCGTTCCTCAAACCGGCTCAGTCTTGGCAGTCGGCAACTCGATGCCGGGGAAAATCTTGATCACCGCCGAGTCGTCTTCACGACCGAAACCGGCGCTGGAAGCCTGCATGAACATCTGGTGGGCGGTGGCCGACAACGGCAGCGGGAATTTGCTGGCCCGTGCGGTATCCAGCACCAGGCCCAGGTCCTTGACGAAAATATCCACCGCGGACAACGGTGTGTAATCGGCCTTGAGAATGTGCGGCACACGGTTTTCGAACATCCAGGAATTGCCGGCGCTGTGGGTGATCACTTCGTACAGCGCATCGGCATCGACACCTTCTCGCAGACCCAGCGCCATGGCTTCGGCAGACGCAGCGATGTGCACCCCGGCGAGCAGTTGGTTGATGATCTTGACCTTCGAGCCCAGACCATGGGTGTCGCCCAGGCGATAGACCTTGCCGGCCATGCCTGCAAGGACTGCTTCGGCCTTGGCATAAGCATCGGCCGGGCCAGACGTCATCATGGTCATTTCACCGGCAGCCGCCTTGGCCGCGCCACCGGAAATCGGCGCATCCAGATACAGCAAGCCCTGCGCGGTCAGGCGCTGGCCCAGGTCCACGGCATAGGTCGGCGCCACGGTGGCGCAACCGATCACCAGGCTGCCAGGGCGCAACGCCGCGACAGCACCACCTTCGCCAAACAACACGGTTTCGGTCTGCTCGGCGTTCACCACCACGGTAATGATCACGTCGCACTCAGCAGCCATGTGCGCGGGTGAAGCACACGCCACACCGCCCTCGCCGGCAAACTGTTCCGTCACCGCCGCACGCACATCGCAGGCATGCACATTGAAGCCGCTGCGCAACAGTGAGCGGGCAATGCCCAGGCCCATCGCGCCCAGACCGACAACACCGACATTTTTGTTATTCATGGGGTACTCCTTAGTTACCGGCTTATAAGGAAAAACAGCGGCCTATTCCACGCCGGCAAGGCGTAGGCGGCGGGCCGCGTTATAGATATGGGCACGGGCGGCATGCCCGGCGGCGAGCGGATCGCGCAGCCGAATGGCCGCCACGATCGCTTGGTGTTCTTCATGTACTTGGCGGGAGAAATCCGCCCTGCCCGCCTCGTTGGTGCGGGTGATGCGGGTGGCGGCCTCCAGGTACTGACTGACGAATTCCAGGGTCTTGAGAAAGTAGGGATTGCCCGTGGCTTGAGCGATGGCGCGGTGAAAAGCCACGTCGGCGCGCACACCGTCCTGCCCTTCATCAACCTCTTCGTCAATGTGTGCCAGCGCCTCGTCAATCTGCACCAGATCCGCCTCGCTGCGATTGAGCGCCGCCTCGCAGGCGATTTCCGCCTCGATGGCACGTCGCAGCGCCAACAGATGAAAGACACTGCCGGGCAGATTGGCTTCGGCGTAATCGATACGCAGCGGGCGGATATTGGCGTTGGCGGTAACGAAGATGCCGCGCCCTTGCTGAGGCTGCAGCACGCCTTCGTTCTTGAGACGGGAGATGGCTTCGCGGACCACGGTGCGACTGACACCGAAGGCTTCCGAGAGCATGGCTTCGCTGGGCAGTTTGCTGCCGGTGGCGAACATACCGCTGTCAATCTTGTCCAGCAGCTGCTGAGCGACGCTGTCACTCAGCACGTGAGTCGGGACCTTGTCGAACATCGTAGCCATCCTGTTTTTTGTCTTGTTATCAGGTTGTCATACAGGTTGAGCAGATAATCCTCCAATGAACGGATTATGTGAAGTATTTTTTTAAAATAACATTTTTTAACATTCAGACTGGAGGAACGGGCAACCACTGCTCAGTGGGATCCAACTGACAGGAGCCTTTGTTATCGAGGAATGAGTCGGTGGGCGTTTTGAGTAATGCCCTGTGGCGAGAGGGCCTGCCCCCGTTGGGCTGCGAAGCAGCCCTGGAATCTCTGGTGTACCAAAGATTTTGTGAGCGCTACGCGCTCAAACGGGGGCAAGCCCCCTCGCCACAGTTCATTCCCAATCGATCGTCATTGACCGAGGGCTGCGAATGCAGACAGTGGTGAGCCAACGTCGCTGGAAAAGCGGATGATCAGGGCGACCATTTCCGACACTGAAAACGGTCGGAGGCGAACGTTGATTACGTCGCCTCCGACTGGTGCAGGTTGTTCATGTGACGCTTATAAAAGTGCGCCCTCCAGGCAACAGCCCGGAAAAGCGCTCTCTACAAGGTGTATGAAATTCCCATCTGCACGGTTCTCGGCGCGCCCGGATAGGCGTAAACGTTGCCAAAGGCGCCTTCATCGTAGTGGCTGTCGAACACGTTCTTCAGGTCAAGGTTAAGCCGCAGGTGCTCGTTGACTTTGTAAAAGCTGAGCAGGTCAAACACCTCGTAGCTATCCATGGAGAAGGCATTGGCCGCGGTCTGGCCGGCGCGCTCGTCGACATACTTGGCGCCCAGTCCCAGGCCCAGTCCTTTGAGGCCACCGTCCTGAAACTCGTAGACGTTCAACAGGCTGAAACTGTTGCGCGGAATGTTCACCAGGCGGGTGCCTGACTTCAGCACGTTGTCCTGGGTGACTTCGGCATCCACGTAGGCGTAGCCACCGATCATGCGCCACTCTGGCGTGAGGTTGCCGGCCACGTTCAGATCAAAGCCACGGCTACGAACTTCACCCGCCGCAACACTGAAGGTCGAGTCCACTGGGTCCGTCGTCAGGACGTTGCGCTTTTCGATCTGATACACCGCGGCATCCACGCTTAGCTGACGATCAAGGGCCTGCCATTTGACGCCCACCTCGTAGGATTTGCCTTCTTCAGGTTTGAAGCCGCCGCCCGTTCGACTGGCACCGCTGTTGGGCTTGAAGGACCGCGCCGTGTCGGCATAGATCGCCACGGTCGGGGTCAGATCGTAGATCAGCCCCAGGCGCGGAGTGACGGCGTTGTCGCTGTTGGTCCAGCTCACACCGTTGACGAGGTTGTTGTCGTAATCATGTTCGAAGCGTTCGAAACGTACGCCAGCCAAGACTTTCAAGCGCTCGGTCAGCGTTACCTGATCTTGCACGAAAGCGGCATAGGTCTTGAGGTTTTCCTGATCATTGGTGGTGGTGCGGGTCAGCGCTGGACGCGGCTGGCCATAGACCGGATCAAAAATATCGATAGGGTAGGCACTCACCGCCCCACTGGAACGACGGATGATCGACTTGTAATCGTAATCCTCATACTCGATGCCCGTGAGCAACGTGTGGTCGAATCCGGCCGTGGATAAATGCCCGGTCAGGTTCAACTGCACATCCCGGTCACGCCATTCCAGTTTCCGGTAATTGAAGTTGCGTCCCAACGTTCGGCCGTCGGCAGCGACCCCGTTGCCTTCAATGGCATTGCCTTGCAGGCTGCCGTCGAGAAATTGCGTGCCGCCGCCCAAGGTCCAGTTGTCGTTCAGGAAATGTTCGAAACGCAGTTGCGCCATGTTGTTGTCGTTGTGCAGCTTGCCGATATCCTTCTCACCGAAAAAAGTATCCCGCGACGCGACGCCGATCTGATTGCGATAGCGAGTCACACCCCGATCGAGCGGCGCGTTGTTGCGCATGAAATCGCCTTCGAAGGTGATACGGGTAGTGTCGTTGACCTGCCACCCGAGGACCGGTGCCACACCGTAACGCTCGTTTTCGACGTGATCACGGAAGGTGTCGCCACCCTCGCCTATCACGTTCAGCCGATAGGCCAGTCGCCCTTCATCGTCCAGCGGCCCTGAGGCATCCATCGTTGCGCGACGCATGCCCTGATCATTGAGCTGACTGCCCAGGGTGACGGTGCGCTCGGTCAGGGGTTGTTTGGACACCACGTTGAAGGTGCCGCCCGGGTCGCCACGGCCGTAGAGCGTGGTGGCTGGCCCGCGCAGGACCTCCAGACGCTCGATGGTATTGGCGTCGGGCATGTTCGGATAACCGCGGTTGATCGGGAAACCGTTGCGGTAGAACTCACCGGTGGTAAAGCCACGCACGGTGAAAGTGGTCAGGCCCTGGCCGCCGAAGTTATTCGCACGGCCCACGCCACCAGCGTAATCGAGAGCGTCTTGCAGGCGGGTGGCGCCGAGGTCTTCCACGACATCCCGGGTGACCACGCTGATCGATTGTGGGGTTTCATGAATCGGAGTGTCGGTGCGCGTCGCACTGGCCGAACGAGTCGCCCGATACCCTTGAACCGGGCCCTGGGCCTGCTCTTCGAATGTGCCGTTGATGTCGATCGCTTGTAACTCTATTGACGCAGGATCAGTCGGTGCCTGGTCAGCCCAGGTGGTCTGGGAAATGGCTTGGATCACACACAGAGAAACGAGAGTTCGACGCATCGACAGACGACCTTAAGAAGATGCCGGGCACTTCAGGAACCCGGCGAGAATTGATGACGAATAATATCAATTCCCATTCTCTGCTGATACGTTTTATCTCTGTGAAACAGGGGCAAGTTCAAAATCAATTGCGGCTCATGGCCGGGGCCTCAGTGACGCAATAGTCTACGCAGCGGAACCCCATCTTTGAGGACCGGCGATTTGATGACGATGTAACTGAAGTACTTGGAGATACCAATGTTCTTGTCCAGCAGGCCTTCAATCACTTCCTGATAATGCTGGATACTGCAGGTCATGAAACGCACCAGATAATCGTAACCGCCGCTGATCAAGTGGCACTCGAGTACCTCATCGACCAAACGGATATTGGACTCGAACTTGGCGAAGTCTTCCCGTTTGTGGTCGCTGAGCGTGATCTCGGTGAATACCGTGACCGAGTCGGTGATCTTGGCGAGGTTGAGATGGGCTCGATACCCGGAAATATACCCGGCCGACTCTAGCCGCTTGACCCGTTGCAAACAGGGGCTGGACGATAGACCCACCGCATCGGCCAGACTGACGTTAGTCATTCGGCCGTCTTTTTGAAGCTCAACCAGGATACTGATATCAATTCGGTCTAGTTTGATTAAACCTTCCATCGTGTACCTCTTGATTGCCGTTCAGATAGACAGAGGTTATAGCAAAATCAGCGGCGCAAAGATTGCTGATGCTGAGTGACCAGATCGGCCATGCTATTGATGCAAAAATCCGCAGGACATTGCTGGGTATCGTTCCTATGGCCACGACAAATCAGGCACAAACCAGCCGATTTTGGCGGCTCGGCAGGAGGCCTGGAGATCTGCAGGATATCTTTGGCTTGCAGGTTATTGTCCTGCAACCAGACGCTGTCCTCCAGTGGCTTGCTGACTCGGGAAAGCAAGTCTTCGGACGTAATTCCCAAACGCTCACAGAGCTGTTCGCGATCCTCGGCATCACGATCGCAGCACACCAGCAGCCGATAGAATTTGCGCAAATACAACATAGCGCCGGGCGCATCCTCGAACAGCGACCAGTTGCCCACCGATCGGGCGAAACTCATGCCCTCCTCCCAACTGGCCTTGAGCCCGAAGCGTTCTGCCAATTGACGATGGGCGAAGCACAATAAGCCACTGAAACCCAGCTCGGGAAAACGTGGATAGAGCGTGCGTACCGCCTCGTCAAATGCAGCCAATACCTCTTCCCTGCCCAGCACGCCCAGATGATTTTCGAGCAATGGTTGCAGGGCCGTCCAGATACCGGAATCCCGATCGACCAGAACTTCATCACAATCGATCAGCAGTGCACGATAATCAGTCAGGTACATGGTGTGTTGCCTCCCATGATGCATTTCATCAATCCATGCGTTCCAAATGCCCCGGTTGGCGCAGTGCTACGTTGCGCCAACCGAAGCCTGAGATTAATTCAACACGCGTAACAATGCCGCCTCAAGAATCGTCAGCGCTTCGTCGATCTGTTCCTCTTCGGTGACCAGAGGCGCAAGGAAGCGCAGCACATTACGGTACACGCCGCACTTGATCACCAACAGCCCGCCAACCCTGGCCTGATCGATAAGTTGTTGGGTGAGCTCGGCATCGGGGCTGCGGGCCTCATCGTCTTTGATCAGTTCGATCGCCAACATGAAGCCGGTGCCGCGTACATCACCAATCCGAGGGTGACGTGCCTGCAGGCGCAGCAGGCCCTGGCGCAAGCGCTCGCCCAATACTTCACCGCGCGCGAGCAACTGCTCTTGTTCGTAGGTTTCGATCACTGCCAACGCTGCGGCGCAAGCCAGGGCATTACCACCGTAAGTACCGCCGAGACCGCCGGGTAATGGCGCGTCCATGATGTGCGCACGACCCACCACGCCCGAGATCGGCAAGCCACCGGCCAGGCTCTTGGCGACGGTGACCAGGTCCGGCTGGATGCCTGCGTGCTGGAAACCGAACCATTTGCCGGTGCGGCCGAAGCCGGTCTGAATTTCATCGAGAATGAGCACGATGCCATGTTGTTCGGTCAGAGCCCGCAGCGCCTGGAGAAACTCCGGCGGCGCGGAGAGGAAGCCTCCATCGCCCTGCACCGGTTCAATGATGATCGCTGCCACTCGGTCCACAGGGACTTGGGTCGCCAGCAATTCATTCAGGGCTTGCAGGGCCATCTCGCTGGTAAAACCGCGATAGGCGTTAGGGTACGGGGTATGAAAGACCTCAGGAGCGAAGGGCCCGAAGTTCTGCTTGTAGGGTTGGCTCATGCCGGTCAAGGTCGTGCCGAGCAACGTGCGTCCATGGAAACCGCCACGAAAGGAGATGACCGCTGGGCGATTGGTATGTGCGCGAGCGATCTTCACCGCGTTCTCCACAGCCTCCGCACCGGAGGTAAACAGCGCCGCTTTGTAGGCTTCACGACCACCGACCAACTCGCACAAACGCTGGATCAGGTCGAGATAAGGTTTGTAGGCCACTACCTGGAAGCAAGCATGGCTGACCTTTTGCAATTGGGCTTGTACCGCCGCGACCACCTTCGGGTGATTGTGACCGATGTTCAACACGCCGATGCCACCGACGAAGTCCAGGTAACGCGCCCCATCCACGTCCCATACCTCGGAACCCTGGGCCCGGTCGATGACCAGCGGGTGTGCCGTAACCAAACCCCGTGGCACGAATTGATCACGTTGACGGAGCAAACTCGGGGTTTCTTCGACTTTACTGTTCATTGGCATCTCTCATAGTGGGCCTGGCAGCCGGGAAGCGGCTGCGATGTGGTTCACAGGTTAAGCTTTCGACGCAATTGTCTAAGCCGAACTTGGCCTCTGAGAAATTCGGATCGACTGTTTTCACCCCCGTAAACAGCAGAATCCTTCAGCTGTAGCCAGCCCCATGGAATCTGCCGACATGCGCCCCATACAAGGCAACGTTATGCGTTTAAGCAGATTCTTTCGACATATCCTGCTCTGCCACTCGGGCATGCTGGATACTCATTATCTAATGCGAGAAGTTACCCATGGCCCTGCTCTATAAAGCTGACCCGGTGCGCGGCGAACAATGGAAGCGTCTATTCGCTGAGCACGCTCCGGATATCGAATGGCGTGCCTGGCCGGACATCGGCGATCCGAAGGATATTCGCTACCTGGCGGCCTGGCAGGCGCCGGACGATCTCGACACCTTGTTGCCAAACTTGCAGGTACTGTTCGCCTTGTCAGCCGGGGTCGATCAGCTTGACCTTGACCGCTTGCCCACGAGCCTGCCGGTGGTCCGGTTACTCGACCCAAGCATCACCCGGGGCATGTGCGAGTACGCCAGTTTTGCGGTGCTCAGCCTGCATCGGGATATGCTCCGTTATCGTCAGCAACAAATGGCTCGGTGCTGGCAGGCTCACTTGCTACAGCCGGCAACTAAACGTCGGGTAGGTGTTATGGGCCTCGGTACGCAGGCTCAACAGATTCTGGCCACCTTGCAGCCTTTTGGCTTTGCCTTGTCGGGCTGGGCACGCAGCGAGCATCACATTGCCGGGGTGGACTGCTTTGCCGGTGCCGAGCAACTTCCAGCCTTCCTCGGCCAGTGCGACATCGTGCTTTGTGTCCTGCCATTGACCGAGCAGACTAAAGGGATTCTCAACCGTCAGTTATTCCAGTACCTGCCCAAAGGCGCTGCCTTGATCAACATGGGCAGGGGTGGGCATCTGGTAGAAGAGGATCTGCTTGAAGCCCTGGCCAGCGGTCAGATCAGCGCGGCGGTGCTAGACGTGCTGGAACAGGAGCCGGCGGCGCCGGACCATCCCTTCTGGCACCATCCGCAGATATTGCTGACACCGCATATCGCTGCGATGACCCAACCGGAAAGTGCGTTTAGCGTGTTGCTGGAGAATATCCGCCGTCATCAACGTGGTGAGGCAATGCTTGGCCAGGTTGACCGCGAGCGAAGTTACTGACCAACGACTACCAACCCAACCGGCGCCAGATTTTTTTACTTCTGCGAGGCAAATCTGGCGTTATACAAAACAGACCTGTTGTTCATCCCGTTTGCTGTTTCTGCGCATCCTCCCCCCAAAAAAACAAGCCGACATTTGCTGCTGATCTCCCCCCTCGCCTGAGTAGTAATTGCGGCCCGTCAAGCCGCAACTTATGCAATCTACCGAATTGACTGCACCCCATTGTCAGGTCTTGCCGTAACTGCGATACAGCCTCCGCTGCGGAGCCCGGCTGCTGGTCAAGTCCACTGCAAGGCGCTGATCGACAGGACTCTCACGAGTTTACTTCGCAGAGGTTTACCTGAGCCGTCGTAAGAGCGTTGCTTGCCGTGCAGGCAACGAACACTAATAAGAACTAATGGAGTAAGCGATGAACATCGCAAAACTAAGCTCTCTCTCCTTGACTGTCATTGCCGCCACCACGCAACTGGCAATAGCTGGTCAGCAACAAGAAGCCGATGGTTTCATTGAAGACAGCAGCCTCGGGTTGCTCAATCGTAATTTCTATATGAATCGCGACTTCCGTAATGGCGGCAGCAATAGCCAAGGTACCAACGGCTCCAAGCCGGCCAGCGAGCGCAATGGCTATCGGGAGGAATGGGCACAAGGGGCCATGCTCAACTTCGCCTCCGGTTTCACCCAGGGCACCATCGGTTTCGGCACCGATGCCTTCGCCTACGGTGGGGTCAAGCTGGACACCGGCCGCGGCCGGGCCGGCAACGGCCTGCTGCCGATCAGCAACAACCGCACCGCCGACGCTGAAGTGCCGGATAGCTACGGCGAGATCGGCGGTGCAGTGAAGATGCGCATTTCCTCTACAGTGCTGAAGTACGGTGAACAACGCCCCACCGCTCCGGTATTCGCCACCGGCGACAACCGCTTGCTGCCGGAAACAGCTACCGGCTTCCAACTGTCGAGCAAAGAGCTCGACGCGTTTTCCTTTGAGGCTGGCCACTTCACAGCGTTCAACAATCGAGCCTCGACCAACTCCGATGACGGGTTGTTCACCACATACGGGGGGACCGAAGCTGACAGTGTCGACTTCATTGGCGGCACCTATAAAGTCAACAACAACCTCAGCCTGATGGCGTACACCAGTGAGGCCGTCAATGTCTGGCGTCAGCACTTCGGCAGTGCCTCTTATACGATTCCGCTAGCTGACCAGCAATCGCTGAATTTTGGTTTGACGGTCTATAAGACCGAGGATCAAGGCGATGCGCGTGCCGGCAAGCTGGACACCACGAGCTGGTCGGCGAAGGCGGCCTATTCGTTCGGTGCCCATAAGGTCACCCTGGCTTATCAGAAGATCGATGGCGACGAGTACTTCGACTACATAGGCGTGGACTCGATCTGGCTCGCCAACTCGATTCAGTACTCCGACTTCAACGCCCCCAACGAGCGCTCCATCCAGGCTCGTTATGACCTGAATATGGCTACGTTCGGCATACCGGGGCTGAGCTTCATGGCCCGCTATGTCAAAGGTGATCAAATCGATGGCACCAAGGCCGATCCGAACGGTGCCTATGCCAACAAGGTGGGTGACGACCAGAAGGAGTGGGAGCGTGACCTGGAAGCAAAATACGTGGTCCAGGAAGGGGCCGCCAAGGACCTGTCCTTCCGTCTGCGCCAGGCTACACACCGCGCAACCTCGTTCGAGAGCGATATCGACGAGGTCCGCCTGATCATCGAGTATCCGCTGAGCATTCTGTAACGTTTGGCCCTGGCCGGTTTTACCTGTGGACCGGCCGGTTTAATTGAAGGTCTGCTCCTCGCTCCCTTAGCCTTGAGGCGCCCATCCGGGCGCCTTTTTTTCAAGCAATCTCCCCATCAGAAGTGCATTTGCTTTGGCCTGCATCCTGAAAGTCGATCCAGTATTTGCTGCCGATCCTGCTTCTCATTTGAGCAGTAAATGTGGCCTACAGAGCTGTCGCTTTAAGAATCTACCGAATCAATAGGGACCTCTTGTCAGGCTTCGCCGCAGGTGAGATACCAATACTTTGCGCGGAGAAATCCGACCGATTACGCTCCCTGTCACTGGAGACCTGTCATGTCCATTTCGCAACGACCTGCTTATACCTATCGCCCCATGACCTCGGCCGATGTGGAGTCGGCCCACGCCTTGTCCGTACAGTTGAAGTGGCCTCACCGCCTGGAAGAATGGGCCATGTTGCAGCGCATCGCGCAAGGTTTTGTCGTGGAAGACGAAGGCCGCCTGATCGGTACTGCGTTCACCTGTGCGCAGGGACATTACGCCACTATCGGCCTGGTGATCGTCAGCGATGAGTACCAGGGCCAGGGTATAGGTCGCAAGCTGATGGAACTGGCACTTGAGGCTTGCGGATCGCGCACCGCCATACTCAATGCGACGCTGGCCGGTGCCCCGCTTTATGCCAGCCAGGGGTTCGTTGACTTTGGGCATATTCAACAACATCAGGGGCATGCGCTGTCCCCAGTACCAAATGATTTGCCAGCCGGTGAGCGCTGCCGCCCGCTGACCGAAGCCGATCGGAGCGTCCAGATTGAACTGGCCAACGCCGGCAGCGGCCTGGACCGAGACGCCGTGCTCAAGGATCTGTTCGATATTGTCGAACACTCGGTCGGTATCGAGCGTGATGGTCAACTGCGCGCTTTTGCCCTGCTGCGCCCATTCGGCCGTGGTCGCTGTATCGGCCCGGTCATCGCAGAAAATCCAGAGCAGGCCAAGCACTTGATCGCGGTGTTGTTGGCCCAAGTGCCGGACGCCTTCGTACGCATGGATATACCGTCCGACAGCGGTCTGGCCCCTTGGCTGGAAGAGGCCGGGCTGAAGCACGTCGACACCGTCGCACAAATGGCTCGCGGTACCCCACCGCAGGCGATCGGCGCAGTGCACCAGTTTGCCCTGGTGACTCAGGCCATCGGCTGACAAACCCCACCGTTACATCCAACGCTACACGCTGCATTTTCCTGGAGAAACACCTTCATGCTAGAGCCCACTGCAGTGCTGTTGGCACACGCCGACGGCAGTCCTGTTCTAACAAAATTTACTCCCGGTTCGTTGGGCGCTAACGATCCTTTCGACAGGCAGATCGCTCATGTCGGGCCGGATGACATCGCCGCAGGCGTAGTCCTGGCAAGCGGACAATTCAGCGTCGATGACTATCCCTACAGCGAAATGATCGTGGTGCACGCAGGGCAAGTCACGCTGCAGAGCCAGGATCGCTCGCTCCAACTGAATCCCGGTGACAGCGCGGTGATCGCCCGTGGCACATCGCTACAGATCGAGGCGCAACCCGACTCTTTCTGGGCATTCTGCGCCGATACACAGCCCGTTGATGCCTGCAATCCCGGACTAACACCTCTCCCCCCCTTAACCCTGCTCTCTCCCTCGGCAGCACCGGATGCAGAAATTCTGCTAAGCCCGGCACCGCAATGTCGCTCGCACAATGTGTTTGTCGAAGAAGCGACCAACCTGCGCATCGGCGTCTGGGACTCGACACCCTATACCCGCAGGGCGAGACCGCACATGCTGCATGAACTGATGCACCTGCTCGAAGGCAGCGTCACCCTCCAGATTGCGGATGGGACCCATCTGACGGTCAACACTGGCGATACGGTGTTCGTGCCTCGAGGTGCCCCCTGTGCCTGGAATAGCAGCGTGTATGTGCGCAAGTTTTACGTCGTCAAATAACTCGATCCGCATTAACGCCGGCGGATGAATTCTCCTCCGCCGGCCCCACATAAAACCGATCAATCCTTGCGGAGTACAGACAATGGGATTAGGCGGCTTCAGTACCGGAAAACTCCTGATCATCCTGTTGATCGTGGTGATGCTGTTCGGAACCAGGCGCCTGAAAGGCCTGGGGGCGGATATCGGGGACACGATCAGAGGGTTCCGCAAATCCCTGGGCGATGAAAATCCAGTCACTGAGGAGCACAGGGACCCGCCCATTGACGCTCAGTCGCGCACGCTCGATGACCCGGTAAAAAAATACTAAACCCTAGTGCCCAAGCTCCAGTCAACAATTCAAACAGAGGTGAGAAACGGGAATGGAAATGCAGCTGATGTCCGACAAGTCCGTCGCTGGGGAAGCATTCTGGGAGCGCGTGTGCGCAGCTTATCCAGAGCAGCGCCCCCTGTTGAACCTGAACAACGCGGCCGTGAGTCCGCCGCCATTGGTAGTAGAGCAGGCTGTGATCGATGCCTATCGGCTGATCAGCCAGAACCCGGACGTCAATATGTGGAGCAAGCTCGATGCAGAGCTTCCTGCGATCAAACAACAGTTGGCTGACATGGCTGATTGCGATCCCGATGAGATTGCCCTGAACCGCAACTCATCCGAAGGCTTGTCGACAGCCATCTTCGGTATTCCATTAAAGGCCGGTGACCAGGTACTGGTCTCACTGTGGGACTATCCGAGCGTAATAGCCGGATGGTTGCAGCGTCAGGAGCGCGAAGGCATCGAAGTGGTGACCGTCGACTTTGACCTGATGGACGATGAGAATGTCATCGTGCAAGCTTATGCGCAGGCAATTACCCCGCGTACCCGGGTAATCCAGCTGACCCACATGCTGCACTGGACCGGGCGGGTCCTACCGGTAAAACGCATCTGTGCGCTAGCCCGGGCGCAAGCGATTATCACGGTGGTGGACGGTGCCCAGACGTTTGCGCAGATGCCGCTCAGCTTCCGCGAACTGGATTGCGACTACTTCGTCACCAGCCTCCACAAATGGCTCGGTGCACCGGTCGGCAATGGCATGCTCATTGTCAGGCGCGAGCGAATCGACAGCACCTGGCCGTTGCTGGGGCCTTTCGATCCTCCGCCGCTCCAGATCGACAAGTTCGACCACTGGAATCTCGGCACCTACAACTCGGCGATACAAGCGGGCATTGCTCCGGCTATCCGTTTCCATGCGCAAATCGGCACGCGAGCCATTCACGCGCGTCTACAGGAGCTGACCCGCTACTGGGTTGACCTCGCCAAAGACATTCCCGGTTTCAGGCTCCACACGCCACTTGATACCGTTGAGCTGGGCGCAGTAAGCCTGTTCTCTATCGATCAATGCGATGCTCGATGGGTTGAGCAGGAACTTCGAAAAACCCACAAGGTGCATGTCAAGTTCCGCCAGATCAGGCACATAAGCGGACTTCGGGTGTCGCCGAGCATCTACACGCAGAAGAGCGATCTGTGCCGCTTCGTCGAGGCACTACGGCAAGTGGTTGCAAGCAGCTAGCCCGCCCGCCCCATCAACGACATTGCCATGCGCTCAATGCTTTCATCTCCTTCCAACTCCGCCAGGACCTTGTCGAGACGTTGCATGAAGAGAAAGCCAAAGCATTGAGCCAGGTATAACCCAGCTACCCGCCTCACCGGAGTACCTGGGTACCTGGGTACCTGGGTACCTGGGTACATCAACTAACCAGTTGAGATCATTCCGGGCAAGACGCCCTCGCGCAACTTCCTCCACATTCCTTTGATTCCTCTTCGCTGATCCTTCGCAACACCGGAAAGAGCCGTTCGCAACGGTTTCACCTGCGCAGACGCCCAGCAGGCCACAATGAGCAGAGACTATCAGAGGGGGTTTTACGCGCGACAAAAAAAAGCCCGCAGTGAGACGGGCTAAAAGGGTGAGATACAAGAATGGATAAAGCTTCCTGCTGAGCAGTTGTTGCCTCGGCTCAAAGCAATGCGGCGATCGCCATACCGACATCCTGGGTCGAGCCCTGTCCTCCCAGATCGGGAGTGATCGGTCCTTGGGCGATGACCTGCTCGATCGCCTGCAGAATTCCGTCGTGGGCTGCGCGATAACGCTCATCGCCATTGCCCAGGAAGTCCAGCATCAGCGCACCGGACCAGATCATCGCAACCGGGTTGGCGATGTTCTGCCCATAGATATCCGGGGCCGAGCCGTGGACCGGTTCGAACAGCGACGGAAAACGGCGCTCTGGATCGAGGTTGGCCGAAGGCGCGATGCCGATGGTACCGGCGCAGGCCGGCCCCAGGTCGGACAGAATGTCGCCGAACAAATTCGACGCCACCACCACATCGAAACGATCCGGCTGCAGCACAAACCGCGCGCACAGAATGTCGATGTGTTGCTTGTCCCAAGTGACGTCCGGGTACTTTGCAGCCATCAATGCCGTGCGCTCGTCCCAGTACGGCATGCTGATGGAAATCCCGTTGGATTTGGTCGCCGCCGTCAGGCGCTTGCGCGGCCGGGTCTGGGCCAGGTCGAAAGCGAACTTGAGAATCCGGTCCACGCCGCGCCGGGTGAACACCGACTCTTGCAGTACGAACTCATGCTCGGTGCCTTCGAACATCTTGCCGCCAACCGAGGAATACTCGCCCTCGGTGTTTTCGCGGATCACCACGAAATCGATGTCCCCCGCTTCGCGTCCGGCCAGCGGACACGGCACACCGGGAAACAGCCGCACAGGACGGATGTTCACGTATTGGTCGAAGTCACGGCGAAACTTCAGCAGCGAACCCCAAAGGGAAATGTGATCCGGCACTTTATCCGGCCAGCCTACTGCGCCAAAGTAAATCGCGTCGAAGCCCTTGAGTTGTTCGAACCAGTCATCGGGCATCATCTGCCCGTGTTCCAGGTAGTAATCGCAGTGAGCCCAGTCGAGCACCTCGATGCTCAAATCCAGTTGCCATTTCTTCGCGGCCTGCTCCAGTACCCGCAGCCCTTCAGGCAAGACTTCCTTGCCGATACCATCGCCGGCAATCGCGGCGATTCTAAATGTTTTACTCATCAATCGTGGCTCCTCAATGTCCTGTTCAAACGGTGTCCGGATCACAGCCCACCGATGTGGAAGGCTTTGACTTCAAGGTATTCATCCAGGCCGTACTTGCTGCCCTCACGGCCCAGACCCGATTGTTTGATACCGCCGAAGGGGGCGACCTCCATGGAAATGAGCCCGGTATTGAGACCGATCATGCCGAACTCCAGCGCCTCTCCGAACCGCCATGAACGGCGCAAGTCCTGGGTGAAGAAATAGGCGCCCAAGCCATAAGGTGTGGCATTGGCCAAGGTCAGTGCCTCTTCCTCCGTGGTAAAGCGCATCAGCGGTGCAACCGGGCCGAAGGTTTCTTCGTTGGCCAGCAACATCCCGGCATGGGCGTCACCGAGCACCGTTGGCTGGACGAACTGGCTGTCGCCCTCGGGGATGCCGCCACAGAGCAAACGCGCGCCCAGGCTCAAGGCATCGTCGATGTGCCGGGCGACCTTGCTCACCGCCGCCGCATTGATTAGCGGGCCGATGCTGACGTCGGCGTCCAGGCCGTTGCCGACCTTGAGCTTGCCCACTTCTTCCACCAGGCGCTGGGCGAAGCGTTCGTAAATACCGTCCTGCACCAGAATCCGATTGGCACAGACACAGGTTTGTCCGGCGTTGCGAAACTTGCTGAGCATGATGCCGGCCACTGCCTGCTCAAGGTCAGCGTCGTCGAACACAATGAACGGTGCGTTGCCGCCCAACTCCAGGCTCAAGCGCTTGATGTGTTCGGCGCTCTGACGCATCAGCAGCCGACCGACAGCGGTGGATCCGGTGAAGGAGATTTTGCGTACCGTCGGGTTGCCGGTCAGTTCTTCGCCGATGCCGGCGGGCATGCCGGTCACTACGTTGAACACGCCGGACGGAATGCCGACCCGTTCGGCGAGTACGGCCAGCGCCAGGGCCGACAGCGGCGTCAGGTCCGAGGGTTTGACAATGATCGTACACCCGGCGGCCAGAGCCGGCGCGCACTTGCGGGTGATCATCGCATTGGGGAAGTTCCACGGCGTGATGGCGGCGCAGACCCCGACCGGCTGCTTGAGCGTGAGCAAGCGGCGATCGCCGCTGGGTGCCGGTATGGTTTCACCGTAGACCCGTCGGGCTTCTTCGGCGAACCATTTGACGAAGCCGGCACCGTAGCGAATTTCGCCCTTGGCTTCATTCAGCGGTTTGCCCTGTTCGCAGGTCATGATCAGTGCCAGGTCGTCGAGGTTATCGATCATGGCCTGATACCAGCGCTCAAGCAGCGCTGCCCGTTCCGCCGCCGGGCGTGCGCGCCATGCTGGCCAGGCGCTTTCGGCGGCTTCGATGGCACGTCGGGTTTCGCTGCCTTGCATCGCGGGTACACGAGCGAGCAACTGGCCGCTGGCCGGGTCGATGACGTCAAGGGTGGCGGCGTTGTCGGCGCTGATCCACTGACCGTCGATGTAAGCGAGTTCTACCAGCAGGCTGGGGTCTTTCAGGCGATTCTTGAGCATGGTCGAGTCCTGTTCCGAGACAGCCTTCAGTCTATTGGGTCGTCACAGACGAGGATGCTGAAAGCGCCGCCCCTGCAGCCTTGAATGCTGAAAATCAGCATTCGACAGCAGGCTCTACCGTTGGTTTGTGATGATCGAACACGACGAGCTCGGTCAGACGATAAAATGCTTGACCATGCTATTCAACTCGCTGGCCAGGCCTGCGAGTTCCCGGCTAGAAGCCTGGCTCTGATTGGCTCCGGCCGAAGCCTGTTGGGAAACATCACGGATATTGAGCAAGTTGCGGTCCACCTCACGGGCAACCTGGGATTGCTCTTCGGTGGCACTTGCAATACACAGATTGCGTTCATTGATCTGCGCGATGTCGTCGACGATGGCACTCAGTACTGCGCCTGCCGCACGGGCGACCTCCAGGGTTTCCCGGGTTTTACCGTTACTGCTTTGCATGGCTCGCAAGGTGCCGTGACTGCTTTTTTGCACCGAACCGATGATCGTCTCGATCTGTTTGGTCGATTCCTGGGTTCGTTGCGCCAAGGCCCGGACCTCGTCGGCCACCACGGCGAAGCCCCGACCGCTTTCGCCCGCGCGAGCCGCCTCGATCGCCGCATTCAAGGCCAGCAGGTTCGTTTGCTCGGCAACGCCGCGAATCACATCCAACACCGAGCCAATGTCACCTATCTGGCCTGCCAGGGCCTGCAAGGCCCCCGCGGTATCCTCGATATCCTCGGTCAACGATTCGATGGCACCGACGGTACGGCAGACGCTCTCCTGCCCCTGACGCGAGCGCTGGTCTGCTGCCTGGGAAACCTCTGAGGCCCAGGCGGCGTTGCGCGCCACGTCTTCGATCGCGCCAGTCATTTGGGTCACGGCACTGGCCGCCTGATCGAGTTCGGTGCTCTGGCGTCGCACGCCACGGGTGGCGTCATCGGTCACGGCACTCAACTGAGCGGAGGTCGTGGCCAGTCGCTCGGAAGAACTCAATACCTGCCTGACGGTACTGCGCAGGTTCATCCGCATGCGCTCAAGCGCCTGCAGCAGGCGCGCCGCCTCATCCTTGCCAACGACATCCAGTGATTGGGTCAGGTCACCTTTGGCGATACGCTCGGCTGCCGCCATGGCAGTCGCCAACTGTTCAAGCAGGCGCAGCACGATCAAGGTGGCCAAGGTCCCGCCAGCTAACAGCAGCGCCAGTAAACCTGCAGACATCAGGATAAGTCTCTCCCGATCACTGTCGCGGCGTTTCATCAGCGCTTCATCGAGCGCCGTCAGCGCTGAGTGGCCAAGGGCATACAAGGCATCAACCGGTTTGTTGTAAGCAGTCAGGTAGTCGCCGACCGGGTAATTGAGCTTAAGCGCGTACAAGGCATCGGTAGGCTCGTTATTTCCTGCGGGGCTTGCGCCGGGCGCGAAATCCATGTCCATTTCGACGGCCGACACCAATCTCGCATTGCTGAGTTCAAGCGCCTGCCGGATTTGCGGACCTAGTGCCATTAGCGGCGCTTCCAGCAGAGCCTTGAGTTCCGGCTCGACGGCACTCGCCTTGGTCAAGGCACGTGCCGCCTTGTCAACGCTGCTCAGCGCCTGGGTGGCCAAGCCACGCAGCGCACCTTGTTGCTCAGGCAGGATCCGACCCTGCGCCAGATACAGGCCGCCGGCACCACGCAACTGACCCAACAACTCGGTGGCTTGCGGTAACTCGATCAAAGCGCCCGCCATCAGCGAGTACGTCCCTAACACTGGATCAAGGGACAGTTTGAAGTGATCGAGCATTGCGTCCTCGATCAGCAGATAGGCTGCGATCAACTGGCTATGCCGGGTCAGACTCTGCGAACCTTTGATTGTGGTCTGGCCCACTTCGCCGGCCAGCTCGCGCCATTGTTGCTGCGCCCGCCCCCAGGCAGCCAGGATGTCGGGGCTGACCTTGGCCTCCTGTAACACGCGCTCGGTTGCCTCGAAGGCTTGATCCACCTCGGCCTGCTTGTTCAAACGAACCTCGTGGAAAGTCCGGTTGCCGCCCAGCACGACGGATGACAAATCGCGATGTTGCTGCGTCAAGTGGATCAGCTGGAGCAATGCCTGCACCGGCCGGATGCCGCGAAGCTCCTGGTTTGTCTGGGAGCTATTCTGATAGGCGCCGAGCACGTAGAGGCTGGTTGGAATGGCAATCAGGGTTACGGCTAGCAAGCCGAGCAAGACGAATTTGCCAGAGAATGACAGGCGCTCAAGCACTTTCATGGGGGAACTCCAGAAGGGTTGCGAGTGGCTAGCGGTTTTCTGAATAGGCGCAGCCAGGCCTGGGAAGTCTTTCTCAGCACTTCCCACACTGTCAGCTACATTGAAGGGGTGAACTCAAGCTCGGGCGTCATGCCATAACCGAGACACAAGCGTGGTGTGCAAGTGTTCGGCATAGGCAAACAGAACTCTAAACCCGCATCGAGCCCAACAACCCTTGCAGGAAGTGCTCCCCGGCGTCCATCTGGCTGATCTCGATGAACTCGTCAGGCTTGTGCGCCTGTTCTATCGAGCCTGGGCCACAGACCACCACCGGCACATCCAGCCGTTGTTTGAACAACCCGCCCTCGGTGCCGAAGGAGACCTTGGCGGTGCCGGTATCCGGTGCAGCGAAGTTCTTCAGAAAACGCACCGCCTCGACACTCGGGTGGGTATCGAGACCGGGATAGACGTTCAGGGTTTCAATTTCGATATCCGCCACGCTGGACAACTTTTTAGCTTCGCGCACAATCACTTCGGCACGCTCGCGCATCTGTTCCAGAAACTGATCCAGATCGTCCGCCGGCAAGTTACGCACTTCGAAATCCAGGGTGCACAGGTTCGGCACGATGTTCAGCGCCTTGCCGCCGACAATCTGCCCGACATGCACGGTACTGAAGGGCACGTCGTAATCCACATCCTGGGCGCCCTGCTCTTGCAGTTGCTGCTGGCTCTGACGCAGTGCAGCGATGAAATCGCAAGCCACGTGAATCGCATTGACCGAGCGCGGCGCCAGCGATGAATGAGCCTCCAGACCGCGACAGTAAGTGCGGTAAGAACCCTTGCCCTTGTGCCCGAGCACGAACTGCATGTTGGTCGGCTCACCGATCACGCACAAAAACGGCCGCACCGGCGCCAGGTGCAACACATCCAGTAAACGCCGCACACCGACGCAACCGATCTCTTCATCATGGGACAGTGCCAGTTGCAATGGCCGGTTCAATGAATGGTCGGCGGCATCGAGCATGGCGTCGATCGCCAGCGCGATAAAGCCCTTCATATCGCAACTGCCACGCCCGTAAATCCGCCCGTCTTGCACCGTCGCCTGAAACGCCGGGAAGGTCCAGGCCTGTCCCGCTGCGGGAACCACGTCGGTGTGCCCGGACAGCAAAATCCCCGGCACTTCCCTTGGACCGGTACTGGCGAACAGGTTGGCTTTTTTACCGGTGCAATCCTTGACGATCAACGACTCGATGCCCTTGCTCAGCAGCAGATCGCGCACGTACTCGATCAAGGCCATGTTCGACTCCGACGACACGGTGTCGAAGGCCATCAGCCGTTTGAGAATATCCAGTACGCGGGCTTTCATGAGGCCTTGCTCCGTTGCTCGGCTGAAGAAGCGAACCGGTTGATGGAGAACGGTAGAATCGAAGTGCTGGTGCTGCCGGTGCTGATCAGTTCGGCCATCACGTCGCCCACGCCCGGACCGAGTTGGAAGCCATGGCCGGAGAAACCGAAGGCATAGAACAAACCATCAACCGTACCGCTTGGCCCCATCACGGGCAGGGAATCGGGCAGGTAGCCCTCGATGCCGCTCCACACGCGGATGATGTTCAGGTTACCGACACCCGGCAGCAGCCGACGCATCTGATCCATTTGATTGAGAATGCTGCGCGGCTCGACATAGGCCCGGCGGTTGAGCATGTCCGGTTCGCTGCGATAGCCGCCACCAATGATGATGTTGCCGCGGGGTATCTGGCGGAAATAGATCACTTCCTCGGGGATTTTGGTGTACACGCCGATCACCGTCGGCAAGGCGTACGGCACCGGTTCGGTCACGGCCATTTGCGGGCCATGGGTTTCCAATGGCACGGGTTCACCAAACTGCGCCGAAAGCTTTTGCCCCCAGGCGCCGGCAGTAATCAGCAGGCGCTCGGCGCTGAACTGACGGCCGTCGGTGGTGTTGATGCTGAACTCGCCGCCGACCTTCTGCACCTCGGCCACTTCAGTACGCTCTTCAATCCGCGCGCCAAGGCGTCGTGCTGCCCGGGCAAACGCCGGGGCCGCCAGACGCGGGTTCGCATGGCCATCGTGGGGCGCATAAGAACCGCCCTTCACATCAGGGCCGAGGAACGGAAAACGCTTGTGCAACTCGTCGCCACGAAAGATTTTCAAGTCCAGCTGCTCCGCCTCAGGGGCGTCGGCATAGGCTTGCAGCTCGGCGATCTCGTCTTCGCGGTAACACACCCGCATATGGCCGCTGGCGATGAATTCGAGGTCATCGTCGATCAGCTCCGGCAGACGCTTCCACAGCGCCCAGGAGCGGTTGGCCAATTCCAGCTGCCCGAGGTAACGCCCCTGGCGTCGCACGTTGCCGAAGTTCACGCCGCTGGCGTACTGACCGATCTGGTCGCGTTCCAGCAGAATCACCGACTGCCCGCGCTGGCGCAGGAAAAACGCCGCCGCCGAGCCCATCAGGCCGCCGCCGACAATCACGACATCGGCTTTGTGTAGCGTCATGACGACACCTCCTCGGTGAGCATCGAAAGGGGTTTGACCGGTGCCTGACCGCGCTGACGACCGACCTGTTCCACGCAAACGCCGGCGGCCGCGGCAATCACTTCAGCCCCGGCCTGGGAGCAATAACGCCCCTGGCAGCGGCCCATGCCGACCCGGCTGAACGCCTTGGCCCGGTTGACTTCACAAGCGCCTTTTTCCCGGACCACGGCACGCAATTCGCCCGCGCTGATCATTTCGCAGCGGCAGACGATGGCCGTGTCCGGCAACGCTTTGGCTTGCGCCGCCGGCCAGGGAAACGCCTGGGCCAGGCCGAGACGAAACTGATCCATTACCGCCAGCGCGTGCCGTTGTTCGTCGCGCAACCCGATGTTCACCGGTTGCTGAAGATCCTCCAGCAGCGCCATGGCCACTAGCCTTCCGGTGTGCTCGGCGGCATCGGCACCGCGAATTTTCGAACCGTCGCCGGCGGCATATACACCGCTGACCGAGGTCCGACCGTCTTCATCGACGGCCAGCCACCATTGGCTGGAAGCCTCGTCAAAGCGCATACGGCAACCGGCCAGGTCGGCCAGTTGGGTTTCCGGGCGCAAGTGATAACCCAACGCCACGGCATCGCAATCCACCGTCAAAGTCTCACCGCTCGCCGTGCGCACGCGTACGCCACTGACACCGTTGGCCGCATCACCCAGCACTTGAAGCGGCGAAATGCCCAGGTGCACCGGAATTTTCGCTCGATAGAGCTGCGCCAGCAGTTTCATCCCGGTGAACAGCAATCCGGGGCGCGCCAACAGCTTGGGCAATGCGCCAATTCGCTTGCTCAATGGCGAGGTGTCGAGCACCGCCGCGACCTTGGCCCCGGCTTTCACATATTGACTGGCGACCAAATACAGCAACGGCCCGCTGCCCATGAACACCACGCGATGGCCGATGGACACGGCCTGGGACTTGAGCGCGATCTGCGCCCCGCCGAGGCTGTAAGTGCCCGCCAATTGCCAGCCTTCGATCGGCATCAAACGGTCGGTGGCGCCCGTGCACAGGATCAGCGCGTCGTAATCCACTGTCGAATGCTTGCCCTGGCTGACACAGCACAATTGCCCCGGCGTCAGGTTCCATACCAGCGTGTCCGGGCGATAGTCGATCTGCCGGCGCAAGCGGTCGAAGCTCTGGTGCAGGTCGTTGGCCTTGGCGGCTTCGGTGCCATACAGGGTGGCGTAATCACGGGTAAAACCTTCGGGCTGGCGACGGTAGATCTGCCCGCCATCCCGGCGATTCTCGTCAATCAGGATGGGCTTGAAACCAGCGGCGACCAGGGTTTCGGCACAACGTATGCCGGCCGGCCCGGCACCGACAATGACTATCCGCGCAGTGGCCATATCGCCTCCGGTTGTGTGGTGACAATATCCAGCCCTTCACGGACCTCATTGGAACAGGCGCGCAGACGCTCGCCGCTGCGGGTCCAGACCCAACAGTCCTGACACGCGCCCATCAGACAGAAGCCGGCGCGCCGGCCCGAGTCGAATTCCGATTGGCGCAACGCCGAGCCCTGAGTCAGCAACGCGACCATCAGCGTATCGCCCTGCAGCGCCTCGATAGGCTTGCCGTCTACCTGCAGTTTGATGGTGGGCCGGCCCTGTTCGGCCAGCCTTACGAAACGCCCGTTCATGCATAGGCTCCTGCGTTCATGCTGTTGGAATCCTTCTGGGTTTTCAGCAACTCGGCACTGTCGTGATGACAAAGGACTTCACTGCCGCCAACAATCAACCGACGGTCCGGCGGGACGCAATTGCACAGGCCGTCAACCCGCACCGGGCAACGATTGAGGAAAGTGCACAGCCCAGGCACATTGGCTTTTGCCCCAATGGGCGGTAGCGTGCCGCAGGTCGTTGTTCCACAGCCTTCCAGCCAGCCCTGGCGCAACTCCGGCACCGAGTGGATCAACAGGTCGGTGTAAGGATGGAACGGCGCCTCAGCGTACGACTGGCGAGTGCCGGCCTGAATCTTGTGGCCGCTGTACATCACCACAATGTCGTCGCACAGCGCTCGCACGGTGGAGATGTCATGGCTGATGAACAGATAGGACACGCCCAGTTGCTGACGCAGGTCGCGCAACAGTTCGAGAATCGCCGCACCGACCACGGTATCCAGCGCCGAGGTCACTTCATCGCACAGAATCAGATCTGGTTTGGCTGCCAGGGCCCGGGCCAGATTGACCCGTTGCTTTTGCCCGCCGGAGAGTTCGTTCGGGCGGCGTTCAGCCATGGTTCGCGGCAAGCGCACCAGATCCAGTAGCTCGCCGATACGTTCACGCAGCGCGGCCCCCTTAAGGCCGAAGTACATCTTCAGCGGGCGACTCAGAATGGTGCTGACACTGTGCATCGGGTTGAGTGCGGTGTCGGCATTCTGGAAGACCATTTGAATGCGTCGGAACTGCTCGTCGGTGCGCGACGACAGGCTGCCACCCAAGGGTTGGCCATCGAAGGTCAGGCCGCCGAGAGCGGGCTCCAACAATCCGGCCACCACCCGTGCCAGGGTTGACTTGCCAGAGCCCGACTCACCGATCACGCCGATGGCCTGGCCTCTGCGAACCGTCAGGTCGATGTCTTCCAGCACGCGAATGGCCGGCATGCCTTGCGCGTTCTTGTTGCCATAACCGGCGGTCAGGCCCTGGATAGTCAGTAAAGGCGTGTCTTCAGCGATACCGCAGGGTGGACGGATCGTGGTGTCCGGCCGTGCTGCCGCCAGCAAGCTGCGGGTGTATTCGTGGGCCGGGGCTTTGAGCAATGGCGCCGTGGCACTCTGTTCGAAGATTTCGCCACCATTGAGCACCACGATCTGATCAGCCATCTGCGCGACCACAGCGAGGTCGTGGGATACATAGACTGCCGTCGCGCCACGTTCGCGCACCACCCGTTTGAAGGCACGCAGCACGTCGATCTGGGTCGTCACATCGAGTGCCGTGGTCGGTTCGTCGAGCACCACCAGCAGTGGATCGCTGATCAGTGCCATGGCCGCCATCACCCGTTGCAGTTGCCCGCCGGAGACCTGATGCGGGTAGCGCTGGCCAATGCGATCGGGGTCTGGCAGGGCCAGGTCGCGGAACAACTCGATGGCCTTGGCCTCAAGCACAGCCCGGCTGCCCAGACCATGAATCAACGCGCCCTCCACCACTTGGTCGATGAGTTTTTTCGCCGGGTTGAACGCTGCCGCAGCGCTTTGCGCGATGTACGACACCCGATTGCCGCGCAGGCCTTGCAGCTCGCTTTCGCTCAACGCCAGCATGTCGTGTTCGCCGATTTGCACCACGCCACCTGCCAGCCGACAACCACGCCGGGCATAACCGAGCAATGCCAGGGCGATGGTGGTCTTGCCGGAACCAGACTCACCGATCAATGCCAGCACTTCACCCTTTTGCAGGGAGAAGCTGACGCCCTTGACGATCTCCACCTCGCCGAGTTCGCCACAGGCGACTACTCGCAGGTCCTGGACTCGAATCAATTCGCTCATTTCAATGGCCTCCCGAACGTCGACTACGTCGCGACGACAGCCGGTCGATAAACAGATTCACACCGATGGTCAGGGTGCCGATGGCCAAAGCCGGAATCACGATGGCCGGCGCCCCTTGGTTGAGACCGCCGATGTTCTCGCGCACCAGCGACCCGAGGTCGGCATCCGGCGGTTGCACACCCAGGCCCAGGAAGCTCATGCCGCTGAGCAGCAGGACGATGAAACCGAAGCGCAAGCCCAGGTCCGTCAGTACCGGGTTGAGCATGTTCGGCAGGATTTCCACGCAGGCGATGTACAGCCGACGCTCGCCGCGAGTACGGGCCACTTGCACGTATTCCAGCGCTTCGATATTCACCGCCATGCTGCGGGCGATACGGAACGCGCCCGGGGTGAAGCTCAATACCGCCGTGCAGATCAGCAAGGTGACCGAGGAGCCGAAGGCCGAGACCATGATCAGCGCCAGCATCTTGCTGGGGATCGAAATGAAGGCGTCCATCAGGCGACTGATCAGCTCATCCAGCCACTTTGGTGAAACCACCGACAGCAACGCGAAGCTGGTCCCCAGGCCGCTGGCCATTACCGCGGCCACCAATGCCAGGCCAACGGTGAAGCGTGCGCCGACGAGGATCCGGCTGAGCATGTCACGGCCCAGGTAATCGGTGCCGAACGGGTAAGCAGCACTCAGGTTGTCAAAGACATTATCAGAGACCACTTCCCCAACCGGATGTGGCGCCAGCCACGGGCCGAAGATGGCGACCAGCAACCAGATCACACACATCGAGGCGCCGATCAGGCCGAGCCAGGACGATCCGTGGGAAACCTTGCCCAGCGCTAATTTGGTAGTAGCCGGCGATTTCACAATGAGATTGTTCATTGATTTCTCAGCCTCGGATTGGAAAGAATCGCGCACAGGTCGGCAATCAGCACCAACGTCAGATACGCCGTACAAAACAACATGGTGCAGGCTTGAACCAGTGCCATGTCGCGGTTGGTCACTGCATCGACCATGAGGCTGGCGATGCCGGGATAGTTGAAGATCGTCTCGACGATCACCACCCCGCCCAACAGGTAAGAAAGGCTCAGGGCGATGGCATTGGCAATCGGCCCGATGGCATTGGGCAAGGCATGGCGCAGGACGATCCGCATCTTGCTCACGCCTTTGAGCCGGGCCATTTCCACGTAAGGACTGTCGAGCTGATCGATCACCGCCGCCCGGGTCATGCGTGCCATTTGCGCGACGATGACGCAGCACAGCGTCATAACCGGCAACGCGTAAGTGCGCATGAATTGCCAGGGGGAAGTGATGTCACTGGCGTACGACAGCGCCGACAACCAGCCCAGATTCACCGCGAATATCAGCACCGCCAGGGTCGCCACCAGAAACTCCGGCACCGCTACCATGGTCAAGGTCAAAAAGCTGAGGAAACCGTCGATGCGCCCGCCCCGCCCCATCGCCGAACCGATGCCCAGGATCAACGCCACCGGTACTGATACCAGCGCCGTAGCGGCCGCCAGCATCAGGGTGTTCGGCACCCGCCCGGCCATCAACTCGCTGACCGGCATGGCGTTGGAAACGGACAGCCCCATGTCACCGCTGAGCAGGCTCATCAACCAGTGCAGGTAGCGCAACACACCAGGCTGATCCAGCCCCATTTTCAGGCGCAAGGCTGCCACTTGTTCCGGCGTGGCGAACTGCCCCAGAGACTGTTGCGCCGCGTCCCCCGGCAGCACCGCCGTGATGGCGAAAACCACCATGGACACAATCAACAAGGTCACGATCGCCGCGCCCAGGCGCCGGCCGATCAACCACAGTGTGTTGCTATTCATCACCCTATCCTCATGCAATATCGCTGCAGCAAAAACCCGACTTTCATCAAGCGTCCAGCCAGACCTGCTCGGAGAACATGTACCCCATGAAACCGCCCAGGGGGTTGGTGCCATAGCCTTTGACGCGCTGGTCGACGCCATCGATGTTGCTGATGAACACCGGAATGCCGATACCGCTGTGTTCATGCACCAGGGTTTGCAAATCTGCGTACATCTTGCCGCGCTTGGCCTCGTCGGTTTCACCGCGGGCGAGTATCAGCAACTGATCGAACTGATCGTTCTTCCAGCCCGATTCGTTCCAGGGTGCGCTGGACTGGAAGAACTGCGAGAAAAGCATGTCGGCATTGGGCCGCGGGTTGATGTTGCCGAAGCTCAGCGGGTGCTTCGCCCAGTGATTGGACCAGTAGCCATCGGCCGGCAGGCGGTTGACGTCGAGCTTGAGCCCGGCCTCTTTGGCTGACTGCTGCAGCAACACGGCGATGTCCACCGAACCGGTCGCGGCCGGCGAGCACATCAGCGGCATGCTGATATTTTCCATACCTGCCTTTTTGAGCAGGAACCTGGCTTTTTCCGGATCGTAGGTACGTTGTGGGAGATCGGCGTTGTAGAAGCGTGCACCGGGTGCGATCGGGTGATCGTTGCCGACCCTGGCGAAGCCACGGAATATCGCCGACTTGATCTGTTCCCGGTCCAGTAACAATTTCATAGCCTGGGTGAACTCCGGGCTTTTGCCCGGCAACTGGTCCTGACGGATGATCAGGTCGGTGTAGTTACCCGACGGCGAGTCCACGACCCGGTGCTTGGTGCTGGCCTTGATGCGGATCGTTGAGCGCGGGTTAACCTCGTTGACGATTTGTACGTCGCCCGATAACAGGGCGTTAATCCGCGACGGCTCGTCGGCAATGGCGATAAATTCGATCTCGTCCAGATACGGCAAGCCGGGTTTCCAGTAATTGGTATTGCGCACACCAATCGAACGCACCCCGGGCTTGAACTCCTTGGCCTTGAACGGACCGGTACCGATGCCCTGGCTGAAATCGCTCGTACCCTCGGGAACGATCAACATGTGAGAGATGGCAAGAACCGATGGCAGCTCAGCATTTGGGCCGCTCAACTGTATCTGCACTTCATGGGTGCCGTTGGCCTTGACTTCGGCGAACTGCGACGCCAGCGGCAGGACCTTGGAACCGGTGATTGGATCCTTGTGCCGCAACAGAGAAAACACCACATCGGCGGCTGTCAGGGCCTTGCCGTTGTGGAAGACCACTTCCTTGCGCAGGGTGATGACCCAGAGCGTGGCATCAGTGGTTTCAATGCGCTCGGCCAACTCCAGCTGCGGGACCATATGGCTGTCGAAACGCGTCAGGCCGTTGTAGAACATGTAATGGCGCACGTAGTCGGTTGACGATGAGCCCTTGGCCGGATCGAGGGTGTCGGCGGTGGAAGAGGTCTGACCGGCAACGCGAATCCGTCCGCCTGGTTTTCCTTTGCCAGGGGTTGCGGCTTCTTCATCGGCAAACAGCTTGCCGGCAGCGCCGAACAGACTACTGGCGCCCGCGACAGCCACCCCGGCCAACCCCAGCATTTGCAATGCATTGCGGCGTGACATGCCGCGATTGAGCCCTTCGAAAATGCGCAGACTTTCTTCCCCTGTGATCAACTGGGAGTCGATACTATTTTTGTTGTCAGTCATGTCAGTTCTACCTTTCGAAAAGTGATAAGGCTCGAGTGCGCGCGATAAATGGTGTGTGGTTGAAACGTAAAGCAAATACCTTGAACTCAGTGTAGGTAGTCCTGCAGGCGGTAATACGCACCGACCAGGGGCAGGAACCAGGGTTTGCCGAAATGCCCGGGGATGGCCGGCCAGTCGAGTTCGCGCCACGGATTGGCTTCGACCTTGCCGGCCATGACCTCGGCCATGACCTGCCCCATGTGCACCGACATCTGTACCCCATGACCGCTGTAACCCATGGAGTAATAAACGCCTCCATGCTGGCCGGCCCGTGGCAAACGATCAGAGGTCATGTCCACCAACCCGCCCCAGCAATAATCGATCTTCACGCCAGCCAACTGCGGGAACATCTGCACCATCGCTGCTTGCAACACTTTGCCGCTCTTGGCGTCGGAAACGCTGTCAGACATGGCAAACCGTGCACGGCCGCCAAACAGCAAGCGGTTGTCCGGCGTCAGGCGGAAGTAGTTACCGATCATGCGGCTGGTGACATAGGAACGCCGTGCCGGCAGCAAGCTGTCGATCAGGGCCTGCGGTAGCACCTCGGTGGCGATCACGAAACTGCCCACCGGCACGATCCTCCGCCGATACCAACCCAATCCGCCCTGCTGGCACGTGCCGGTAGCCAGCAGAACCTGTTTGGCATGCAGCGAGCCCTTGGTGGTGTTGACCTGATAGCCACCAGCACGGGCTTTCCAGTCCGTCACCGACACGCCCTGGAAGATCAACGCACCGTGACGTGCCGCCGCCTCGGCCAGACCGACACCGAAGCGCCCGACATGCATCTGCACGCCGTTGCGCTGCAGCAAGCCTCCATGGAACTGGGCCGAGTTGACTTCAGCACGGGCCTCTTGCGCAGACAGCAACTCGACCTCGGCATCGACCTCCCGCCGAATCAGTTCGCAAGTGCGCGCCAAGCCTTCGTAATGCATCGGTTTGGCGGCCAGTTTGAGCTTGCCATTGCGCTTGAAGTCGCAGGCAATCTGCTCCTGCTCTACCAGCGAGACGACACTCTGCACGGCGCTTTCATAGGCCCGGTAATAGGCTCGCGCTTTATCAGCGCCGAGGCTGGCGCTGAGTGCCGCGTAGTCCTGGGCAACGCCGGTGTTGCACTGACCGCCATTGCGCCCTGACGCCTCGCCAATTACCCGCCCCGCTTCCAGCACCACCACACTGGCCCCCTTCAAGGCCAGGGCGCGGGCCGCCGCCAGACCGGTGAGACCACCACCGACGATGGCCACATCGACCTGCCCAGGCAACGCACCGAGCTGGGCACCGGTGAATACCGGTGCGGTATCGAGCCAATAGGACTCACTGCCCATGTCTAACCCCTTTTACCTTGAAGAGTGCCCTGAGACTCAGAGACCGACCAAACCGGCCAAACCGCCGATATCGGGGATTTGGTGGTAGCCATAGACCGCATTCGCCGGCTGCTCGTGACCACGGGCAACGAAGGCTTTGTTCTTGATCTTCATGTCGTGGGCCGGCATCAAGTCATAGCGGAAGCTTGAAGACACATGCAGAACATCCTCCGGCCCGCAGCCGAGGTTATCGAGCATGAACTCGAAGGCAGCCAGGCGCGGCTTGTAGGCCTGGGCTTGCTGGGCGGTGAAGACCTTGTGGAAGGGCGCGCCGAGCTTGTCGACGTTGGACATGATCTGCTCGTCCATCGCGTTGGAGAAAATCACCAGCGGAATTTTGTCGGCGATTTTCGCCAGGCCGGCCGGCACGTCGGCATGTGGGCCCCACGTTGGTACGGCGTCGTAGTAGAGTTGGCCTTCGCCTTTGTACTCGATGCCCCAACGCTTGCAGACCCGCGCCAGAGAGGTCTTGATAATCTCATCATACGGCCGCCAGTCACCCATCACTTGATCCAGACGATAGGCGGAGAAGTCCTTGACGAACTGATCCATTTGCCCGGCAGGGACACGATCGGCGAACAGCTCGCGGGTCATGTTTCCCATTTGAAAGTTGGTCAACGTGCCGTAGCAGTCGAAGGTAATAAACTTGGGTCGAAGAAAGCTCATGAGTGCAGTCCTGAATGATGGTTGAGGTCATGACGGGGCAAGCAGTTACTCCGTTCGAGAAGCATCGGGGTAACGCTGCATCACGAGTTCATTACAACATCATGAGACCGTGCATAAATCGTTAAAAGTATAGGTTGCTTGGCACAAACCACCGTTTTGCAGGGATTGCTCAGCAGACTTTGCGGGACGCTCCAGACTCGGGCGTTTCACCTCTGTTTCTGTGCCTTCTCGGGCAGTTATGGTGCGCTGGCGAGCCCTGCATAATGCAACGTGCCGCAGAGCCCAGGCTGCGAAACAAGATGAGTGCGTCCCTCGAAGAATGCGTGGATTGCAACCCTGACAAAGCGGTCCAGCATGATTTATCGACAGAGTGCCGCGAATGCTTCGCGCGCAGTTCCAGCGCAATCAACTGACGCAATCAAGCAGTTTGCTCTGCTTACTAAAAGCTATCGACTAGCGATCACCAACAAGAAGCTTTACCAGCCGGTTATTGACGTAAAACGAGTAGTGCACGGTTAGCCTCGCAGATACAGCAGATTGTCCTTTGCAGCCTTAAACAACGGCATATTTTGTCTGGCCTGCTTTGTTAGCTTATTGAGAAGAATCGGCAGCCTTGCAAGGTCGCAAGAAAGCCCACCCTCTGCTGCTCGCAGTGCCTAATTACCGCTCTAAGGAGCTAGTAGGATGACCACACAATCTTCGTATAGCTACAGCGTTGATGCGCAAACGTCTCACAAGTTTTATATCAATGGCTGTTGGTCCTCCCCGGCAATCCCGGCCAGTTTGCCGGTGGTCAATCCCGCAACTGAAGAGGTTGTTGCGCACGTCGCGCAGGGGTCTGCCGAGGATGTTGATCGGGCAGTCGCTGCGGCTCGTGCAGCGTTTCCTGGCTGGTCTGCCACCTCGGCGGCATCACGCGCGCTTTTCCTTGGAAAGATCTATGACCTGATCCTTGAACGAAAAGAAGTGCTTGCCCAGGCGATCTCTCTCGAAATGGGCGCGGCCATCGGTTCCGCACGGGCAATGCAAGTGCCCCTCGCGGCTGAACACGTTCGGGTCGCACGGGATCTGCTGTCCAGTTATCGTTTCCAAACCATTGAAGGCAGTACCGCGATTGAACGCGAACCCATCGGCATCTGCGGTCTCATCACTCCGTGGAACTGGCCGCTTTATCAAATCACAGCAAAAGTCGCCCCGGCTATTGCTGCCGGCTGCACAGTGGTCTTGAAACCAAGCGAACTGTCGCCATTGAGCGCCCTTCTTTTCGCACAACTGGTGCATGACGCAGGCCTTCCACCGGGCGTTTTCAACCTTGTGAATGGAAGTGGTTCCGAGGTCGGCGCAGCCATGGCGGCGCACCCGGATGTCGATATGATTTCGATTACCGGCTCAAACCGCGCGGGCGCACTGGTCGCCCAGGCGGCCGCCCATACGGTGAAACGCGTCACGCAAGAGTTGGGGGGCAAGTCCCCGAACGTCCTGCTGCCCGACGCCGATTTCGCCAAAGCCGTCCCGCTGGGAGTGATGTCTGCGTTTCGCAACGTCGGACAATCGTGCAGCGCCCCGACAAGAATGATCGTTCCAAAGGACAGGCTGGCGGAGGTCGAATCGCTGGCTGCCGCAACTGCCAATGCAATCATCGTGGGTGACCCGCGTTTGGAAGAGACGGTGCTGGGCCCCATTGCCAACGAGGCACAGTTCAATCGCGTGCAAGCAATGATCGAGGCCGGCCTGAATGACGGCGCAAAACTCGTTTGCGGTGGACCAGGACGTGTGCAGGGCTTTGAAAAAGGCTTCTATACCCGACCGACTGTTTTCTCCGAAGTCGATTCCGCCATGCGGATCGCTCAAGAAGAAATTTTTGGTCCGGTGCTGTGCATCATTCCGTATGAAACGATCGATGAGGCGGTCGCTATCGCAAACGACACGGTATACGGGCTGGGTGCCCATGTTCAGGCCCAGAACCTTGATCTCGCACGTGCCGTTGCCGCTCGCATCCGCGCCGGACAAGTGCATCTGAATTACCCTGCCTGGGATCCAATGGCTCCATTCGGCGGCTACAAGCGATCGGGTAACGGTCGTGAGTATGGTGTCTACGGTTTCGAGGAATATCTGGAAACCAAAGCAATCATTGGGTTTGGCGGCGAACGATAGAGATTTCGTCGGGGATTACATGAGGCGCCCCTCGTTCCGACCGGTACAAAACCAGCGAAACGGGGGCGTCTCAATGCAAAAGGATCAGAACGTCACACTGGCGCTCAGGCGTGCCGTACGCGGTTCGCCGACATTGACCGCCAGTTGGGTGCCGGTAGAGGACGGGTAGTACTGTTTGTCGAACAGGTTGTCGACGTTAAATTGAAGCGAAGTCTTGTAGCCGAACATCGGCGCTTCCCAACGCACGAAGGCATCGGCCACGGTGTAGCTGCCAAGCCAGAAATCGTTGGCGTTGTTGGCCGCGCGCTCGCCGACGTAACGTGCGCCAGCGCCGGTATGCCAGGCCCCGAATTCCGTGGGAACGTTCAGGTGATGGGTGAGGTACAGGCTCGCGGTGTGCTTGGGTGCATCGGCAAGGCGATGACCCTCGTCATCCGGATCGTCGAGGATTTCCGTGTGGGTGTAGGCGTAGGTGCCGATAAGGTCCCAGCGCTCGGCCACACGCCCGGTGATGTCCAGTTCCAGGCCCTGTGAACCGACCTTGCCCGCCGCCTCCGAAAGGCTGACGCCACCGATCGACTGGCTGGTCACGACGTTTTTCTTGACGATGTCGAACAGCGCAAGGTTGATGTTCAGCCCCGGCAGCGGGTCGTACTTCGCACCGACCTCGTAGCTGCGGCCCTCCTCCGGATCGAAGGTGTGGCCGGCGTCGTCGACTTCGGTATTGGGCTTGAACGAACGGCTGTAGTTGCCATACAGCGACAAGGTATCGGTGGCTTTGTAGACCAGGCCCAAAAATGGCACGAAGGCATCGCCATTATCGTCGCGGTTGACGGTATAGCTGCTGCCTCGGCCCTGATCGCTGTACTGATCGTAATGCTGCTGACGACCGCCGAGGACCAGGATCCAGCGGTCATCGAGGTGCCAGTTATCCTTGAAGTACACGGAGCTTGAGGTCAGCTGATTGCTCAGATCACTTTGCGTGGCACTGACCAGACTGGGTTCAGCCAAACGCCCATAAACTGGCGCGGTGATGTCGAAGCCTGACCGCGGGGTATTACGGTAGGTTTTGCCACGGAATTGGTCGGACGCTTCAGTATCCGCGCCGATCAGCAGGTCATGGCGTTGGCCGAACAGGTCCTGCTGGCCGATGAAATCCCAACTGGCGTAGCGGGTTTCATCGTCGTAATGAGCGCCGTTGGCAGCACGTCGCAGATTGTTGCCGGTCAACGCATTCGGTTGGGCAATCGAGAGGCTGTAGCGGTCGTTGTTCCAGCCGTAGGTGACGCGGGTTTTCCAATCGTCACTGAGCTGATACTCGAAACGCGCGGTGGCCACTTCACGGATACCGACGCTTTTCGCCCAGCGTTCGTCGAGGCGCTTGTCGTAGTCGATGTCAGCCGGATGACCGTTGGTGAACACGGTGCCGCGGTCGAAGGGGCTGGAATAATCGTTGTATTCGTAACTCAGGGTCAGGCTGGCGCGATCACCGGTCCAGCTCAGCGATGGCGCGACCAGGGTGCTCTCGTTCACACCATAGTTGCGCCAATAATCCTCATGGCCGCGTTCGGCAATCAGGCGATAGGCCAGGCCCGTGTCTCCCAAAGGCCCGGTGGTGTCTACGGCCAGGGTGCCGCCGCCTTCGCTATAGGCCGAGCCACTCAGCGTTGTGCTCTGGGTGTATTCAGGTTTCTTGCTGATCACGTTGATCAATCCGCCGGGTTCCAGCGCGCCGTACAGCATTGAAGCAGGCCCTTTGAGCACTTCCACACGATCCGTGGTGGCGCTGAAGTTGTGGCCCATATTGGAACGCACGCCATCGCGCAGGATCGAGCCGTCATCGTTGGTGCCAAAACCACGCTTGACCAGGGAATCCCGCGAGTTGCCCAAGGTATTGCCCTGGCTGACACCACTGACAAACTTCATCGCGTCGTCCAGCGAGCGCACCTGATAGTCAGCCAGGGTCTGTTGGGTGACCACATTGACCGATTGCGCCTCTTCCTTGATCGGCACATTGCTTTTGCTTGCCGTGCTGGCGTGAGAAGTGGTGTAGCTCGTGTCTTGGCTGACGCGGCTCGCCTGAATATCCGTGGTCGGCAGTTCGAGGGGTGCCTGTGCCCATAGAGGACTGGCAAACATAACGCAGGAGAGCGTCGGCAACGCGCGTTTCATGAAGATCTTGCGGCGGGCAAAGGGGTGGGGCTGGCTCAAGACGTTGCACTCGATGAGTTAGTAATAACGATTCTCATTGTATTGTGCGATCTATTTTCAGTAAATACCCTTGACGGCCATCTGCCCGCTTTTGATTTAGGAGGGTTTTGTGTGTTGTCTGCCGGTCGGTTTCAGCAAGTACTCTGTGTGTGTCAAAAAAAATGGCCCGTTAAAACAACGGCTTGAGGGCTTTTAATAGATTACTGGACAGAAGGCTATATTTTTGACTAGTGACATTTGACAGGCCGTCTGGAGTGGTCGATACCTAACAGGGTCGACGTATAAAAAGATGTAATTCCTTTAATAGATATACGTCAGCCCCCAGCGATTAAGTTCACGATAGACAGTGTTTATTTTTCATAGGACCGAGAGTTCGGACCCTGCGGTAGCTTTGCCCGTCGCAACGATCTGATGACACATCGATATCACTGATAGCGTTAAGTAACCTTTACACTTTCGATCAAGAGTTCTATTTGAGCGCCGTCCGACAAAGCGAACTAAACTAGCTGCGCGGCGCTCACGCCAAATTATTGACTTGGATGTTCTATCGCTACTTGCCCATTACATGCTTCATTATTAACACACCTGTTCCAGTGACTTAACACTTTCGCAATTCCACCTACTCTAAAGCGTTGGAGGGGCAGTGGCATTGCTGATGCGTGAACAGGCATGCTTAACCCATATTCCGGAGCTTGCCAGAATGCTGACGAGTACCCAAGGTTCCAACTGGTATCTTTTGCAGTGCAAGCCGCGTCAGGATGAACGGGCGCAAATCAATTTATTGCGGCAAAATTACGTTATATTTTGCCCGCAAATTATTAGCGAGCGCCTGATTCATGGCAAACCCCATCAATCGCTTGAACCTCTCTTCCCGGGGTATCTTTTCATTCATCTGAGCCGTGACGACAAATGGGCGCCCCTGCGTTCTACCCGCGGTGTCAGCCGCCTCGTCGACTTCAATCACGGCCCGGCAATCGTCCCGGACGATGTCATCGAGCATCTGCGTACCCGGTGTTTTAAGCCACCCGTAATGCAGGCCTCTCAACCGTTCAAACCTGGGGATACGCTGCAAATAACCCGAGGACCACTGTCGACACTGGAAGGTATTTTCCTGAGCATGTTAGGTGATGAACGAGTCATGATACTTCTTCACTTTTTGAATAGAGAGCATCAGGTTCGCGTGCCATTAACTGACATTGCGCGACCTCGGCCTTGTCTATAAACAAATCATTGTCGCTTCTAACTTGTGCATCTTACAACTGCGCAACTCAAATTACAGTCTGTTACTGCCAGCACTTCCATGAACTATTGAACCCCACCCCGATTCAACTTAAAACTCCTTATTAATTGCTGCCGGCATTACACAGCCCCATTTACCCACTGTTTTTCCGGTCTATAGTCATTGAACTCACCCCTTGGAGCAATGATATGACTCTCAAGACCCGCGGCCCTTTCGCACTGTTCATGATCTATTTGTGCCCCGGAACGGCCTGGAGTCTTGACCCCCAGTCCATTGATATTTATGGGTTCGACTTCACCCCTACCCTGCTGTTTTCAGAAAGTTATGATGATAATTTCCGCGAACTGGAGCGAGCGCAATCTTCGATGGTGACAAAAGTGGCGCCCACTTTCGAACTCAAGGCTGAAGACCGCAACAGTGCTACCCGACTCATCTGGCAACCTACCCGGTACATTTATCATGACGACTCGGATGCCTCGAATACGGCGCAACGTTTGCGCCTCAATAGCATCATGGAATTCACCGACCGCCATCGACTGAAACTTGATGCGGAAACACGTAAATACGAGCGTACGACGTCGACCGCTGTCGATGGCGTCAATGACAAGATTCGCAGTAACCGCGTCAACGGTCTCTATACCTACGGCGCCAGGAGCGCTGCCAACCAGATTGATCTGGGCGCCAGTTACGCCCAACTTCGATACGACAACTCAGGCGGCATAAACGATGACAAAGAGCGCGATACCGCTGGCCTGACCACCACGTGGTACCACCGCATCGGTAGCAATACACGTGGATTACTGGAATACGACCACACCGTCTTTGATTACGAGTCCAACAGCCGTCTCAACAGCACATCCGATGCGGTCCTCGCCGGTGCCGAATGGGATTTCACCGCACGCACCACCGGCAAAGTCCGTGTTGGTTATGAGCGCAAAAACTTCGACGACAGCGATGTCGATGACCTCAGCAACCCGACCTGGCAAGTGGATCTGCGCTGGAAACCACGCACCTATTCGACCTTCTCGTTTGTTGCCCGCCAGGCCATGGCCGAGGGCGACGACGGTGCTGATGCCGTCAAGACCACCACGGCGCTGGTCGGCTGGCGTCATGGCTGGACCGAACGCATCACCACAGTGGCCGAAGTCGGTCTTGGCCGTTACGAGTACGAGGGGCAGGACCGAACTGACGACCTTCGTGACTACAACCTCGCCGTGGAATACGCAATGCGCCGCTGGCTGGATATCGAGCTGGGCTATCGCTACCGCAACGATGACTCCGATGTCGACAATCAGAGTTTTGAACGCAACATCTTCTTGCTCAGCTTCAACGTAAGTCTCTAAGAGAAGAGGTTTTCCCCATGAACTCGCGAATGCTTGGCTTGTTGTTCGTGCCGTGGCTGTTGCCCGTGACGTTTGCAGCAGACACCGGCGCCCAGTACAAACTGGCAGCCGGCGATGTATTGCGTATCACTGTGTTCGGTGAGCGGGACCTGAGCTTCGAAAAAATCCGCCTCAACGATGCCGGAATGTTTTCCTATCCATTTCTGGGTGACATTGCCGCCAAGGGACTTACGCCCCAGCAGGTAGAAAAGCTCATCGTCGACGGGCTCAAGCAAGGTTATCTGGTCGACCCCAAGGTCAGCCTCAACCTGATCGCCTACCGCTCGTTCTACATCAATGGAGAGGTCCAGAAACCCGGCAGCTATCCGTTCGAACCCGGGCTGACGCTGGAGAAAGCCATCGCCCTGGGCGGCGGCCTGACCGAACGAGCCTCGATCAAGCGGGTGACCATCGTACGCGGCGATGGCTCCCCACCACTGACCGACAACATCCCGCGCAGCACTGCCATTGCCCCCGGTGACACCATCTCCATTGCACAAGGCTTTTTCTGATCATGGACAACAGCCCTAGCCTATATGTCGAACGTCCACTCCAGCCGCGTGTGCCGCAACATCAGCAGTACAGCGAGGAAAAGGACACCATTGACCTGCTCAAGTACTGGAGGGTGATCTGGCGCGCCCATTGGAAAATCTGCTGGTGGGTACTGTTTGGCTGTGTGTTGGCGATGGTTACGCTGTCGTTCATTCCCTCGCAGTACATCGGCAGCACCACGTTGCTGATCAAAGAAAAAACGCCACCGCTGTTGGTCTTCCAGCAAGTCACGGATTCGAGCGCCGGTACCGTCGATTATTTGCAGACACAATTGGCGCTCCTGCAATCGCGCGATCTCGCTGAGCGCGCAGTCAGAAAGCTAAACCTGACCACGCACCCGGTGACTGACCCACGCCAGCAACCGCAGTCATGGTTTGCGCCGCGCAAATGGTTGGCATCGCTTGAACTTGGCCAATGGCTGCCAGTACTGGGCCGTTTGACACCGATGCAGGTGATGCCCACCGAAGCCGAGATTTTCAATCAAGTCACGCAGAACCTCATGCGGCACACCAGCGTCAAATTCGTTGGCAAGAGCCAGCTGATCAAAATAGAAGTGGAACTGCCCGACCCTGGTTTGGCGGCCGCTACTGCCAATGCGATTGCCCAAGGCTTCATCGACAGCCAGCTCGATAACAACCTGAAGTCCTCGCTGACCAATACCAGCTGGATGAACTCACGCCTGATCGAGTTGCGCAATAACCTGCGCAGTGCCGAAGACAAACTTCAGGCTTACCGGGAAGCACAAGGCCTGGTCGACGTCGGTGGTGTCGCCACCATCAGCGCCAATGAACTGGAATTGACCGGCAATCGCATGATCGATGCCCGTCGCAATCTGGCAGAGGCCGAGAGCCAGTTCCGCCAGGTACAGGCCCTGATCAATGGCAACTTGAGCAACCTTTCCAGTGTGCCGGCCGTCTTGAGTAACCCTTTGGTACAGAAATTCCGGGCTCAACAGGCCAAGGCCCAAGCCAAGGTCGAAGAGTTGTCGGGGCGCTACGGTCCAAAACATCCGACCCTTGCCGCCGCTCGCGCCGAGCTGCGCATGGCCACCGACAGTTTGCGGGTGCAGGTTCAGCAGGTGGTTGCCAGCATTGAACATGAGTACCAGCTATCCCGGGCCAATGAAAGCTCACTGCGTAAGTCATTCAACAGCAACAAAGCGCAGCTACAGGATATTTCGCGCAAGGAGTTTCAACTGCGTGAGTTCCAGCGTGAAGTCGACAGCAGCCGCGCGCTGTATGAGACCTTTATCACCCGTTTGAAAGAAACCGCGGCCACCTCAGACATGGACTCCACCAAGGCGCGCATCGTCGACCCTGCAATTGTTCCTCTGGAACCCAGCAAGCCGCGTAAAACACTGATTCTGGCGATTGTCGCCGTCGTGGCTGCGCTGATCGGGGTAGCGCTGGCATTGCTGTCCGAAACCCTGAACAAAACCTTCAAGAGCGACGAAGCCATTGAAAGCACCCTTGACGTTCCCCTGCTCAGCGTAGTGCCGCTGGTCATGAGGAAAAGTCGCCGGCAACTCGCGCGACTGTTCGACGACAATGACCATCCGCGTTTTTGCGAGACCATTCGCAACCTGCGCACCTGGTTGATGCTGCACGGCGGCGACATGCCGTCACAGGTGGTACTTGTTGCCTCGACCATGGCCGAAGAAGGCAAAAGCACCATCGCCAACAACCTGGCCTACTCACTTGCCAAGCTGGAGCGTGTCCTGTTGATCGACGCCGATATGCGCAGACCCAGCCTCTCGCTCAACTTCGATTTCCCGGCAGACAGCCCGGGATTGGCCAACGTCCTGGCGGGCACTGCGCGGCTCGATGACTGTATCCGTTCTGTCGGCAACCTCGACATGCTGCCGGCCGGAAAACTGTCGCCGCCACCGCTGGATCTGCTTGGTTCGTCGCGACTGGCCCCTATGCTTGAGGCGCTGAAGTCGCGGTATCAACGCATCATCATCGATTCCCCGCCGGCACAAATGGTCAGCGATGCACTGTTGCTGGCCAAGCATTCGGATGCGGTGATCTACGTAATCAAGGCCGAAAGCACGCCTGTCAGCGAAGTACAAAAGTGCCTTGCGATACTGCAGCAGAGCCATGCGCCGGTGTTTGGTGTGGTGCTTAACCAGGTTGACCTGAGCAAGGCCCGCAAACAAGGCTACAGCCATTCCGATACGTTCCAGAACTATGACTACCTGTCCAGGTAGCACCTTGCGTCTGTCTCACCCGTAGTCCCCTTCAAACATCTACTAAAAACTGCTTCATCCCAGTCGAGCTATACCAGCGTGCGGGAACGAGGGCGTGCAATTTTTGGCGCCGATGTCCAACCCATGCCCGGAGGTTACGCCGATGACATCGCTCTACGCCGCTCAAATGACGCGCCGCCGAGGTCTGACCTTCTGGGGCCAATGGCTGTGCGCGCTCAGTCTGGTCAACCTGCTGCTGATGTTGCTGGTGTATTGGCGCGTCGGCAGCCTGACCAGTGAATACCGTGTGCTGATGATTCTCACCGTGCTCGGTTCGGTGCCGATCTACAGCGTCATGCAGGTTTATCACAAGCGTCATGAATGGTTGTCAGGGCTCGCACGGTTGCTGGCGGCCTGGATGATCTTGCTGGCCGTGCTGATCAGCATTGCCTTCGTCACCCAGACCAGCGTGATTTTCTCGCGTCAGGTGATCATCGTCTGGGCCGTATTGGGTTACCTGATCCAGGCGGCGAGCTTTTTGCCCCTGCATTACCTGGCCCGCCTGCATTCACACAAGCTCTGCAACGAGCGCCGCGCGGTGATCATCGGGACGTGTCCGACCGCACATACGCTGGCGAGAAAACTGTCCAGGCGCAATCGCGTACCGCTGCTGGGTTTTATCGCAACCGCCGACCACACCGGCCCGGCCCCGAGCATTCTGCCGCTGCTGGGGCGTATCGACGAGGTTCGCGAAATCATCACCCGCCTGCACGTACGCCGCGTCTATATCGTTTTGCCGATGGCACAAGCCGCCATCATCGAGGCGCTGTACATCGATCTTCTGGACGTGAATGTCGACGTGGTCTGGATCCCGGATTTCGGCAGCATGGTGCTGCTCAATCATTCGATCTCGGAAATAGAGCGAATGCCCGCCATCTACCTCAATGAAAGCCTGATCAGTTCGCACCCCGGCAGCCTGCTCTGCAAAGAACTGTTCGAACGTAGCCTGGCCGCCGTGTCCATTATCGTGCTCAGCCCCTTGCTGCTGATCGTGGCGGCCGCCGTGAAGCTGTCTTCGCCCGGCCCGGTGCTGTTCAAACAAAATCGCTACGGCTGCAACTCTGAGGTGATCAAGGTCTGGAAGTTCCGGACGATGCGTGTGCACGACGACAACGAAGTGCGTCAGGCCACCCGCGATGATGAGCGCATCACCCCGCTTGGGCGCTTTTTGCGCCGTAGTTCCATTGATGAACTACCACAACTGTTCAACGTGCTCTTCGGCGAAATGGCCCTGGTCGGCCCGCGACCGCACGCCGTCACGCACAACATTTATTACACCGGCAAAGTTCGCGCCTACATGGCCCGTCATCGCCTCAAGCCGGGCATCACCGGTCTGGCCCAGATCACCGGGCATAGAGGTGAAACCCAGACGCTGGAAAAAATGCAGCAGCGCGTCGCCCAGGACCTCAACTACATCAACCAATGGTCGCTGTGGCTGGACATCAAGATTCTGGTCAAGACGCCTTTTACGTTGTTCTCAAAAGACATCTATTAATAGGGTCGGTTGACCCTGAGGCCCAGCCCATGATCGACCTGGAATTAATCGGGCATTACGCACCCAATCTGCTGGACGCCAACAAGGCATTTTCCTTCATCAATTTTGCGTCCGTCGGCGGTCTGCTCGACCGCCCCCCGACTTCCATCGCCTATTTTTGCGACGGCATGCTGATGTCGACCTTCATGTCGCGCATCACCGGGCGCACGATCGGCCGGGTCAGCTTCGACTTCACGTCCATCGCCGATTCTGTGTTCAGCTATGCCGAGAAACACGGCAAGCGCCTCTATTTTGTCGGTGCCCTTCAAGCCGAACTGGACCTGTTCCTCAATAAGATCAAGGCTCGCTACCCCGCCCTGATTATCGCCGGTCATCACAATGGCTATTTCGATGCAGCACAGGCCACGTGCATCCTGGCAGACATCTGTCGCAGTGAAGCGAACATCCTGATCGTAGGCCTGGGCGCCGGGCTTCAGGAACAGTTCGAGCAGGATGCCCTGCGTGCCGGCTTCAACGGTGTGGCATTCACCTGTGGCGGTTTCATTCGCCAAGAGGCCACGGCAACGCATGATTATTACCCTGAACTGATCAACCGCCTGCATCTGCGCGCGTTCTATCGGATGTACCGCGAACCGCACACCATCAAACGCTACCTGATCGATTACCCGACCAATTTTGTTCATCTGTTGGTGATGATCATCCGGCGAAAAGTGACCATCAATATAACTTATCCCTGAACATCCAGTACCGAGCCACGACCATGCATATCCTGTTCACTCTCAAGGACTTCAAGCCCGATGGTGGCCTCGAGCGTGTTCAGCAACGCCTGGCCAGACAGTTTCTGAAAGATGGTCAGCGTGTCAGTTATTTCGTCATGAATGGCGACACGCCAGACGATGAAGGAACGGCCACGCTCAATGGCGGCGGCAATGGAATCGTCGGCCTGCTCAAGTCCATCGTATTGCTGCGCCGGATTATTCGTCGCGAACAAGTGACTCACCTCATCGCCGCCAAAGAACAAGCCAACCTCTGCACCTGGTTTGCGACCTTGGGTAGCCCCTGCAAGGTCATCTATAGCCGTCATGCAGCACTGGATTGCGGTGAACAAAAAATCAGCCCCGCCACCCTGCGCCTGCTCTATGCGTTGTACCTCTGCGGCAACGGCCAGGTAGTGACGGTTTCCAACGGCTTGCGCCAATCCCTCTCTGACCTGGTGCCCTGGGGTCGCGAACGCATTCGTTATTGCCCCAATGCAGTGGTCACTGAGCAACTGCTCAGTGCCGCACAGACGCCCATGTCCACCGGTTTGCCGGCGCAGTTCTGGCTGGCAGTGGGACGGCTGATAGAACCGAAAGGTTTCCACCTGCTGCTCGATGCCTATGCCATAGCCTTGCACAGCGCCGCGCTGCCGGATCTGGTGATCATCGGCGATGGCCCGCAACACGCTGCGCTGACCTCACAGGCCAGCCGCCTGGGCATCGAGGACCGTGTGCATTTCACCGGTTTCCTGAGCAATCCCTACCCTTTTATCAGGCAGGCAAAACTGCTGATCCTGAGTTCGTTTCATGAGGGCTTGCCGACCGTGCTGATCGAAGCCCTGGCGCTGGGCACCCCTGTGTTGGCCTGCGACTGTGAAACCGGGCCCCGGGAACTGCTTGATAACGGCCGCCTTGGCGATCTGGTCAAGGTCAATGATGTACCAGCGCTGGCCGAAGGGATGTTGCGCAGCCTGATCTCGCCAAGCCAGGCGACGCCACGCGGTGAAATGGCCGCTGAAGCCGTCCGACAGTACACCAGTCAACATGCCGCGCAAGCGTATTACCAGGTTTGGAATCAATGAAAAGGCTGCTGATTATTCTGCAGGACTTGAGCGGGGGCGGCGCCGAAAAAATGATGGCGCGGCTCGCCGGTGCGCTGACTGACGCAGGCAATGACGTGACCTTGTTGATGCTCACCGGCACAGGTGTGAACTCGGCATACCTCGACCCCCGGGTCAAACAGGTGCAGTTGCACAGTGCGCGCAGCTCCAGAGCAGTGCCGGCGCTGGCACGCTTTCTTCGCCACAATCGCTTTGACGCACAACTGGCCGCCCTCACCCATGTCAATGTCGTAGCCATCGCCGCGGCTGCGCTGTCAGGTACGCTGGCGCGCCTGCATGTCAGCGAACGCAACGCGTTTTCCCATGACAGACACGTCAATCCCGCGCTGATGGTGCGTATCGCCTATCTGTTGGCACCACTGCTGTATCGGCTCATTCCCAATCCGGTGATCTGCGTCTCGCGCGGTGTTGCTCAGGACCTGGTCGACACCACCATCACGCGCCCGCAGGATGTCACCATTGCTGACAACCCGGTACTCGACAACGATTTTCGCGACAAGACGCCGGGACGTCCAAACCACCGCTGGCTGTCGAAAAAAACCACCCCGGTAGTTGTCGCCGTAGGTCGCCTGGCACGGCAAAAAGGCTTTGACGTATTGCTCGATGCCTTTGCCCGATTAGCCGATCCCAGTGTTCGATTGATCATTTTCGGCGAAGGCGCGCTCAGAGCCGAGTTGCTGGCGCAGGCAGTCACCTTGGGCGTGGCCGACCGCTTCGATCTGCCGGGCTATACCAACGATCCATTGGCGGAGGTGGCCGCGGCCGATTGCTTTGTGCTGTCGTCGCGTTTCGAGGGCAGTCCCAACGCGCTGGTCGAGGCCATGTCCACGGGCACCCCGGTGGTATCGACCCACTGCCCCTATGGCCCGCAAGAGATTCTCGACAATGGCGCGATCGCCCCGCTGGTGGCGGTCGACGACCCTGACGCACTGGCACAGGCGATCACCGTGGAACTGACGTTGTCTCGTGATGCAAACCGTCAGGCACGCATCGATGCCGCTGCCCGTTTTGTGAGTGCCTGCGCGGCGAAGACCTATCTCGATGTCTTGCTAGGGGGCGTTTTAAACTAGTTCCGCGCCGGGGCTGGTGCTGTGGTAAGGCCGATTTTGAGGGGGTACATATCCGTTGCTGCGGTCACGGCGGCTATTGGTTCCGCTCTTACAGCGGGTCACTTTGGAAAAGCGCCAAAGTAACCAAAGCGCTTCTGCCCCTTTCGTTCGGTGCCTCGCCTAGGCTCGGCATGCCCTCGCTCCGGTCCTGCTCCGTGGGCCCGCCGCGATCGGCCATCCATGGCCGTGCGCGGCTAACCCGGCATCCATGCCGGGTTGCCCACTGCGCAGAACCTCCACTCGGCCTCTCGAGGGGGCGGTGCGTCAACATCAAAAGCTGCAGGCGAGCTAACGCTCGGCCTGTTGAGTGGTGAAAGGCAAGGCGGATGTGCTCTGATTTTTTGTGGGAGCTGGCTTGTCGGGTCGCCGCATCGCTGCGATGGCGGCCTGACAGCTGACCAGTCTCTTGCAGATGCACATCATCCCGGTGGGAGCTGGCTTGCCTGCGAAGGCGACCTGTCAACCGACCAATCTTCCCCGGATGTACCCGGTCCAACTGTGGGAGCGAGCCTGCTCGCGATGCTGTTGATCTTGCCGTTGCCGTTGCTTTGGCTTTTGATCTTGATCTTGATCTGCCGCCCCTTTCCCAGAGGCCGAACGCAGGCGTTGCGTAGGGGGCACCGCGGCAGGGATGCCGCGGTAGCCGCCCCCGGCCATGGATGGCCGATGGCGGCGGGCCCCCGGAGCAATGCCTTCGTTATGGCATGCCGAGCCTAGGCGAGGCACCGAATGGCGGGGCAAAAAGCGCTTTGGTTACTTTCGCGCTTTTCGAAAGTGACTCGCTGTAAGAGCGAAACCATAGGCGGCCGTTACCGCAGAAACGGATATGTACCCGATCAAAGAGCCCAGTCGACAATCAGGCCGCCTTCGCGGGCAAGCCTCGCTCCTACAACACCAGGCCTCGACAGTAACTCTCCGAAGCCCAAGAGATATGTAGATACCCATGCCGTTCTAACACGACAACACGGCGGGGAAACTAATTGAGAACGCCCCCCTGGGGAGCCAATCGTCATGAACAAACTGGAAGTCAGGTACACCACCCTGCGCGACGCTTTCACATTGTTCGGCGTGCTGTTCTATACCCAGGTCATCGGATTTTTTTTCGGGTTGGCCGATACGTCGAATATGGACGCCGCCGAAAAAGACCTCGAAGGCAACGTGGTCAACCAGATCTGTGGCCTGATCACCCTGCTGGTTCCGCTGCTCTTCTTCATCCGCAACAAGGTCTTCATCAGCAAAAGCTTTTACAGGAACAACACCTTCCTGCTGATATTCATGCTCAGCCTGGCCGTATCGATCAGTTGGTCCTACGACCCGATGTTGAGTTTAAAACGGTTTGTGGCGCTGATCAGCGTGGTGTTCTTTGCAGGTTTCATTGCCTACAACTACAGCCTCGAGAAAATCGCTTTCATGCTCGGCTGCACCATCGGCGCGATAGCGCTGTTCGGTTTGATATTCGCGCTGGTAAGGCCCGACATCGTCTTCATCGATGGCGGCATTCGTGACGGTGCGTTCAAGGGGATTTTCCCGGAAAAAAATGCCGCTGCCCGGCTCAACGCGATCGCCATTCTGTTACTGCTGCCGATGATCCGTCAGCGCAATCCCTGGGCCATCGTCTTCTCATTATTCTCGCTGATCGCGATTGCGCTGGCCCAATCTGCCACGGCAATCGCACTGATTGTTGCCGGCACCGTGAGCTATTGGTACTTCCTCACGCTGATTCGCTTGCACATCAACCGCTCACTGACAGCATTCCTCGCTACCACATTCATCTATGTGCTGATCTGCCTGTTTTTATACGGCAATTACACCCTGCTGCTGGAACTGATGGGGCGTGACGCATCACTCACCGACCGCACGCTGATCTGGGGCTTGCTCACACCGCTGATCGACGCCGAATTCCTCAAGGGTTACGGCTTCGGTGCTTTCTGGTCCAGCCCGGGTGCCGAGGCATTCATCAACCGCTGGGGTTACATCGGCAATGCCCACAGCGGCTACGTGGAGACCTTGCTCAACGGCGGTGTCATCCAGCTGACAGCGCTGATCCTGATGCTGATCGAGGCGTTGATCAAACACTACCGGGCCGTGGTAGCGGATCAGTCGGCGCGGTTTCACGCCAGCGCAATGGTCATCGTCGCAGCGTTCATGCTCACCAACTATGTGGCGTATGTCGTTCCCAACTACCGCTGCGCAGAGTTTCTGGTGTTCTGCGTCCTCGCCCTGTCCTTGCGGCATCACCACGCGACATACCCCGAGTTGTCACGGCCAACCCTGGGTCAGCGTCCGCCTGGCAAGGCATTACCACGCGACTCAGCCAATGCGTAACAGAAGGAGAAATAACCATGCCAGACCAAGCCCCCTCTTCACCCCCCACAGTATGCGTCGTGATCGCAATGTACAACGGCGCCGACAGCATCGAGCAAACACTGGCGTCCGTGGCCGGGCAAACCCGACTGCCCGATCACGTCATCGTCATCGACGATGGCTCCACCGATGATGGACCACAACGCGTCAAGGACTTTGCGGCGCCGTTTCGCCTGACGCTGTTGCATCAAGCCAACGAAGGCCAGGCCAGCGCCCGCAACCACGGACTGCAGCACACTGAAGAGACTTATGTGGCGTTTCTCGATGCCGATGACAGATGGTATCCGCAAAAGCTGGAGCGACAACTGGCACTGTTTGAGGAACTGAGTCGTCAGGGACGGCCGGTGGCGCTGATAGATTGCTACGTGAACAACGACTACAGCGACGGTACGCGAATACTGGAAAACCGGCAAAAAAACGGTAGGCATTTCGACGATTTCATTCGTGCCAACGTCCTCAATGGCGTGTCCTCCGCGATGGCCAGACGTGATGTGATCATGCAACTCGGCGGCTTCAATGCCAGCCTGCGTTACTCCGAAGACCGTTTCATGTGGACCCGGATCGCCGAACACTGGGAGGTTCACACCGTGCCAGAGGTGCTGATGCAGCGCATGGTCAACAGCGGCAACATGACCGCGCAACCGACAAGGTACTACCCGTACAAGATCAGGTTCATCGAAGCGTTCCTCGCCCACTTTGGCCCGCAGCTGAGCAAGCAGCAACGGATCGATTTCGCGCTGGGCGCCCACTCCGACTTTCTCGAACTGTTTTCCCGCAGAGGCGAGCATGCCCAGGTGATCGATGTGTACCGGCGAATGCTGGAGTACTCCTGGCAAACGCTGATCTTCAGGAACGGCAAACCGACATTGCGCTTGCTCTATGCATGCGTCCAGTCATTGCGCAAGGCAGTTGCGTCAACCACCGCTCATTGAGCCGGTATCCGCCATGGCCAATCACCGTCTGGTTAAATTGATCTGGATTTTCACCGAGAAATTCGGCCTGGTTTTCCTGTCGATGATTACCTTTGTCGCGTATGCCAGGCTGCTGTCGCCCACAGAGTTGGGTGTGGGAACGGTCATCATTGCCATCGTCGAGTTGATCGGCATGATGTATTCCTCGGTTCTGGAAGACCCGCTGGTACGACTCGAGCGGCTGGAAGACAAACACATCGCCACAGCCTTCTGGGCGTCGGTACTCGTCAGCCTGGCGTCCATCGTCGTCATCTCGGGCGCGGCGATTCTGTACACGCCTCACCCGATGCTGCAATGGATGACGGCGGTGGCCTCGGTAAAAATCCTGTTCACCATGATGGCGCGGGTCTATGTGGCGCAAATGCGCCGTAGCGGCAACTTCAGGATGCTGGCCTCGCGCACGCTGCTGGGCAAGGTATGTGGTGGCGTGGGCGGCATCGCTGTCGCGCTCTGGGGATTGGGCGCCTGGGCGGTCATTGCTCAGGCACTGATCATGGAGTTCGTGTCCGTTATCGTATTGATGCGCGCAGACCCGCGCCGCATTGCCTTTTACATTGACGGCCCGCTCCTGCGCGAACTGTTGAGGGCCGGCGCACCGGTTGCCGTCAATGCGCTGAGTTCGCAAACGCTACAGCGCGGGGTCACCGTCATCCTGGGCATGACGGCCGGCACCAACGCGGTTGGCATGTTCAACATGGCGATGCGCATCATCGATCTGCCGCGCACGGCGATCTATCACGGCCTGATCAGCTATGCGCTGCCGGTGTTTGCCCGACGCAGCGCCGATCCATCGCGGTTGCGCGAGATCATCAGCGACTCGACCGCCGTCAGCTGCTTCCTGCTGACCCCCCTGTTCATCGGCATCGCACTCACGGCGCACGATCTGATCCTGTTGATCTTCGGCGCCAAATGGACCGAGGCCATTGTGCTGCTGCAAGTGCTTGCGTGCACGGCAGCCATCGGTAATACCGCCATGTACGCCACGACCGCACTGGTCGCGGTCAATTGCAGCCACCTGACCATCAAGGCCGAAGTGGCAACCACCGTATTGGCACTGGCGCTGGTCTATGGCTTCGGCAGCCTCTATGGCGGCATGGCCGCCGCCCTCGCCCTGCTGGTCCGGATGGCGATCATCACGCCACTGCAAATCCGCGGGTTGAACAGTGCAATCGGCTATGGCTGGCGGCGATTTTTCGAAACCAACTATCGCAGCGTGATTGCTTCGCTCGTCATGGCAGCGATCGTCCTGATGGTTTCTTCCCGCCTGGGTGTTCAGGGCTACTTGCACCTGATCTGCAGCATCGTGGTTGGCGCGCTGAGTTATGCCGTGGCGTATAGCGTGATGCATCCGCGCTGGCCGCAAGAATTCAAATCGGTTTTCACCACCCGCTGAGAGGACGCACCCGACAACCTTTTCCCTTCCCGGACCCCATTCTCCTGACTCGTGCAATTTCCTTGTGACAGGAACGCCTCATCATGCACAAAACCACGTTGATTACCGGCGGGGCCGGATACATCGGCTCCCATACCACCCTGACCCTGATTGACGCCGGTCGACAGGTGCTGGTCCTCGATAACCTGTGTAACAGCTGCCGCGAATCGCTCACGCGCCTGGAGTATCTGACTCGCAAACGAGTCGATTTCATTGAAGGCGATATTCGCGATAGCCACCTGCTCGACGATATCTTCAGCCGCTACGACATTGATGCCGTGGTGCACTTTGCCGGCCTCAAATCCGTCGAGGAAAGCGTTCGCAAGCCGCTGGATTATTACGCCAACAACGTGGTTGGCACGCTCAACCTCTGCCATGCGATGGCCCGGTTTGAGATCTTCAAACTGGTGTTCAGCTCGTCGGCCACTGTGTATGGCGCCCCCCGACAGATACCGCTCATCGAAGACATGGGCGCAGGCAAACCGATCAATCCCTACGGCCGCACCAAGCTGCTGATCGAAGAGTTGCTCACCGACCTGTGCCTGTCCAATCCGCAATGGAGCATTGCGGTGTTGCGCTACTTCAACCCGATTGGTGCTCACGCAAGCGGGCTGATCGGAGAAAACCCCAATGGCAGGCCCAACAACCTGCTGCCTTGCCTGACACGGGTCGCGTTGAGGCAAGTGCCCGAACTCATGGTGTACGGCAGCGACTACCCCACTGTCGACGGAACGTGCGTGCGCGATTACGTCCATGTGCTCGACGTTGCCGATGGCCATCTCAAAGCGTTGCGGGCGTTGCAGAACACAAACGGCATCCACGTCTGGAACCTGGGAACAGGCATTGGCCATAGCGTGCTGCAGATCATCCACAGCTTCGAGAACATTACCGGTATTACCATCCCCTTCCGGTTCGCACCGCGCCGCGACGGCGATATCGCCGAATGCTGGGCCGACCCCACCAAGGCCGGGCGTGATCTAGGCTGGTACGCACAGCGCGACCTGATGCAAATGATCATCGACACCTGGCGATGGCAATTGTCTAACCCGCATGGGTACCACTCCCAACCCGGATTGGCGGCATCGCCTGCGTTGAAGCAATGGATATGAGCAGGTTCATGCTTTTGGCGACCCTGCTATCGATCGTTTGCAACGCATCGGGTGGTACTCCCCCGCCGCAGGCCAACGGCCTGGTGCTGTGGCTCGACGCCGCCGACGCGTCGAAAATGTCCCTCGATGCCCAGAACCACCTCCTGCGGTGGCACGACAAGTCCGGCGAAGCCAATGACGTTACCGTAGACAATGGCGCAGACGCCGCACTCCCGCAGCGTGTGGAGAACGCCATGAATGGCCATCCGGTGGTGCGCTTGAGTGGTACTTCAGCCTTCCTTGGCAAGGCCATTCGTACGGCAAAAGGCCCTGTTACCCTATTGATCGTGTCACGCAGACTAACCGGGCAAAGCGGCGGCGAGACCTGGCAGCGACTGTTCAGTTCGCGCCCGATAATCGCCGATAACGACAACGTGCCGCCGAACTTCGCGATCAGCGTGCAACAGCGCACCGCCTACGATCCGACCCTCTTCGTCCTGGAACTCAACGACGTGCCCATCGGCCCGTATGCGGTGGGGCGCAACGTAGTCGGCAGCGTCGAACATTTGCGCGGCGACATCGCCGAAATACTGATGTACGACCGGCACCTGGCCTCCCTGGAGGAACGGCAGCGCGTATTTCAGTACCTGGCAAACAAGTGGTCCGTCGCCCTCCCCAAGGCTGCCGATTCCTGGACCCGCGTCGGCCCGCTGGGAACGATACCGGAACGGACCAACACCGGACTGCCGCTGTCCGATCAGGGCAATGCCGGCCAGTGGATGCTGGACACACGATTCTCCGACGACTTCGATGACGCGACCCTTAACGCCAGTCGCTGGCACGTCAACAATGCCACCGGCACCGACTCGCTCGGGCGCAAGCCGGCGCTGTTCATGCCGGACAACGCTTACCTGAGCGATGGCCATCTGAACATCGTTTTCCGCAAGCAAACCTTGCCGCAAAAGTACGTAAGACTCGGCTTTGAAGGTTACAGCTCGGCGATGATCCGAACGATTGAGCGCAGTTTTTACGGCTACTACGAAGCCCGCGCCAAACCGATGGACTCGGCAGGTTCCAGCGCTTTTTGGCTCGCATGGACGGGGCTTGCCGACAATGCCACGGAAATCGATATTTTCGAAATCGGCGGAAAAACCAAAAACGCCTCCTTCGACCGTCGGTACAACATGAACGCCCACGTTTGGGCCACGCCGCAAAGCACCGAGCATTTGAGCGATGGCAGCAGCTGGATCAGCCCTTGGCGGCTGGCCAGCGCATTCCATATCTACGGTTTCGATTGGCAGCCCGACACATTGCGCTGGTACGTCGACGGCGTACTGGTGCGCGAGGCAAAGAACACCCACTGGTTCTTCCCCATGCATATCCTCTTTGACAGCGAGGCCATGTGGAATTGGTTCGGCGTTGTCGACGACGCCGATCTGCCCTCCATCTTCAGCGTGGACTACCTCAAGGTGTGGCGGCGCGGTAGATAGTCGCAACTCGACCGGTTTTCTTGAAAGGCCCCAACCGCTTTTCACCGGAGCCAGGCATTACCAAAAATCCAGGAACACCCCCATAAAAGAGGTCGCAACAATGAACGGTACGATAACTTCCGATCAAGCGATAGCCTGCCTGAATCTGGCGCTTGAGCGTAACAAACAACTGTTCAGCGACGCCTATCACTTGAGCCACGCCGCCCTTGACCTTCTCGATCAGCCCCACATGGACGCGGAAAAGTTCACCCAGTATCAGAGGAAAAGACGGCAGGCCGATCTTAAATACCTGGAAGCTATCGAGCACTTGCGATTAATCATGGCGCAATACCCTGTCCATCTCTTCTCTGCGCAGAACTCAATACATGAGCCCCAGTTTCGACTGAGGGATAACAACGAAATCTGACCTGTCAGGGATGCCGGATCGACCGTTCTGGTCAACATGCTCTAACGCCCTGCGCGAACCAGAACAGAGCACTGCGGCTCGGAAATTCTCGCGACTGGTGCGTTGATCGCCTTTTCTGCCTTCGCAGCCCTATGGCCATCGAATGGAACCCCTCCCACTGCTTGAGCGACAGGCTGACAAGTTGTCGATGGCACGGCTGGCAAACAACTTGCTTAGGTCTGATCAGGCTTGAGCCATCAACGACGATGGCTTCGCAAACATCACGGACAACGGCGTCCGCTCCCCTGCGCATTGCGACAGGTGGGCGTGCGCCGTTTTTGCTTTCACCCCGGCATAAAAGGAAATCCTCATGCCTGCTCAAGGAATGCTCCCCCCGGGTCATGCCATCGCGCCTGCGCACAGCGGTGTCGGCAAGTCACGCCCTGCTGGCATTGCATTGCGGTCATTGTTCGACCCTGGCATGGCCCTGCTTGAACGCAGCAGGATCGGCCTCTGGTTACCACTCGGATTGGCCCTCGGGGCCTGCGGTCTCGCACTGGCCGAACAGCCAGCAAGCGCACTGACCCTGTTACCTGGCGTCCTCTATCTGGGGTGCGCGTGGCATCTTCGTGAGCGTCATCAACGCCATCTACAGATATTCTGGGACACTGAACTTGCACAACTGCTGCGCAGCTCCCGGGATGCCGACCCAGCGACGCTACTGGTGGCCGCCAGCATGCAACTGCGCAACAACGAACGCTTGCGCAGCGAAGTACAGTTCGCCAGTCGTGCGCTGGAGCAAATGTCTCAACAGGCCCGCGACCAAGGTGAGGAACAGAGCCAACGAATCGCCATGATCGCCGCCGCCAGCGAGCAAATCGATCAGACCTTACACAGCATCGATGCCTTGGCCCAGGGCGCGCTGGCAGCCTTCGCCAACGCCCATGCCATGAGCGAAACCGGTTGTCTGGAAGCGCGCTCAGTGGGTGACAGCATGCGCGCCATTCAGCACAGCCTGGGCAATACCGCACACGCCGTGGAAGCATTGCTGCAGCGCACTAGCGCGGTAGAAAGCACCGTCAATAGCATTCAGGCACTGGCCAAACAGACCCAGTTGTTGGCACTCAATGCCTCCATCGAAGCGGCCCGTGCCGGCGAGCACGGTCGCGGTTTCGCCGTGGTCGCCGATGAGGTCCGCAGCCTGGCCCAAGCCACGGACCGGGCTACCCATGAAATCACCACAGCCGCGACCGCGATCGCCATGGCCGTGCGCCAAGTGGATGGCGAGGTCAAGGAACACCGCGACCTGCTGGCAGCCGGTAGCCAACAGAGCGAGCAACTCGCCGCCAACCTCGACGACCTGGCTCAACATAGTCAGATCAATCTGCAACACCTCGGCGCCATGCAACAGGCGCTCAGCGAGCACCAGCATGCCAATCATGCCCTCAGCGAACAGTTGCAACAGGTCAATGCCGCGGTGCAAGAGCAGAGTACGCGGACCCATGCGCTGCACGACCTGACCCATTATCTAAACCAGCTCACCGTCGGAAACCGCCCATGAACCTACAATTCGCCACCGCACTCGATGGTGGGCAATCCCGACGAACCCGTCTGCCACAAAACGACGCAGGACTCAGACAGATGCTTTTGCTGGGTCTCGACCTGTTGCAAGGTCTGCAGCAGCATCGTGGTCTCGGCGGACAGACCACCCGCGAGGCACAGCAACGTTGCCAGGCACTGGGTCATTCGCTCGACCAACGCTGGAAAGAATGGCCGTATAGCGCACAGTGCCAGGCCTGGAACGCGTTACGTCGCGAGCCAGCGGATTTCGAGGGCCATTGCCGGTTGCTGCAAGACCTGCTCGGCGCCATCCAGAACCTCGAACTGCGGCGCTGCGCGCTTAATCTGCAGTCCCCGAGCATCGCCGAGCGCTGTTGGGAGCTGGAAGACCTGGGCCGGCTGCGCGGCCTGTCGGTGCGCGCCGCCGCCCATCAGAGTTGCCCACTGCAAATGCTTGTTCAATTGCAGTACCTGCACGAGCGCTTGCTCAGGCATGCCCCCCGCTCGCTGCACAACGCGCTCGAACGACTGCAACGCTGCCTGATCGGTACAACGACAGTGTCCATCTCCCCAGCGGAGTGCTACGCCTTGCTCACCCCATTGCTCGACGAACGCCTCGACGCCATCCGCCGGGATCTGGGCTGAGGCTTACCTCCATTCGACTACGCAACGGTGCGCAGGAGAGCTGTTTTAGTTCACCTCGCACCCAAGCTGCCCAAAAAGCGATCAGTGCTTCGCTCTCCCCCGGCTCTACGCCCCCTTCGATATCTTTTTAGAAAACATCACAAAACCACTTCAAGCCTTTGTACCAATTGATTTTTTTCGCATAAAAAAACTCGGACATAAACTTGGCAAGCCCTTTGCTATTACTGACTAACAGACTCATGCGGCACGCCAATGGCGGCGTGCTGCACTTTCCGGACAACGGCGTCCGTCAGGTCCCTCTATCGAGGGTGCCTGGCGCACGCCGTTTTTTTTGCCCCTAAAAAAAGGATGTGGTTATGACTGATGAGCGTGACTCGCAACATCCGGTACACCCCGGCCGGCGCACCTTCCTGAAGCAATCCCTGGTGACGGCAGGCACCGTCGCCGGGATCGCCGCCCTCGATGTCGTCGCGCCGGGCTTTCTGCGCAGCGCGGTCTGGGCTGCCGGCAGCGACGCGCCGGAGAAAGCTGCGCTGAAGGTCGGTTTCATTCCCCTCACCGATTGCGCGTCAGTCGTGGTGGCGGCAACCCAGGGTTTCGGCGAAAAATACGGTCTTACTATCACGCCGAGCAAAGAGGCGTCCTGGGCCGGCGTGCGCGACAAACTGCTCAACGGCGAACTGGATGCTGCCCATGTGCTCTACGGCCTGATCTATGGCGTGCAACTGGGCATCGGCGGGCCGCAGAAAGATATGGCCATGCTCATGGGACTGAACCAGAACGGCCAGGCGATCACCCTCTCCAAACAGCTGCAGCAAGCGGGCGTGACCAATGGCGAGCAACTGGCCGCCAAGGTCAAGCAAGGTGGCACGCCACCTTCGCCCAGACGTTCCCCACCGGCACCCATGCCATGTGGCTCAATTACTGGCTCGCCAGCCTCGGCATCAACCCGCTGACCGATGTGAAGACCATCGTGGTGCCACCGCCACAGATGGTCGCCAACATGCGCGTGGGCAACATGGACGGTTTCTGTGTCGGCGAGCCCTGGGGCGCCCGGGCGATCGCCGACAACATCGGCTTCACCGCCCTTACCACCCAGAAACTCTGGCCCGATCACCCGGAGAAAATCCTTGGCACCACCCGTGCCTTCGTCGAGCAATACCCCAACACCGCCCGGGCGCTGACCATGGCGGTGCTCGACGCCAGCCGGTTCATCGAGGCCAGCGTAGAGAACAAAAAAAGCACCGCCCAACTGATTGCCGGCAAGGCCTACGTGAATGCGCCCGTCGAAGTGATCGAACAACGCTTCCTCGGCCACTACGACGACGGGTTAGGTAAGCAATGGACGGACGAGCATGCGATGTCCTTCTGCAAGGATGGCAGCGTCAACTATCCCTACCTGTCGGACGGAATGTGGTTCCTCACTCAGTTCCGTCGCTGGGGCCTGCTCAAGGAGGATGTGGACTACGCCGGTGTGGCCAAGTCTATCAACCAGACAAAACTCTACGGCGAAGCCGCCAGCCAGCTTGGCCTGACTGTACCGGGCAGTCCGCTGCGCAGTAGCACCCTGATCGACGGCAAGGTCTGGGACGGCTCCAATCCGGCCGCCTATGCCAACTCCTTCACCATCAAAGCCTGACCGGAGTAACCCGCCATGAACGCACCCCTCAAGTTGCCAGCGCCGCCCACCACTACGGCGAGTACCCAGCCAGAGCGTCGCTCTCCCCTCCTGAGCGGGTTGCGTCAACGCGCCAGGGATGGCATTGCCCCAGTATTGGGTATCGCCCTGTTTCTCGCCGTCTGGGCGTTTATAGCCGCACGCAGTGAGGGCCTGCCCGGTCCGCTCGCTACTTGGTATTCAGCCCTGGAGCTGTTCAGCGCCCCCTTCTACGACAACGGTCCGAACGACATGGGCATCGGCTGGAACGTACTGGCCTCCCTTGGCCGGGTCGGCATCGGCTTCGGCCTCGCCGCCCTGCTCGGTATTCCGCTGGGCTTCGCCATAGGCCGCTTCGCCTTCCTCGGCGGTATGTTCGCGCCAATCATCAGCCTGCTACGTCCGGTCTCGCCGCTGGCGTGGTTGCCGATCGGCTTGTTGGTGTTCAAGGCCGCCGGCCCGGCATCGATCTGGGTGATTTTCATCAGTTCGATCTGGCCGATCATTCTCAACACCGCCGCGGGGGTCGCCAGCGTGCCGCAGGACTATCTGAACGTCGCGCGGGTGCTCAAGCTCAGCGAATGGAAGGTGTTCACCCACATCCTGTTTCCTTCGGTGCTGCCGCATCTGATGACCGGCATTCGCCTGTCCATCGGCGTGGCGTGGCTGGTGATCGTCGCCGCAGAAATGCTCACCGGCGGTGTCGGTCTGGGCTTCTGGGTGTGGGACGAATGGAACAACCTCAATGTCGAGCACATTCTCATCGCCATCATCATCGTCGGTCTGGTCGGCCTGCTGCTCGAGCAGGGCCTGTTGTGGATCGCCAAACGCTTCGACTACACCAACTGAACCGACGCCCGCGCGGGTGTTTGGGTTGCCCGCACCTGACGCTTACCCGATGCAGGAGAACCGAGATGACTAAATTCGTCGAGCTGACCCAGGTCAGCAAGCACTTCGACACCAAAAAAGGCCGCTTCCAGGCCCTCAGCAACGTCAACCTGAGCATCGCACGTGGCGAGTTCGTCTCGTTGATCGGCCATTCAGGCTGTGGCAAATCCACCGTGCTGAACCTGATCGCCGGTCTGCTTGAAGCCAATGGCGGCGGCTTGATATGTAACGGTCGCGAAATCGACGGTCCCGGCCCTGAGCGCGCAGTGGTGTTTCAAAACCACAGCCTGCTGCCCTGGCTGACTTGCTTCGGTAACGTGCACCTGGCCGTGGAAAAGGTATTCGGCAAACGCGAAAACAAGGCCGCGCTGAAGGCGCGGACCGAGGCGGCGCTGGCCATGGTCGGTCTTGAGCATGCCATGCACAAGCACCCCAGCGAGATTTCCGGGGGCATGAAGCAGCGTGTCGGCATCGCCCGCGCGCTGGCCATGGAGCCGAAAATACTGCTGATGGACGAGCCCTTCGGCGCACTCGACGCCCTCACCCGCGCGCACCTTCAGGACGAGCTGCTGCGTATCGTTGCCGCCACTCAGAGCACCGTGGTGATGGTCACCCATGATGTCGATGAGGCCGTATTGCTCTCTGACCGCATCGTGATGATGACCAACGGGCCGGCGGCCACCGTCGGTGAGATCCTTAGCGTTGGCCTGGCAAAACCGCGCAATCGCCTGGTGCTGGCCAACGACCCCGAGTACCACCGCTATCGCACGACGGTCCTCGAGTTCCTCTACCACCGCCAGCAAATGCCGGCGGCTTGAAAACGAAGTCCGAGGAAGCCCTCCCGCACTCCGATCTACTCACTTAAGAACGTTTTGAGTCAGTGAGAAACCTGTGGCGAGGGAGCTTGCTCCCGCTTGAGTGCGTAGCACTCACGAAAATCGGCAATCACCGCCAGATTTTTGGGGCCGCTACGCAGCCCAACGCGAGCAAGCTCGCTCGCCACTCTGCAACGCAACCCGAGGTGCACAGGTCGTTATGTATTGGTTTTCAACTTGGTCCACAGACGAGTACTCAGCCGCGCGATGGCAGCAGGCAGATCCTCTACGGTAAACAACTTGTCCATCACATGGTTTGGCGGGTAAATCGCCAGGTCCTGCTTCACGGCCGGAACAACATAGTCATCCGCCGCGATGTTGGGGTTCGCGTAATGGACGCTGTTGCTGATATTGGCAATGACTTGAGGGGTCAACAGGTAGTTCATGTAAGCGTAAGCATTCTTCTCGTGCGGCGCGCTTTTTGGCATGACGACCATGTCGAGCCAAAGGGTCGATCCTTCGTCAGGGATCGAATATGCGATTTCAATCCCGTTGTTGGCTTCCCTGGCGCTCGCGGCGGCCTGCACCACGTCGCCATTGAAACCGATCACGGCGCAGACATTGCCATTAGCCAGATCGCTGATGTACTTGGAGGCGTGAAAATACTGGACGTAGGGTCTGATCTTGAGCAACGCCTGCTCGGCCTTCTTATAGTCCGCAGGCTCGTGGCTATGGGGCGGCAGTCCGAGGTAATTGAGGGTGATCGGCAGGATCTGCGTCGGGTTATCGATAATCGCCACACCGCATTCGCTTAGTTTCTTGATGTTGTTCTCATCAAAGAACAGGCTCCAGGAACGGGTGACATCGGTGTTGCCGAATATCGCTTTGATTTTCTCCACGTTGTAGCCGATACCCGCGGTGCCCCACATGTAGGGATAACCGTACTGATTACCTGGATCGTTGACCTCCAGTTTTTTCATCAGCGCCGGGTCCAGGTTTTTCCAGTTGGGCAACTGACTTTTATCGAGCTTTTGAATGGCCCCTGCCTTGATCAATCTGGACAGAAAATGGTTCGAAGGACTGACCACGTCATAACCCGTGTTACCCGTCATCAGTTTTGACTCCAGGACCTCGTTGCTGTCGTGAATGTCGTAAGTCGCCTTGATCCCCGTTTCCTTGGTGAAATTGGTCAAGGTATCGTCGGCAATGTAGCCGTTCCAGTTGGAAATATTGACGGTTTCGGCGGCGTGGCTGGCTGCCGAAAGCGCCGTGAGCAGTACCATCAGGGAAATATTGTTGACGCGCATGTTCAATCACCTTTTTCAGGGGCTTTTATTATTTTGTGGCTTTCTGGATTTGTTGTTTTTTGTGGTTGTTTTAGATTTCTGTTCTGGCCCTGACCGCCTCCACGCGCATTCGAAGCATGGCACCGATATCGAGCAATGGTCGGGGCGGGAGCCAGCCGGGTTTCGCTCTGTGCATGACCGACTGCAACATTGGCGAGCTGGCACCCGACGCCAGTTCCGCGAGCAGCCGTCCCCACAGCGTGCCGCGCGCGACCCCAGAACCATTGCATCCGGCGACGGCGAACAGCCCCTCTTCGACCTTGGCAAAATAAGGTTGCCCGGAGCGTGAGGCGCTCAGGTGTCCGGTCCAGGTGTATTGAATATCCTGCTCGGTCAACCACGGAAAACGTCGTTGCAGGCCCAGCACATGGTGCTTTCGACGGATCAGCAGATCACTGTCGGACAAATCCCGAGAGCGGTATTCCGCGGTATTGCGGATCATCACGCGGCGATCCGGGGTCAGCCGCACCGTGGCGCCGAGTGGACGGGTGGACAGCACACCCCAAGGCTCCACACCGTCGAAGGCTCGGAACTCTTCGTCGCTGAGCGGCCGCGTGAGGCTGGCGCTGAGCTCCATCGGGAACGTCGCGCTGTCATCGATCCCCGCTCGCGGGATGAAGGCGTTCAAGCAAACCAGCACCTGCTTGGCCTCAATGCTGCCATCGATGCCATTAGCGCGAATACGCCCTTGGCCCAAACGCTCCAGGCCGGTGATATCGGTGTTTTCGTAGAGGGTCAAGGTGTCCGGCAGCGCATTCAGCAGGCCCTTCACGTATTTCGCCGGTTGAAGCAATGCGTTGCCATGGCCACACCAGATCGCGGCCTGGTAATGCCGGGTACCCAGTTTCTGGCTCAGCTGGTCACCTTGCAGAAACTGCGCAGAGGCACCGAGGGCTCGTAGCGTCGCCAGTTTGGCCTCGACATGGGTTAGCTTGGCGCGATCGCTGACCGCAAAGTAATAGCCACAGTCCCTGAAGTCGCACGCGATGTCATGCCGGGCAATGCGCTGGCGTACTTCCTCGCTGGCGGCCCGTGAAATTGAGGTGTCGATTTCGAAGCCAGCGAACCCCTCACCGCCAATCAGCTCATCATTGCCCGGATGTTCGTGGGCTACCACGAATCCTGAGTTGCGCGCCGAAGCCCCTTGCGCTGCTCGCTGTCTGTCGACGACCACGATGCGTGCCTGAGGGTGCATTTGCGCCAACGTGTGAGCGGCACACAGGCCGGTGATGCCGGCACCGATGACCAGCCAATCGGCTTTTTGCGTGCCGCTCAGCCGCGCGCGACCGGCCGAACTTCCAGCTTGCGCAATCCAGCCACAGATATTTTCCATGCGTCACCTCGATTTGACTGTCGTTCTGCCAACCGCCTCTATCCTCCTGCATGCACTAATCGCATGAGCTGTTTGATATGACGGCGGCCAGAGCTAGAATGTATAAGGTCCACACCCCTACAACCAACGTTATAAAATCATTGAGACATTCTGAAAACGCATGGATAAAATTCGCCACCTACCCTCTCTTCAAGCCTTGCAGGCACTGGTGGAGGTCGCTGATTCGGGCAGTTTCACCCAAGCGGCGCAAAAGCTCTGCCTGACCCAAAGCGCAGTGAGCCGAAAAATTCAGCAGTTGGAGAGTCACTTCGGCATACCGATGTTCGTGAGGAGCAGCCGCAGCATTCGACTGACTTCAGAAGGCGAACAGGTGCTTGGCAGCGCCCGGAATATTTTCGAGCAGTTGAAGACGCTCGAGGATCGGCTTTCTCCGCACAAGCGCCCCTTTCGCATACGCATGCACGTGTCGCTGGCGGTTCGTTGGTTGCTGCCCAAGCTGAGCGATTTCTACCGGCTTCACCCGCACGTATCCTTGTCGATCGAAACCGTCGCGACGGAGATCGTCGAGCCGGCGAGCGACAGCGACGCCTACATCCTCTATCTGCCCGAGCCGTCCAGCGATCCTGATTGCCTGACCTTGTTCGAGGAGGCGCTGGTGCCGGTGTGCGCCCCGAACCTGGCCAGCGCAACCCAACCACTGGCGTCGGTAGAAGATCTCGTACACTTCCCGCTGCTTCATCGCTCAGCAGACAAACAAGCCTGGATTGACTGGCTGGCAGCCAATGCCGGCAAGTCGCTGGAGGCCTACAGGCACATCCCCTTCAACCTCGACGAGTTGGCACTTGATGCTGCGGCGCGAGGTTTGGGGGTGGCCGTGACCGATATGACCCTGGCAGCGGAATCCATCGGTCGTGGTGTGCTCGTCATCCCGTTCGGCCAACCCTTGAAGACCCGGGGGGTCTATTCGTTGTGCCCGCAACCCTCGGCCGCTTCGCATCCGGCTTGCTTGCCGATCATGCAATGGTTCGCCCGGCAGGCCGAACAGGATGAAGGCTAACGGCTGAAGTTGAACGACAGGCCTATAGGGCGCATGTCGAAAAGCCTTCGTTGAAGCCGCCGGGCATCTGCAAGCGCGACGGTGGATTCTTCATGCCCCGGGACAGGAAAGACACGAGTCAGAGTGGGAGCTCTTCAAGCTTGCGATCGCCAGCCATCGCCCCGCTCAAGCACTCATCCAGGAACCTCACCACCGTCCCCATGCAGCCGACCCGCTCCTCGACATGGGGCATATGGCTGGAATTCTCGAACAACGCCCAACGAACATTCGGGATCTGCTGCAGAAAGGGTCTGACCACCGTCGGTGTTGCTTCATCGTAGCGACCTGAGATCACCAGCGTCGGCACGTTGACGTGCGGCAAGCGGTCGACGATGGTCCAGTCTTTCAGGCTGCCTATCACATGAAATTCCGTCGGCCCGCTCATCGTATGGTAAACGGTGGGATCGGCATCGACCTGGGCAAACGTACGCGCGACTTCTTCGGGCCAGGGAATGACGCGACACACATGGTTGTCGTAGAAAACCCTCGAAGCGTCCTGATAGGCGACCGCTTGAAAATCCCCTGTCCGTTCGTACTCAAGCAAAGTTTCATGGACACCGGCAGGCAGCAGTTGACGTAAACGGTTGGCTTCCTGAACCCAGACGCGCATGTCCGACGGGGAATTAGCGAGGATCAAGGCCCGTAGTCCCGCAGGTTGCCGTACCGCGTGTTCGCTGGCGAGCATGCCGCCCCAGGATTGCCCCAGGAGTGCGTAATTGTCGCTGATCTGAAGATGATCCAGCAGGTTGTCCAGCTCCTCGAGAAACAGCGCCACGTTCCAGAACGAGGCGTCTTTTTCCGGCAGGTGGGTCGAGCGACCATTACCCAGTTGATCGTAATGCACCACCGCCCGCCCACTCGCGGCGATGTCCTTATAGGCATCGACGTAATCATGCGTGCAGCCCGGGCCGCCATGCAGAATCACCAGCGGCGTGTTTTTGCCGTCAAAGTGACCTGTGACGCGATACCAGGTCTGATAAGGACCAAAAGGTGCGAAGCCTTCGCGAGTTCCGATAGATTCCATTTCTTCGTGCCGCCCCTGAAAAACCGTACGGCACACGATAGCGGGATCAGACCTTCAAAATAACTAGAGAAATAGATAGGTTTTTGCCCTGTTTCAGCTATCGAGCAATCGATAGTGGGTGGCCCGAACCACGGCCTGGACCCGATTCTTGGCCCCGAGTTTATGCATGGCCGAGGTCAGATGGAGGCTGATGGTGGCCAATGAACGATTCAGTTGGTTGGCAATCTCGGCGGCGGTCAGCCCCTCAGCCGCCCATTTAAGGCACTCGCGTTCACGTTTGGTCAGATGAACGGGAGGTGTGTGCGCCTCCTTGCCAAGCAACGGATAGGCCGCTTCCTGCAAGGCATGGGAAATCAGGCTGAAATCGGCGAGGGTCCGCCGGGCATCGCACAGGACACTGCTGCTGCTGATACGCAGCCCGGTCAAGGAGGCAAAGCCGCCTCTGGGCAGATGAATCGGGACCGACACACCACAGGTCATCTGCGCGTCTTCCAGATAATTCACCACTGGCGCATGGCACTGACTGATGACCGGCTCCAACAGGGTGTCAGTTCCGGGTTTATAGGACCAGACAAAGGGTGAAACACGATTGAGTGCTACCTGCTGGACAGGGTCGATCTGGTAGTAACCCTCTGCACACCAACGCGTATGCCAATCGGCTGGCGTGTTGCGCAGTTTGAGCACCGCGGGCGTGATCAAATTGCCTTCATGGTCCAGCGGCACCGGACTGTAGTCGTACACCAAAGCATCAAAGCCCAGCTCCTCGGCCAATAGCAAGGCGTTGTCCATCTGCTCATCCAGGCTCTTGCCCGATAACAGACGGGGATTGAGGTCTGCTAGCTTGGTCTGCATCCATTGCGCTCCCTAATTAATTTCAATCCTGAAATTCAGCACGTAGAATGCCACGCCTCGGCGCGGGACTGCCAGACAAAACCTATACGAAATACTAGCTTTTGGGCGCATGACTTACTCAGTAAGGTTGAGCCATTTGGTCAGCGTCCGAACCGGCCAGCATCATAAAGGGAGAGTGCGATGTGGCGTGAAATCGAACCGGACCAGCACTATAACGTTGAAGTCGACGGCCACAATCTGGTGGTTTACAGCTTTGGCGAGGGCGATGAGGTCCTGCTGTGCCTCAATGGAGGCCCGGGGCTTCCCTGCGATTATCTGCGTGACGCCCATGGCTGGCTCAAGGACAAGGGGTTGCGCGTGGTCGCCTTCGACCAACTCGGCACCGGCGCGTCTGACAGACCTCAAGACCCATCCCTGTGGGATATTTCCCGTTATGTCGCTGAGGTGGAAACCGTCCGGCAGGCCCTCGACCTGGGCCGGGTGCATTTGCTGGGGCACTCCTGGGGCGGCTGGCTGGCGATCGAATATGCCATTTACCACCCTCATGCACTCAAAACCCTGATTCTGGAAAATACCGTAGGCGATATCCCGCACCTGTCTCAGGAACTGGAGCGTCTGCGTGGTGCTCTTGGCAGCGAAACCGTGGCGATGATGCAGCGCCATGAAGCCATGGGCACCCTCGATCACCCTCAATACCAAGCGGCAATCACCCTCCTCAACTATCGCCACGTCTGCCGACTGGACGAGTGGCCGGCGCCGGTCACGCGCTCTCTGAGCGACTGGAACATGGGGCCCTACACAACCATGCAGGGGCCAAACGAGTTTCTCTACGTCGGTAACCTGAAAAACTGGAACCGTCTCCAGGAAATGGCCGACTTCACCATGCCGGTATTGATTACCACCGGCCAGCACGACGAACTGACGCCGGCCTGTGCCATGCGCATGAAAATGGCACTCAAGGATGCGGCACTGCATGTGTTCCCCAACAGCAGCCACATGCCCTTCTACGAAGAACCTCACGCCTACTTTCCGGTGTTACTGGATTTCCTCCAGCGGCACCGAGGTTAGTCGATGAATCTGTCGCGTTACCGTTTCATCCTGTCACGCCCCCTGCAGCTGCTGCCGGTGCTGTTCGGCATCAGTCTCATCACGTTTGTGCTGGTGCGCTCGATTCCCGGCGACCCGGCGCGCGCCCTGCTCGGTTCGCGCAGCACGCCAGAGGGGCTGCTCAGGGTGCGCGCTCAGTTCGGCCTCGATCAGCCGCTGTGGATGCAGTACTTCTACTTCCTGAAAAACCTGTTCAATGGCGACCTCGGCCAGTCATTGCTGTACAAGGTCGACGCCTTGAAACTGATCAGCACGCGCATCGAGCCCACGTTGTTTCTGGTGCTTGGCAGCGTGCTGCTGGCCATGTTGATCGCGGTGCCGCTGGCCACCGTTGCGGCCCGTAACAAGGGCGGTTGGAGCGACAACCTGATCCGCCTGTTCACCACCGCCGGCCTCGGCATGCCGGCATTTTGGCTGGGGATCATGTTGATCCTGCTATTCAGCGTACAACTGGGCTGGTTTCCGGTTTCCGGCTACGGCCGTTCCTGGCCGGACAAACTGCACCACATGGTCCTGCCCTGCCTGACCATTGCCCTGGCGTTATCGGCGGTATTGATACGTAACCTGAGGGCAAGCATGCTGATGGAATTGCAAGCCGACCATGTCACGGCAGCCCGGGCTCGCGGCCTGTCTGAAGACGTAGTGTTTCGTCGCCATGTACTGCCCAACTCACTCGTACCCGCCGTCAACCTGCTGGCGGTGAATATCGGCTGGCTGATCAGCGGCACGGTGGTCATCGAAAGTCTGTTCGCCATTCCCGGGATCGGCCAGTTATTGGTCCGAGGCATCTTCACCCGTGACTATATGGTGGTCCAGGGCGTAGCGATGGTGCTGGCCTGCGCCACCGTGGCGGTAAACTTTCTCGCCGATGTGGTGACAGTCGCTATCGATCCACGGGTGAAGATCCGATGAGCAGCCAGGCAACGACGGTCCCCCGACTGAACCTGCGCCTGGGTTTGCGTAACCCTCGACTGGCAATGGGATTGGGCCTGGCAATCCTGCTCGGCTGGCTGGTGCTGGCGATCTTCGCGCCCTGGATCGCGCCCTTCGATCCGATCGCCCAAAACACGGATATTCGCTTGCTGGCGCCCCATCTGGCCCATCCTTTCGGCACCGACAATTTTGGCCGCGACGTCTTGTCCCGAGTGATCTGGTCGGCCCGCATCGACTTGCAGCTGGCGGTCATCGGGGTGATTTTCCCGTTTCTGATCGGCACGTGTGTCGGGGCTTTGTCCGGCTACATCGGCGGGCGTTTCGACACGTTCTGCATGCGCCTGATCGATATCATCCTGGCCTTCCCGTTCCTGGTGTTAATGCTGGCGATCATGGCGATCCTCGGTCCCGGCCTGATGAGTTTCTATATCGCCATGGCACTGGTGGGCTGGGTGTCCTACGCACGATTGATCCGCTCGCAGATCCTGATACTCAAGGAAAGCGATTTTGCCCTGGCCGCCAAAAGCCTCGGCTTCGGTCATGGGCGCATTCTGTTCAGGCACCTGCTGCCGAACGCGATGTTCGGTTCAATCGTGTTTTCCATGTCCGATGCGGTGCTGGTATTGCTCAATGGCGCAGCGGTCAGTTACCTCGGCCTCGGGGTTCAACCACCGACCGCCGAGTGGGGCACGATGGTCGCCGAAGGCCAGAGTTTCATTACTTCCGCCTGGTGGATCTGCACCTTCCCTGGATTGGCGATCGTCACCCTGGCCATGGGCTTCAGCCTGTTGGCCGATGCTGTTGCCGAACACTTGGGTGAACGCTCGTGAGTGCGCCTGTGCTGAAGGTCGAGGAGCTCAGCGTTATCGCCCGTAAGGGTGAGCACGAGGTGACGCTGGTGGATCGTTTGTCCTTTGACCTGGCCGAGGGTGAAGTGCTCGGACTGGTGGGAGAAAGCGGCTCCGGCAAGACCCTGGCTTGTCGCGGTTTAATGAGACTGTTGCCGTCGCCGAACCTGCGTGTCGAAGGCACCGCCGTGCAACTGGCCGGGGAAAATCTATTGCACCTGGACGAGGCCGGCATGCGTCGCATGCGTGGGCGTCAGTTGGGGATGATTTTCCAGAACCCCAGCAGCCATCTCGACCCGTTGATGCGCATCGGCGAGCAGATTGGCGAAGGTATTCGTCTGCACCAAGGCGCCAGCAAGCGTGAAGCCCGCGCTCAAGCCATCGACGTCCTTCGTCAGGTGGGCATTCCCGATCCGCAGCGACGAGTCGACAGTTACCCTCACGAATTCTCCGGCGGCATGCGCCAGCGAGCGATGATCGCCGTGGCACTGGGTTGCAACCCGAACGTGCTGATCGCCGACGAACCGACCACCGCCCTCGACGTCACGGTGCAAGCGCAGATCCTGCGCCTGCTGTTGGATCTTCGTGACCAGCGTGGCCTGTCGATCATCATGATCACCCATGACCTGGGGGTCGTTGCGCAGACCTGCGACTCGATTGCGGTGATGTACGCCGGACGCTTGTGCGAGCACGGCAACAAGCACGAGGTGCTGGCCCATCCACGCCACCCTTACACCGCGGGGTTGATCGACTGTCAACCGGCCACCAGTCACGGTCACGCATTGCTCAAAACCATCGCCGGGCAACCGCCCCTGCTCGACGCCCTGCCCCAGGGTTGCCGCTTCAATCCGCGTTGCCAGCAAATCGGCAACCGATGCACAACACTGATGCCGGGTTTGCAGCCGGTCAGCCATGGACACCGCATCGCTTGTCATTACCCCTTGGCCGCCGGAGACCGCTCATGACCCTGCTCAAGGTCAAGGATTTGCATGTGCGCTTCGCCGCGCCGGGCACTGGTTTGCTGGGCATGAACCGGCAATGGCTGACGGCGGTCAACGGCGTCTCGCTGACCCTCTCGGCTGGAGAAACGCTCGGGCTGGTCGGCGAGTCGGGCAGCGGTAAAAGCAGCCTGGGGCGGGCGATCCTGCACCTCAACGAGATTTACGCCGGGCAGGTGCTGTTCGACGGCATCGACATGGCCCATGCCGGGAAGATCGATATCGAGAGACTGCGTCATGAGACAGCGATGGTTTTCCAAGACCCTTATGCCGCCCTCAATCCACGCCTTAGCATCGGCCAGACCCTGGCAGAAGTGCTCCGGGTACAACGCAAAGTGCCGGAATCGCTGATTGCCGCCCGTGTCGATGAACTGCTGACTTTGGTTGGTCTGCGCCCCGAATTGGCCTCCCGCAAACCGCACGCCTTGAGCGGTGGCCAATGCCAGCGTGTCGGGATCGCCCGTGCGCTGGCCGTGGAGCCGCGCCTGATCGTCGCCGATGAATGCGTGGCCGCGCTGGACGTGTCCATCCAGGGGCAGATCATCAACTTGCTGCTGGAGCTGCGCCAGCGCATGAACCTGGCGATTGTGTTCATTGCCCATGATCTGGCGATCGTTCGCCGGCTCTGTGATCGAGTGGCGGTGATGTACTTGGGCAAGATCGTGGAAGAAGGACCGGTGGAAGAAGTATTTCGCTCCCCGCGACATCCCTATACCGCCGCGCTGATCCAGTCGATTCCAGAAATCGATCCGGCCCGGGCGCTACCCACCGACCCTTTGCCCGGTGAACCGCCCAGCCCTTTGCAGTTGCCATCCGGCTGCGCCTTTCACCCACGCTGTCGCTACATTCGTGCCACTTGTAGCCAGGTGGCGCCCCCTACCCGTCAACTCGACGCTCGCCGTTACGACTGCGTGCTCGAGGAGCCTCTGTTTTAAAAAACCACGTACTCATCAAGAAGGAGTTTGACCATGAGATCCAGGCATTTGAAATTGCTCGCCGCAGCCACATTGACCGCTTGTACCCTTGCCAGCGGCATTGCCCAGGCGGCGGGTGTACTCACCATCGGTTGCCGTGAAGAAAGCACCACGTTCGACCCGATCAAAAGCGCGCAAAACCGCGATACCTGGGTATTTTCCAATGTCTACGACACACTGATCCGGGTCAACAAGGCCGGCAGCAAGATGGAGCCCGGCCTGGCTGAAAGCTGGAAAGTCTCCGACGATGGCCTGACCTACACGTTCAAAATGCGCGCGGCGAAATTCTCCGACGGCTCGCCGATCACGGCCGAAGATGCGGCATTCAGTCTGTTGCGCACTCGTGATAACAAGGCCTCGCTGTGGAGCGATGCCTACAAACTGATCGACACGGCGAAAGCGGCCGATCCACAGACCCTGGTCGTTACCCTGACTACCCCGTCGGTACCGTTCCTCTCGCAATTGGCCTCGCCGACCGTGTCGGTGCTCTCGCAGAAGGCCATGACCCGCATGGGCGAAGATGCCTATGCTCAGGAGCCAGTGGTGTCAGGGGCATTTTTTGTCAAGGAATGGCTGCGCGGCGATCGCGTGAAGCTGGAAAAGAACCCGCACTTCTGGCAGGCCGACAAGGTCAGCCTGGATGGCGTGGAGTGGATTTCCATTCCGGACGACAACACCCGGATGCTCAAGGTGCAGGCAGGTGAGCTGGACTCCGCGATCTTCGTACCGTTTTCGCGAGTCGATGCGCTGCGCAAGGATCCCAACCTGACCATCCACTCCGACCCTTCCACTCGGGAAGATCACCTGCTGATCAACCATGAGCACGGGTTGCTGAGCAAGCCTGAAGTACGTCAGGCACTGGACATGGCGATCAACAAAAAATCGGTGGTCGATACCGTGACCTTCGGCCATGGCCAGGAGGCTTACTCCTACATCCCCAAAGGCTCGCTTTACCACTACGCCGACAACCTGAAGCGTCCGTTTGACCCGGTCAAAGCCAAGCAGATGCTGATCGATGCCGGCGCAGCGGGCATGAAGCTGAATTACGTGGTCAATGCCGGTAACGAAGCTGATGAGCAGATTGCGGTGCTGGTTCAACAGCAACTGGCAGCCGTCGGTGTGACCGCCACCCTGCAAAAGGTTGACCCCACCCAGAGCTGGCAGATGCTGGTCGACGGTGACTACGACCTGTCCGTGATGTACTGGACCAACGACATCCTCGACCCGGACCAGAAGACCACGTTCGTTCTGGGCCACGACACCAACATGAACTACATGACCCGCTACAAGAACGACAAGGTCAAGGATCTGGTATCGGCTGCCCGCATTGAAGCGGCCCCGGCCAAGCGTGAACAGATGTACGTCGACCTGCAGAAGATCGCCAAAAATGACGTCAACTGGATCGACCTTTACTACAGCCCTTACATCAACATTTCGCGCAAGAACATCGAAAACTTCCAGCAGAATCCACTGGGACGTTTCTCTCTTGAGGAAACGGTGAAGAACTGAGCAATCGTTGCGCTGAAGCATGGAAAAACAAAAGGACCTCTTTTCAGAGGTCCTTTTTTTATGCCTGTGTCCCGTCCTGAATAAGGTTTACACCTTCTGATCTGTTTTTCAGGAGGACGTAATGGAATCAGCAAAAAGGCGTAGTCAGCGAGACTACAC